>JALYPM010000050.1 GCA_030856365.1 Pseudomonadota bacterium
GCGGGGGCGTTGGCACCGGCGTTCGTGTGCGTCGCCAACATCGACGCCAATGACGGCGGCGAGGCGATCGTTGACGGCAACCGGAAGGTGCTTGCCGCGCGGCTGGCGGACGCGCGGTTCTTCTGGGAGCAGGATCTCAAGGTGCCGCTGGTGAGCCAGGCGGAGAAGCTGGGCGGGATCGTGTTCCACGAGAAGCTGGGGACGGTCGCCGATAAGGTCGAGCGGGTGGCGAAGCTTGCGCGGTGGTTGGTTGAGGACGGTATCGTATCTCCCCTCCCGCTTGCGGGAGGGGCCGGGGGTGGGCCTGTTTCTCCCCGCATTGCCGATGCCGGACATGCCGACCCCCCAGCCCCCTCCCGCCAGCGGGAAGGAGAGTCGCTTGCCGACCTGGCGGAACGCGCGGCGCGACTCGCGAAGGCGGACCTGGTCACCGGCATGGTTGGTGAGTTTCCCGAGCTCCAAGGCATCATCGGCGGCTACATCGCCGAGCGGCAGGGCGAGCCGAAGGCCGTGGCCGATGCGGTGCGCGACCATTATAAGCCTGTCGGGCAGGGAGACGAGGTGCCGACGGCTCCGGTGACGGTTGCGGTGGCGCTTGCCGACAAGCTCGATGGCCTGCGCAGTTTCTTCGCGATCGATGAAAAGCCGACAGGATCGAAAGACCCGTTCGCGCTTCGCAGAGCAGCGCTTGGAGCGATCCGACTGGTGGTCGAGAACGATCTGCGCCTTCCGATCGCCGAGGGCGAGCTCCTCAAGTTCTTCGCCGATCGCCTCAAGGTACAGCAACGCGAGGCCGGGGTTCGTCACGACCTTATCGATGCGGTGTTCGGACTTGGCGGGGAGGACGATCTCGTGCGGCTGCTGGCTCGGGTGAAGGCGCTTCAGGCGTTTGTGGAGACGGACGAGGGCAGGGACCTGCTCACCGCCTACAAGCGCGCGGCCAATATCCTCAAGAAGGAGAATTGGACCGGCGCGGAGATCATGACATCGCCCGAAGAGCAGGGGATTCCGCAGACGGGGGAGGAAGACCCGCTAGTGCTGGTTGAGGAGCCGGGGATGGCCGCGGCGATGGCCGAGATGGCGTCGGGCCGTGGCGGAGCCGATACGCTACCCGAGGAAGAAGCGCTCGCCAACGCGCTCGACCGGGCCGAGCCGAAGGCGGCCGCGGCGGTCGAGGCGGAGGATTTCACTGGCGCGATGGCGGCGCTTGCCTTGCTGCGGGTGCCGATCGACGCTTTCTTCGATCATGTCACCGTCAACGATCCCGACGCTGCGAAGCGGCAGCGCCGGCTCAACCTGCTGCTGCGCTTCCGCGACGCCGTGAATGGCGTCGCGGACTTTTCCAGGATCGAGGGTTAGGCGCGGCGATCGTCGGTCGGGCGCCGGTCGCTGCGATCGGGAACGCCATCGCGATCCGCGTCGCCTCGCGGCGCGTTGCGAGCGGAGGCATCGCGCAGGCTGTCCCGCTCCCGCAATTCCTTTTCGCGGCTTGCGTGTTCCCCCTCGCGCTCCTTGTGCTGCTTCTCGAGCTCGCCGTAGCGGCGGTGCTCGTCGTTATAGCGCGTCTTCCACTTGCGGCGGCCGCCAGCGGTCATGAATGCACCGACCAGCAGGCCGAGCAGAAATACGAGACCGACGATTAGCCATTGGTCGGGCGTGAATACGGTCATCTTGGTTGTCCCCTTTTCGTTACGGGGACAGTAGCGCTCGACAGTGCCGGTGCGTTCCACGGGGTAGCCGGTGAGATGGTGGACAGGCCCTCACCCTTCCGCCGCCTTGCGGCCCCCTCCCTCTCCCGCTGGCGGGAGAGGGGAGGCGGTCAGCCGTTGATGAAGTTGTCGCTGATCGAGCAGGCCGCCGGGCCGAGGATGACGATGAACAGCACCGGCAGGATGAAGCAGATCAGCGGCACGGTCATGATCGCCGGCAGCCGAGCGGCCTTTTCCTCGGCGCGCATCATCCGCTCGTTACGGAATTCCGCCGACAGCACACGCAACGCCGAAGCGAGCGGGGTGCCGTACTTCTCGGTCTGGATCATGGTCGTGACGACGCCGCGCACGGCCTCGAGGTCGACGCGCTGGGCGAGATTCTCGAACGCGTTGCGGCGCTCGTTGAGGAAACCCAGCTCGATTGCGGTCAGACCCCACTCGTCGCCGAGCTCCGGATAGGCCTTGCCCAATTCCTTGGCGACGCGACTGAATGCTGCATCGACGGTCAGGCCAGCCTCGGCGCAGATGACCATCAGGTCGAGACCGTCGGGAAGTCCCTTCCGGATCGCGGCGCTGCGCTTGTTGACCTTGTTCTTCAGCCAGATGTCGGGAGCTTTGTAGCTGCCGAGCACCGCCATCGCGACGGTGCCGTACTGGCGCCACCACGACCATTCTGGAAACCAGTCGAGCAGGTAGATGGTCGTCACTGCAAAGCCGCCGTTGAGGACGGGCAGCAGGAAGCGGGCAGCGATGATGAAGAAGGCGAGGTCCTTGGTGCGGATGCCGGCCTGCATCAGCCGCAGCTGGGTTTTCTGGATCTGGTCGTCCTGCAGCATCTTGAAGCTGCCCAGGATGGTCCGAACGCGGTCGGCTGCCTGGTTGCGGTTGGTCAGCTTCTTGCGCTTGTTGGTCGAGGCGACGATGCCTGCCTTGAGCTGCTCGCGGCGCTCGTTCAGCGCCTTGACGCGCCGCGCCATCGGATCGCGCGCGGTGGTCGCCGCGTAAATCGCGAGCAGCACCGCGAAGGTCGCGACCGCCGAAAGCAAAGTTGCGATCCAGACGACATCGAAGCCGAGGAGGGTGGGGCCGGAAGCCTGCATGGTCGTTCTTTCCCCGTCAGATCTCGAAGTTGACCATCTTGGCCATGATGAACGCCCCGATGCTCATCCACACCAAAGCACCCAGGCCCGCCACGATGAGGCGCGGGTCGACGAAGAAATTCGCCATATATTCCGGGTTCATCATGTAGACGAGCGTGAAGACGATGAACGGCAGCGAGCCGACGATGTAGGCGGACGCCTTGGACTCCGAGCTCATCGCACGGATCTTGAGCTTCATCTGCGCGCGCTTGCGAAGCACGTCGGCCAGGTTGGACAGCGTCTCGGCAAGGTTGCCGCCAGTTTCCCGCTGGATCGCCAAGGTGATGACGAAGAACTGGAATTCGGCCGTGCCCAGGCGATCGGCGCTTTCCTGAAGCGCGGCTTCCAGGGTGCGGCCGATCTTCATCCGGTCGGACACCGCGCGGAACTCGATCCCCACCGGACCGCCGATTTCGGCGCCGACGATCTGCATCGTCTCGGTGATGGGAAGGCCGGAGCGCAGGCCGCGGACCATCAGCTCGATGGCGTCCGGGAAGTTGGAGGTGAATTTGGCAACGCGCTTCTTGATCATCCGACCGATGAAATAGTGCGGCACTCCGAAGCCAACGAACAGGCCCGCAAAGACCGTCAGCAGTAGCGGGGCGCCGCGCATCATCAGCAGCGTCATCGTGCCGACGCCGAGACCGGCCGAAACCATCATGTACCGGCTGAGAGAAATTTCCTTGCCGGTCTGCTCCAGCCGCTTGCGCAGCAGGGCCGGCTTGGGGAGGAGCGAGGACGCAAAGCCTTCGATGCGGCTGTTGCGCGAAGCCATCAGCTTGCGGATCTGAGCCTGGGCAGTGACCGCCAGATTGCCTTCGGCGTGCCGCTCCCTGACGTTCTCCATGCGGCGCTTGACCGCGCGAGACGCGGAGGGGCCGCTGAAGGCGACGTAACCCATCACCAGCGTCCCCAGCATGCCGACAGCAATGATGATCATCAACAGCATGGAGTCACCCGACCCTTCAAAGGTCGGCGAGCCACCGCATTCCGGCGGCTGCCGACGGCATCAACTTCAGGCCGCCTTGGCTTTCTGCTTTGGCAGCATCGCTTTAAGATTGGCGACGATCGACTTCGCGCCGTCGGACTTCACATCGGCAACCGCGCCATCTTCGGTGGCATGATTGACGACCATGTTGACGAGCGTATTGAATGGCGCGGCCATCTTGCCCGACGCGACCTCCGCAAGCGGCTTGCCGAGTTTCGCGGCCTGGGCGGCGACCTTGCCGTCAGCTGGGAACACGATATCGACAGGCCGTTCGATCGATTGCTCGAAGTCCTTGCGGTTGATCTCCAGCGCTCCGCCCGAAGGAACGCGGTTCGCGACCACGACGACCTTGGTCTGGGGAGCGTTCGATTTCAGCCAGGCGAGGATCCGGATGGTGTCGCGAGTGGCCGCCAGCGTCAGTTCCGACACCACCACTGCGACATGGGCGTCGTGAACCAGGTGCGGATATTGGATCAGCATCTGCCGCGGCAGGTCGAGCACGGTCGATTCGAAAGCGTTGCGCATTTCCTCCTGCAGCTGGAAGAAGGCGGTGCCGTCCGTCACCAGCGGCTGATGGATCGGCGCTTCCGCCGACAACACCGACAGGCGCTCGTTGGCGCGCACCATCGCACGCTCGATGAACAGGCCGTCGATGCGGCTCGGATTCTCGATTGCGTCGGTAAGACCGCGGCCAGGCTCCAGGTCGAGTGCAAGCGCGCCCGTCCCGAAGTGGACGTCGAGATCGAGCAAAGCGGTCGAGCGGTGCGCTTTCTCGCCCAGCAGCCAAGCCAGCGAAGTCGCGATCGTCGACGCTCCAACCCCACCACGGACACCCACCACCGCCGCCATTACGTGGGGCTTGTCGGCCTGGGCCTCACCGCGGGGTCCGGACAGGATCATCTGGGCGTGCGCAAAGGTGTCGCGCAGCTGATCGATCGTAAACGGCTTCAATAGATAATCGTGAATCCCGCTGGCGACGAGGTCGCGATAGAGGCGGACGTCATTGACCTGGCCTGTCGCGATGACAATCGTGCCGGGCTCGCAGACTTCCGCAAGGGCATTGATGTCGTTCAGCGGATCGGCGGACTCGGACAAATCGACGAACAGGATGTTCGGGCTCGCGCTCACCGAAAGCGACTGAACCGCGTTGCGAAGGCCTCCTTTGTTGACCTTCTCCGGCGACCAGCCATGCTCGACCGCCACCGGCCGAAGCATGTCGGCGGTCGCATCGTCGCAGACGAAGGCGGTGAACGGATCGCGCAGACCCGCGCGTGTTTGGAACGGAGCGTTCATTCTATTCCCCCTTGGTCTCGGCCTGCTTCAGCGGCCGGCGGGCCTGCCCTTCGGTGACCCCCGTCAGCGGCCATCCGCGATAAAGATTGACCGCCTTCGCGCCTGCCGCGGAATCGCTGACCGGGCTGCCTGCGCGGCCGTGAACCAGGTCCGTCGGATTGGCGACCATGGCGGCAAGGTTCGAATTCACCGCGCAACCGTAGTTCGGCATGGAGCGATTGCTGAAGTTGGGCGACGCTGGCCGGTCCCAATTGGGGCAGCCCGGCACGAACGCTTCCGTGCGGCTGACGATTACTCGCACAGCGCCGGGAGCAACCGCGCCGGCCGTCATCGGCGCGCCGGAGGCGATCATCATCCCGTAGCTGTTGGCGATCCGCTCGACATCCGCGCGGGCGGCGCCCGAGGTCCCGTCAACGTAGACAGTGTCGCCATAGTTGAGGTTCAGCGTCTGGAACCAGGAGTCCAGCCGGGTTGCCTCGCTCGGGGACAGGATCCCATCGGGAGCGGCGGCGTCGAACACATAATTGTTGCGGCCGACCAGCGTCTCGTTGACGCTGGAAACTCCGCGGTCGGGCTGGTCCTGCGTCACGTGGCCGCAACCGGCAAGAGCCGGACCGAGCAGGAGCAGACTGAGCTTCAGACGCATGGTGCAATCCTTCCTTTGCAGCCGGTTCACAGCTTGAAACCGGGAGCGGCGACGGCGGCGGCGCCGGACAGGCCGGGCGCTGCGACCGGAGCGGTCGACTGGACCGGAGCACGGCGCGCACCGGTGTAACTTTGTCCCTCGAGAATGCGCTGGGGATCGGTCGGGGCACGATAGCCGTCGGTCGGCAGCGCCATCCGGCCCGACACCGGCCGCACCAGATACGGGGTGACGATGATCACCAGTTCCGTCTCCTGGCGGCGGAAGCTGGTCGAGCGGAACAGCGTGCCGAGGATTGGCAGGTCGCCAAGGAACGGTGCCTTGTCGATGTTGCTGATATTGTGGTTGCGCAGCAGTCCGGCGAGCATGAAGCTCTGGCCGGAGCCGAGCTCGACGGTCGTTTCGGCGCGTCGTGTGGTCAGCGCCGGAACGTCGAAGCCGTTGAGCTTGATCGCGCCTTCGGTCGACAATTCGCTGACTTCCGGGCGAACCCGCATCGAAATGCGGCCGTCGGCAAGCACGATCGGAGTGAAGGCCAGGCCGACGCCATACTGCTTATATTCGATCGCAATCGTGCCGAGCGTCTGAGACACCGGGATCGGGAACTCGCCGCCGGCCAGGAAGCTGGCGGTTTCACCCGACAATGCAGTGAGGTTCGGCTCGGCGAGCGTAGTCACCAGGCCGTCGACTTCCGCAAGGTCGATCGAGGCGAGGAGGTCGAGGCCGAACAGGCTGCCGGCACCCGACAGCGTCGAGCCGATCGCGCTGCGGATCGGTCCGACGATGCCGGTATTGGGGTCGTCGAGATCGGGCAGGCGAATGCCCTGACCCTGAGCGATGCCGAACTGGAAGCCGCTGCTGGGGTCAGTCGCGAGGAGGTTGACGCCGATCTGCTTGAGCAGCGACCGGTTCACTTCCGCAATGCGGACCTTGAGATTGACCTGCAGCGGGGTTGCCGTCCGGATGCGGTTGACGGGCACGATCAGCAGAGGTTCGCCTTCCTTAACGCCCGGATTGAGCGCGGCGCGAACCAGTTGCTCGGCAAATGCGCTGTCCTCGGGAGAACCGACAGTGCCCGTGAGAACCGCGATCTGGCCGACATTCTGCACCTGGATGCTCGAATCGGGCATCGCTGCGCGGAGCATGTCGTCCACCGACGTGATGTTCTGATTGATGCGCACGTTCGTCGCATAGACAACCGATCCGTCCCGGGCCGTTGCGATGACCGTGGCCTCGCCCGCAGCTTTTCCGAACAGGTTGATCGAGCGCGTATTGGTCACGTGGACATCGGCAACGGCCGGGTTTGACACCCAGACGTCGGCGACTGGGCGCGAGAGGTTCACCATCTGCCCCTCGCCAACCGACAGCATTACCTGCTGGGTCGGCTTGTAGGTGCCCGCGGGCTGAGCCGCGGCGGCAGGGGTGGCGGCGATCCCGGCCAGGCCAATGGCCAGGGCGGCGATTGCTGAGCCGAGTTTCACTCGGCCACGGATGTTACGATTGGTCATGTTAGCGAGCTCCGACCGGGACGACAGTGACACTGTTGCCGCGCGCCACCTTGACGCTCGGGCCCTGGGGCACGGCGGCAGGCGAGGCGGTAGCGACGTTGTTGCCCGCGGCCTGTTCAGGCTGGCTGCGGGATTGCGACGGGACGCTGCGACGCTGAAAGCGCGAGACGTCTCCACCGGTTGTGTAAGTCGTATTGCTGTCCATCGGCCGGCTGGCGACCGCGGTCAGAATCCGGCGCTCTTCGGCGGGGTTGGTGCCGTTGGGCACCTTGACCACACCGGCGGCAACCGCACGCTCCAGCTCCGAAGCGCTGTCGGCGATCGAGCGGAGCGATAGCGACAGCAGGCCCATGCTCTGCGAAACCGCGATCTTTTCGGCAATTCGCGGAGTGACCTCGACGGTGACGTTCGAGAAGGTCTTGACCTCGGTCTTGCCGTCCTCACCCTTGCTGTCGAAGCGCTGATCGGTCGCGAGAACGCGGACGTTGCGAACGATCGTTTCCGACACCCGCAGCGAGCGGCCTTCGCCCTCGACTTCCTGGGTCAGCACCATGTCGACCCGGTCGCCCGGGAAGACGAAGCCGGCAACGCCGCTCGCCGCGCTGACGGGCACGGTGATGGCGCGCATCCCGGCGCCGAGCGCGGCGGCCAGGAAGCCGCGGTCGTTCGGACCCACCAGGGCGCCGCGAGTGAGCGGCTGGCCGGCGGTGACGGGATAGCGCACGACGGTCCCCAGAAGCTTCTGGATATCACCCTCGGGTCCGCCTTCGACGTAATAGGCGCTCTGCAGGAGCTCCTGGGGCCAGGGCTGATACGCCAGGCTCTCGGCGTCGATGATCGTGCCGACCGGCAAAGCCTTGCGGGCGACGAGCACTTTTGGACCCAGCGGGACCGCGGGAGCCGCAGCAGCCTTGTCGGCGCCGGCGCCGACAAACATGTTCTTGGCCATGATGGCCGTGACCGCAGCGATCATCAGCGCACCAAACAGCAGCATAATCTTACGTACGTTCATGGCGTGATCGCCTCCCCTGAAGGGCCCCGTCTATGGTCCCTGTTCATCAGGCAAATTGGTTAAGAAAGCGTTGGGCGAGAATCGCGAGACCGCCAAAAGCGATCGCGACTCCGTATGGAACCTCCGGCCGGCCGGGCGCTCCGCGCAGCTTGTGCGCCGCTGCAACACCGAGGGTTAGCAGCCCGCCGGCCAGCGACATGATGACCAGGAATTTGACCGTTCCGCCGGGGGGGAACCACAGCGACAATGCGGCAGCGAGCTTGACGTCACCGCCGCCCATCATCCCTACCCAGAAGGCGGCAGCGAGCATCAGAAACACGCCCGCCGCGACCGCCAGCTGGATCAGCATCGCGGTCCCGGCCGGCAATCCGATCGACCACCAGTAAAGCGGCGCAAGCCCCGCGACCGCCAGGTTGAGCCGATTCGAAATGGTGAAGGTGCGCACGTCGATGACCGCCGCGACGAGCAGCAGCAGAGCAAGAGTGGCGAGCAGTGCTTCGGTAAATCCGGCGTTGATCATGACGCCGACACCTAGACGTCAGGGCTTTCCAAACCGTAACCACGGGCGCGATGCCGCAGACTAATTACCTTTCCGCCGAATATGATGTGCTGATCGTCGGCGGGGGTATCGCGGGTGCCACGCTGGGCGCAGAGATCGCCGGCAGCGCACGGACGCTGTTGATCGAGACGGAAGATCTGTGCGGCTATCATTCGACCGGCCGCTCCGCCGCCTTCTGGCTTGAGAGCTATGGCGGCCCGATCGTGGCGCAACTCACGGCGGCATCGCGCCCGATTCTGAAAAGGGGCGGCTTCCTGCGGCGGCGTGGGGCACTGCATGTCTCCCCGACGCGGGATTTCGAAGTTCCGGAAGGCGTTGAAACGAGGGAAGTGACGCGCGAGGAGCTCGAGCGACGGGTGCCGGGTATCCGCCCGCAGTGGCAACATGCGCTGATGGAGCCGGGCTGCGCCGACATCGATGTGGCGCGGCTGCATTCGGACGCACTGGCGAGGTACAGGAGGGCAGGCGGCGAACTGCGCACTCGCTCCATGCTCCGGGCAGCGCGGTTCGCAGCTGGCCGGTGGAGTGTCGAACTGGCTGACGGCGCCACCGTGACCGCTTCAATCCTGGTCAACGCGGCCGGGGCCTGGGCCGATTCCGTCGCGAGCGCTGCAGGAGTCCAGCCGCTGGGAATCGTGCCCAAGCGGCGCACGATGGTGCAGTTGCGCGTGGGGCGGACCGGTCTCAGGACTCTACCGCTAGTGTCTGACGCGGCGGGTACCTTCTACTTCAAGGGCGAAGGGGACCGCAGCATATGGCTGAGTCCGCACGACGAGATCGATAGCGATCCGTGCGACGCCGCTCCGGAAGAGATCGATGTCGCGACGGCGATCGCCCGGTTCGAACAGGTTGTCGACTGGCCGGTGGAGCGGGTCGAGCGCAGTTGGGCCGGGCTGAGGAGCTTCGCGCCGGACCGCATCCCGGTTTACGGCTTTGCCGCCGACTCGCCGCGCTTCTTCTGGTACGCGGGGCAGGGCGGCTTCGGAATCCAGACCGCTCCGGCGGCGGCGAGGCTGGCGGCGGCGCTGCTGTTGGAGACATACATCGATGACGAAATCGACTGGCGGCCCTTCGCGCCGTCGCGTTTCTAGACCGCTGGCGGCGCCGCCGGGCGCGGGCTTACATTTTCAGGCGATTGCGTTTATACGAACCGCGCTATTAGTCGCAAACTGACGGTCTCAAGGCGCTTTGCGGCTCCTCCATTCCTTCTCTTGGCCTCTTCTAGCGTCGGCGGGCCGAATGGCGGTCCGCCACAAGAAGGAACTACACTATGCCAATCGGCACCGTAAAATTTTTCAACGAGTCCAAGGGCTACGGCTTCATTCACCCCGATGATGGCGGCAACGACGCGTTCGTTCACATCACCGCGGTGGAGCACGCCGGCCTGCGCACGCTCGATAAGGAACAGCGCGTCAGCTACGATCTCGAGGAAGACCAGCGCGGCAAGACCAAAGCCGTCAATCTTCAGAGCGCGTAACGAACAGCAGGGCGCCGCCTGATGACGGCGCCCGACCCTTATTTCGGTGAAGGAAAGAGCGGATGAAAGATCGGGATCTTTATTCGATGCGTGCGAGCGAAGCTCAGGCGGAAGCCGATGCCGCTCTTCTCGACAATGTCCGCGACCGCTGCCTGCGCTCCGCCACCGCGTGGGCCGAAATGGCCGCTCGCGCAGAACGAACCGAGCGCATGCGTTCGGCGGTGGAAACCGCCAAAGCGGCCGCCGTGCAAGCCGCGAGCGAGTAACCCCGCAGCGCCCAACCAGCCGCAGTTTCCCCACACAAGCAAATGCTCGGATGCTGCACATGATGAAACATCGTCGCGGCGCGACAGCGATCCGACTGAGCCCCCCCCCTGCCTGAGTTGATCACCCACCGCTGGGCGGCGTCCGACGGGGTCGAGCTTGCCTGGCACGAGCTTGGAGAGGGCAGGCCGGTCATTCTGCTGCATGGCCTGTTCTCCAGTGCGACGATGAACTGGATCAAATTCGGCCATGCGGTGCGGATCGCCGCCGACGGTTTTCGCGTGATCATGCCCGATCTGCGCGCCCACGGGCACAGCAGCGCCCCGCAGGAGGCCGCCGCTTATCCAAAGGGCATTCTCGCGCGCGACCTTAAGGAGCTGATTGCCCAGCTTGGTTTGACAGACTTCGACCTCGGCGGCTTTTCGCTCGGTGCGCGTACCACGGTCGAAGGCGTGGGCGAGGGGCTGAAGCCCCGGCGCGCCATCCTCGGCGGAGCGGGGCTGGAAGGCCTTGCCAACTGGCAGCGCCGCAAGACCTTTTTCCTGGAGGCGATCGCGAAATTCGATGCGGTGGAGCGCGGCGATTCCCACTGGCTGACGGTGCAGTTCATGAAGAGCCAGAAGGTCGACCGCATCGCTGCGGGACATCTGCTCGAGAGTTTCGAGGACGCGTTCGTCGACTGGCTGCAGGCGTTCACCATGCCGACTTTGGTCGTGTGCGGAA
>JALYPM010000058.1 GCA_030856365.1 Pseudomonadota bacterium
ACACCCTTGCTGAAGGTGTGCGGGCACAGACGCTCGCAATTCACTCAGAAGATGGAGACAACAATGCGTAAGATCATGATCGCTGCCGCAATGGCAGCCGCAACGACCGCTCCTGCGATGGCGCAGATTGGCAATTCGCAGGGCTTGGTGAATGTTACCGTTCAGGATGTCACCATCCTTGATGACTTCCTCAACGATACGCAGATCGCGGCGCTCAACAACCTCAACGTTCCGATCACGGCCCAGGTGCCGATCAGTGTTGCCGCGAACGTCTGCGGCACGACCGTTGCGCTGCTGTCGGCGCAGCGCAAGGCCGGCGACGCGGCCTGCAATGCGACGAGCGGTTCGGACGCGCTTGCCAAGCAGGTTGCGCGCCAGCGTCTCAGCCAGAAGAAGTAAGCTTCTTCGACTTCGGCGAATTGGAGCGGCCTGGCGGTGAACGCCGGGCCGCTCTTGTTTGCCCGGTATCATTTTACCCGCCAGCAATGCCGCGGATTGCTTGACGAATTGCGCCTTTGCTGCCATTGGCCCCCTCGAGGCGGCGCCTGATGGTGCCGCCTTTCCCGTTCAACCGAAAGGTCCACGCCATGAAGGCGCTGATGAAGACCACCAAGTCGGCGAAGCCGGCCGAGGTCGAAAAGAAATGGCACCTGATAGATGCCGACGGCCTGGTGGTCGGCCGGGTCGCGTCGATCATCGCCAATATCCTGCGCGGTAAGCACAAGCCGAGCTTCACGCCGCACGTCGATTGCGGCGACCATGTTGTCGTTATCAACGCCGACAAGGTGCGGTTCACCGGCAACAAGCTCAAGAACAAAATCTACTACAAGCATACCGGCTATGTCGGTGGGCTCAAGGAGACCACGGCTGGCAAGGTTCTCGAAGGCCGCTTCCCGGAGCGCGTGCTGGAGAAGGCCGTCGAGCGGATGATCCCGCGCGGGCCGCTCGGTCGCGACCAGATGCGCGCCCTTCACCTCTACAACGGCACCGAGCACCCGCACGCCGGCCAAAGCCCGGAGGCGCTCGACGTCGCGTCGATGAACCGTAAGAACAAGGTGGGCGCATAATGGCCGACAAGAAGAAGTCTCTGTCCGATCTCGGTGCGCTCACCGCCCCCGAACCGGAAACCGCACCGGCTCCCGCTGAAGAAACAGCCGCCGCTGCTGCGCCCGCCGAGACGACGAAGGCGGAACCCGCCGCCGACGACCATGGGATTTCCACCCAGGGTCCGCAGATCGAAGCCGTGCTTCGCGAGCAGCAGCTCGACAAGCAGGGCCGCGCCTATGCGACCGGACGGCGGAAGGATGCCGTCGCGCGCGTCTGGCTCAAGCCGGGCTCGGGCAAGATCGTCATCAACGGCCGCGAGCAGGATGTCTACTTTGCGCGTCCGACGCTGCGGCTGATCATCAACCAGGTTTTCGACATCACCGACCGCCGCGGTCAGTATGACGTCGAAGCGACGGTCAAGGGCGGCGGGCTGTCGGGCCAGGCCGGCGCGGTTCGGCACGGCATTTCGACCGCGCTCACCCGCTACGAGCCGGGGCTTCGGACGACCGTCAAGCGCGAGGGCTTCCTGACCCGCGATCCGCGCGTCGTCGAGCGCAAGAAGTACGGCCGCGCCAAGGCTCGCCGCAGCTTCCAGTTCTCGAAGCGCTAAGGCGGTTCGGTATCAGAAAACAGGGGCGGTCCGGGTTGCCGGGCCGCCCTTTTTCTATGGCGGCTCCGGGCACGCGGTGGCAGACCTTCCATGGACGAGTGGAAGGAGCAGGATGGACGTTCGCCGCAGGACATTTCTCGGCGCAGCATTGACCGGGCTTGCCGCCGCGGCCTCGGCGCAAGAATGGCTGCCGCCGACTCCCGCGATGGGCGATCCCGACCTGCCCGCCTGGCCGCCGAAGGAGCGGCTGCCGCTTTGGCCCGACGGACCTTCCGGCGCGCCGGCAGCGCCGATCAAGCTCGACTGGACCATGAACGGCCCGGCCGGGCAGCGGCAGCTGTGGATCCGCGGCGTGCCGGTGCCGGAAATCAACGTCTATCGCGCGCGCGACCCCGATGGCTCGTCGGTGCTGGTGATCCCCGGCGGCGGCTACGCCTTTTTGTCGGTCCAGAATGAGGGGATAAACCCGGCGCGTGAGCTGAATGCCCGGCGCACGACGGCCTTCGTTCTCACCCACCGCCTTCCGACCGAAGGCTGGGCCAATCGCCAGCTCGTGCCGCTTCAGGACGCGCAGCGGGCGATGCGGCTGATCCGCGCCCGCGCGACCGACTATCGGATCGATCCCACCCGCCTGGGCGTGCTCGGTTTCTCCGCCGGCGGGCACCTCGCCGCCGACCTCGCGGTTTCGCACGCGAAGCAGACTTATGCAGCCGCCGACGCGGCCGAACGCCAGTCGGCACGACCGGCCTATGTTGGCCTTCTTTACCCAGTCACCACCCTGATCGATGCGGGGCTCAACAGCCGCTCGATGGAGAATTTGCTCGGCGCAGACGGGTCCGACGCTGCCGCCCGGGCGCGCTCACCGCTCGAGCACGTCACCAGGGACACGCCGCCCTCCTTCGTCGGTCATGCGATGAACGACGACATCGTGCCGATCGCGCAGAGCCTGCGCTGGGCCGAAGCGCTGAACAGCGTCGGAGTCCCTGTCGAAAGCCACTTTTTCAGCGAGGGCGGCCATGGCTTCGGCGTGCAGCTTGCGAAGGATCTGCCGGGCTCGCGCTGGCCCGAACTCTTCTCGCTCTGGCTACGCAAGCACGGCGGCTAGGCGAATGAGCGACAAGCCACGGCGGCCTGACACGGCTATCATCCACGGCGGCCGCCGCAAGGAATGGCTCGGCGGCGCCGTCAATGTGCCTGTCTCGCGCACCTCGACCGTGCTGTTCGAAAGCATCGCTGATATGCACGCCGGGTATCCGCCGAGGGACGGCCGGATGAGCTACGGCCGCAACGGCACCGCGACGCAATGGTCGCTGGCCGAAGCGCTGACGGAGCTGGAGCCGGGAGCGGCGGGGACGCGCCTGTTCCCGTCCGGATCGGGTGCGGTGGCGATGGCGCTGATGAGCGTCCTCAAGCCCGGCGACGATCTGCTGATGGTCGACAGCGCTTATGCCCCCACCCGCATATTTTGCGACCAGCAGTTGAAGCGGTTAGGAATCGCGACGCGATACTACGACCCGCTGGCAACGCCGGAGCAGCTGGACGCGCTCGCCGGCGAGAAGACTCGGGCGATTTTCATGGAGAGCCCCGGCTCGCTGACGTTCGAAGTGCAGGACGTCCCCGGCATCTGCGAAATGGCGCGCCGGCGCGGGATCGCTGCCCTCCTCGACAACACTTGGGCCACTCCGCTGTACTTCCCTGCCATTTCCAAAGGCGTGGACCTCAGCATCGTCGCGGTCACAAAATATATCTCCGGCCATTCCGATGTGATGATGGGCGCGGTGACGGCCGCTCTCGATCATTGGGATGCCCTCGACCGGACCGCCCAGTCATTCGGCCAATATGTCAGTCCCGACGATGCTTATCTCGCCGCTCGTGGGCTGCGGACGCTGAGCGTCCGGCTGGAAAGGCATCAGGCGAATGCGCTGGCGGTGGCGAACTGGCTGAAGCAACAGCCGCAGGTTGCCCGAGTGCTCCACCCTGCGTTCGACGGCTCACCCGGACACGGGCTGTGGAAGCGCGATTTCCTCGGCGCTTCGGGCCTCTTCGCCTTTGTCCTTTCCGGCGGCGACCGCGGCGCGAGAGACCGGCTAATCGAGCGCCTGGAACTGTTCGGCATCGGTTACAGCTGGGGCGGTTTCGAGAGCCTCGCCGTTCCCGCCGATCCGATCCGAACCGCAATACCGCGTGATTTCGGCGGACCGCTGGTGCGCCTCCATATCGGCCTGGAGGACCCGCAGGACCTGATCGACGATCTGGCAGCGACGCTCGCCGACTACTCGGCTTGAAACCGTTCACCTGAGGTAGTTTGAACCTCGGGCCGCGAAGCGCGTTGTTAATTGAAACGCCTAAAAGCGAAAGATTACAAAGTGAAAACCACATTCAAGTGCGCCGCGCTTGCGTCCGCGCTCATGCCGTTCGCCATCCCCGCGACAGCCGCCGCCGGCCCAGCGGTCGCGGCTTCGGTCGTCGCACTGCCCTCTGCCGCGGGAGTCGAGCGCTTCTATCAGTCGCGCAGCAATGCGCCGCTGTGGTTCAAGGCCGGGGCCAGCGTTTCTGCGGCTAGCCAATTGGTGGCGATCCTTCGCCGCGCCCAGCTTGACGGCCTTTCGGGCGGTCCGGAGCTAGCCAATCTTGCGCAGGCTGCAGTGCAGCGCGCCCAATCCGGCAACCCCGCCGATCTAGCGCAAGCCGAACGGACTCTCTCCGCCACGTGGGTGCTTTACGTCCAGGCACTCGGCAAGCCGGCCGCGGGGATGGAATATGGCGATGCTTTCGTGATGCCGCGCACCTTCCCGGCCGAAGTGATCCTGCAGCAGGCTGACGCGGCGCCGTCGCTCCAGCAGCATCTGCAGTCGGTTTCCAGCATCAACCCGATCTATGCCCAGCTCCGCGATGCCGCCTGGGCGGAAATGCAGAGCGGCGTCGAGCCGGCGCGCCGGATCGTCGCCAACCTCGACCGCGCCCGCGCCCTTCCCTCGAGGGGCCGCTCGGTCATCGTCGATGTCGCCAGCGCGCGTCTGTTCATGATGCAGGACGGTCGGGTGCAGGACACGATGAAGGTGATTGTCGGTCAGCCGGTCGCCGGAAAGCAGACGCCGCTGGTGGCCAGCACCATTCATTATGCGACGTACAATCCCTACTGGCACGTGCCACCAGAGATGGTGCGCCGGATCATCGCCAAGAATGTGCTGAGCCAGGGCGAATCCTATCTCCGCTCGCGCGGCTATCAGGTGGTTGACGGCTACACCGACAATGCGCGGGTTCTCGGCACTAGCGAAGTGAATTGGAAGGCCGTTGCTTCAGGTCAGCAGCAGGTGTGGCTTCGCCAACTGCCGGGTAAGGGTAACTCGATGGGTGCGATGAAGTTCAACTTTCCTAACCAGAGCGGGATCTACCTTCACGACACGCCGCAAAAGGAGCTTTTCGCCAAGGCTAACCGTAACCTGAGCGCCGGCTGCATCCGGCTTGAGGATGCGCCGCGACTGGCAAGCTGGCTGATGAACGGGAGCGGCACCGCGCCGTCATCGACACCGGAGCAACATGTGAAGCTGCCGCAGGGCGTGCCCGTCTATGTCACCTATCTGACGGCGCAGGCGGATGGTGGGCAGCTGACCTATTTGCCCGACCGCTACGGGCTCGATACCCAGGGATTGGCCGCGGTCGGCAACTGAGCCAAGGTTCAACGCCGGGCGCGCTGGAGCGGGTAGCGGGAGGCGCGCTGGAGCGGGTAGCGGGAATCGAACCCGCGCGTTCAGCTTGGGAAGCTGACAGGCTGCCATTACATCATACCCGCAACCGCAGAAAACTGCGAAAAACGATACGCGCAAAGTTTGTTCGGTTAGCACTTCCGACGGTATCGAAC
>JALYPM010000065.1 GCA_030856365.1 Pseudomonadota bacterium
GCGACAATCGCCGAAGACGCCTTCCTCTGGTATTTCTCCGCGGCGTTGGCCATCCGCGAAAACGATCCGGCGGGTGCAAGGCAGGCGATTGCGCGGGCGCTGTCGCTGGCGCCGA
Organism: Pseudomonadota bacterium; assembly: GCA_030856365.1. Lineage (GTDB taxonomy): Bacteria > Pseudomonadota > Alphaproteobacteria > Sphingomonadales > Sphingomonadaceae > Sphingomicrobium. The sequence goes on from JALYPM010000065.1 coordinate 116, forward strand.
ACGATGCGACGACCCTGTTCGAGGCCGGCCATGTCGCCCACTTCGCCAACGATCTAACCGCCGCGCGCGATTACTGGACCCGCGCCTCGGCTGCCGACCCTGAGGGCAAGAGCGGCGAAGCCGCTCGCGAAGCGCTGGCGCTGCTCGATGCGCCGGCAAAGGTGCAAAGCCCGGCCCCAGTCACTAATTAGGGCAGATGCGCTTTCTCCACTCCATGCTGCGGGTCTCCGACCCCGACTCCACCATCCGCTTCTTCAACCTCCTCGGCCTTGAGGAGCGGCGCCGAAAGACCAATGAGGCCGGCCGCTTCACGCTGATCTTCCTCGGCGTGCCGGGCGATGACGGCGGCGAGGTCGAACTCACCCACAATTGGGGCGAGGAAGGCTATTCCGGCGGCCGCAATTTCGGCCACCTCGCCTTCGAGGTCGACGACATCTACGAAAGCTGCCAGCGGCTGGTGGACGCAGGCGTCACCATCAGCCGGCCGCCGCGCGACGGCAACATGGCCTTCGTCCGCAGCCCCGAAAGCATCTCGGTCGAGCTGCTTCAGAAGGGACCGGCGCTGCCGCCAGCCGAGCCGTGGGCGTCGATGCCGAACACGGGTGAGTGGTGAGCCTGGAGATCGTCCCCGTCCCCGCGTTCAGCGACAACTATCTCTGGCTGGTGCATGACGGGGCGAGCGGCGAGACCGCGGTCGTCGATCCGGGCGACCCGGCCCCGGTGCTTGCCGAAGTCGAGCGTCGCGGCTGGCGGCTCACCCAGATTTGGAACACGCACTGGCATCCGGACCACACCGGCGGCAATCTGGCAGTAAAGGACGCGACCGGCTCCACCCTGTCCGGACCGGCTACCGAGCCGATTCCGGGCCGCGACGTTGCTTTGGAAGAAGGATCGACGATCCGCTTCGGCGAACATGTCGGCCGGGTGATCGAGGTGCCGGGCCATACGCGCGGCCATATCGCGCTGATCTTCGACGACGGGCGGGTCGCCTTCGTTGGCGACACGATCTTCGCCATGGGCTGCGGCCGCCTGTTCGAAGGCACGCCGGAGCAGATGTTCGCTTCGCTCCAGCGGCTGGTGGAACTGCCCGAGGACACCGCACTCTACTGCGCCCACGAATATACGCTCTCCAACGCCGTCTTCGCGGCCCATGCGGAGCCGGCCAATCCGGACATCGCGGCGCGTCTGGCGGAGGTCCGGCAGTTACGAGCGGAACACCGAATGACGGTGCCCACCACGGTGGCGCAGGAATTGGCCACCAATCCGTTCGTCCGCGCTTCGGACGCCGACGATTTCGCGCGGCTGAGGTCGGAAAAAGACAGCTTCCGTTCATAGGCGAGAGCGCTCACAATCCGGGTCGGACGTTCGACTCACGAGGAGACATCCTATGCGGATCATGCCTTTGCCGATCATCGCCGCCACGCTCGCCAGTTGCTCGACCGCGCCGCAAGCGCCGGTCTACAATGCACGCGCCGAAGCCGAGCTTCAAAAGGCCCTAATCGGCAAGGTTGCCGGAGCGCCGCTGGATTGCCTGCAGAGGAGCCGAACGCAGGACATGATCCGTATCGACGGAAACACCATCCTGTTCAGGGACGGCAGGAATCGCATCTATCGTAATGAGATCAACGGCGTCTGCGACGGCCTGGACCGCTCCTCGACGGCCTTGGTCACCAGGAATCTGGGCGGCGGGGGTCAGCTGTGCCGCGGCGACATCGCACAGGTTGTCGACACGTCGACCGGAATGACGGTCGGCAGCTGCTCGCTAGGCGATTTCGTCCCCTACACGCGATCGTAGCTATTTACGGTAGAGCGCTTCGAGCCGCTCGCCATAAGCAGCCTTGAGCACATGGCGCCGCACTTTCAGGGACGGCGTCATCTGCTCATTCTCCACCGTGAACGGCGCATCGGCGATGACGAAGCGGCGCACTTTCTCGATCACCGAAAGCTCCGCGTTGACCCGGTCGACGGCCTTCGAGAGCCGCTGATGAAGATCGGGCAAGTCCGCGATCTCCGGCTCAGGAACCAATAATGCGACAAGATGCGGCTTGCGATCGCCATAAACCATCGCCTGAGCAATCTCCGGCTGCAGAGTCAGCATTCCCTCGACCCGCTGCGGAGCGACATTGTCGCCCTTGTCGTTGACGATCAAATCCTTCTTGCGGTCGGTAATGACGATCCGGCCCTCGTCGTCGAAGTGGCCGACGTCGCCGGTCGCCAGCCACACGCCTGTCCCGTCGCCGG
>JALYPM010000090.1 GCA_030856365.1 Pseudomonadota bacterium
GGAGGACGACGCCCAGCTTGCGCGCCAGGGCGACCCGCGCCTTTTTCGCGCCGCGCCGCCTGGCCACCGCCAACGCCCAGCTCTTGAGCGGCGACATGCGCACCGTACGGGTGAGCATCACGCTGGCTGCCTCGTAGAGCGCGGTCCGCACCATGCGGTCGCCGACCTTGCTGATCGAACCGGTGACGTTGAGCTCGCCCGACTGGTACTTGCGTGGGGTGAGGCCGAAGTGAGGTCCAACATCGCGTGAGCGTCGGAAGCGGGACGGGTCGTCCACCCCGCTCTTGAAGGTCATGGCGACGACCGCGCCAACACCCGGCACGCTCATCAGCTGGCGGCACACGGGATCAGCGCGCACGAGCGCCAGCAGCGCGCGGTGGAGACAGGCAAACTCGGCCTGCAGTGCCGAGCGGGCCGCAAGCATCGAGCCGACTACCGTCGCGAGCATGGCCTGACCTTCAACGAGGTCACGGATCCGTGCCTCGAAGCGGCCGCGGCTGACCGTTCCGACCTTCAGGCCAAAGCCGCGCAGCACCCCGCGGATGCCGCTCTCGATGTCGAGCAGCTTGCCCTGGATGAGCTTGCGGGCAGTGAGCAGCGAGCGCACCTCCTGCGCGCTGGCCGACTTGGCGTGCACCGGTCGGTACCAGCCAAGCCGAAGCAGCTGCGCAATGCCGCGCGCATCGCGCCGGTCGGTCTTCACCGTCATCGCCGACAAGGCCGCCCTGACGTGCCGGGTCTCTAGCAGGACTGCTTCGTAGCCGGCGGCGATCAGTCCAGCGTGGAGCCAATGCGACAGCGGTCCTGCCTCCAGACCAACCCGCGCAATCTCCAGATCCTCGCGAGCCAGGAAGCCGACCAGGGCGTCCGGCTCGCTCGCTACCTTCGCTTCACGCACCACCTGGCCTTGCGCGTCCACCACGCACACACTCGTCTGTTCCAGCGACACATCCAATCCGGCATAATGATCCACGGCTGTCCTCCATCAGGCTAGCGGGGCTCCGAGGCACCACACCTGAAACCCCGTTCCATCATGACCGGGGGACAGCCACCCTTCCAGACCAACTGGAAGCGCGGCCCATTACCGTATCTTTCCACCCGAAGCGGACATTTGGCTCAAGCATCTCGTCATCTCTCCAAAGCGCAACATGGTGCGACCCGCAAGTTTGTTCGCATCTGCGAATTCGCGCTTGCGAAGCAAATGCTGCAGTGCGATAAGGAATAGTCCTTCGGGACACCTCTCCTCGAATACCTCCGGCCGGGCAGCAATGTCCGGCCCTTTTTTTGATCCGCTTGCCGTCCCACATTGAACCCGATCGCTTCGCCTTTGTTGGGGAGCGGGGATCGTCGACAACAAGAGGATGTTCGATGGCGGATGCCGAGACGATGACGCGCCGGGCGCAGGTCGCCAATTTGCCTCCCGCCGACAGCGGGCGCGGCGTGGCGCGGCTGCCGGTCAAGCTGATGACCGAGATGGGGCTGGCCGAGGGCGACGTGATCGAGATCGTCGGCAAGCGCTCGACCGCGGCGCGCGCGATCCGCCCCTATGGCGACGACGAGGGGCTCGACATTATCCGTCTCGACGGGCTTCAGCGCGCCAATGCCGGGGTCGGATCGGGCGATTTCGTCGAGGTGCGCAAGGCGGTGTCGAAGCCCGCCACCCGGGTCACCTTTGCCCCGGCGCAGAACAATGTCCGCCTTCAGGGGTCGGCCGACGCGCTCAAGCGCAGTTTCGAGGGACGCCCGTTCACCGAGGGCGACACCGTCGCCACCGCGGGGCACCAGCGGGTCAACGCCGACATGCCCGAGAACATCCGGCAATTATTGAACGCCCCCGCCTTCGCGCTCCAGGAAGTGCGGCTGATGGTGATATCGGCGACTCCGCGCGGGATCGTCCACATGGACGAAAAGACCGTGGTCGAGCTGCTTCCCGAATATCACGAACAATTGGGCGAGCGCCGCGCCGACGTCACTTATGACGATTTGGGCGGGATGAAAGACACCATCGACGCGCTGCGCGAGATGGTCGAGCTGCCGCTGCGCCACCCCGAACTGTTCCAGCGGCTGGGGGTCGATCCGCCCAAGGGGGTGCTGCTCCACGGCCCGCCGGGGACGGGCAAGACCAGGCTTGCGCGCGCGGTCGCCAATGAGAGCGAAGCGCGTTTCTTCCACATCGCAGGCCCCGAAGTGATGGGCTCGGCCTACGGCGAGAGCGAAAAAAGGCTGCGCGAACTGTTCGAGGAAGCCGCCAAGTCGGCGCCCTCGATCATCTTCATCGACGAGGTCGATTCGATCGCGCCCAAGCGCGGGCAGGTTTCGGGCGAGGCCGAAAAGCGCCTCGTCGCGCAATTGCTAACGCTGATGGACGGGATCGAGCCGCGCCAGAACCTGGTGGTGATCGCCGCGACCAACCGCCCCGAAGCGCTCGACGAGGCGCTGCGCCGCCCGGGCCGGTTCGACCGCGAGATCGTCGTCGGAGTGCCCGACGAGAGCGGGCGGCGCGAGATCCTCGGCATCCACACGCGCGGAATGCCGCTTGCCGAGGGAGTTGACCTCGACGAACTGGCGCGGCGGACCTACGGCTTCGTCGGCGCCGATCTTGCCGCTCTGACGCGCGAGGCCGCGCTCGAGGCGGTTCGGCGGATCATGCCCAAGATCGACCTTGCCGAGCAGACCATCCCGACCGAAATCCTCGACGCATTGTCGGTCGACACCGCCGATTTCGAAAATGCGCTCAAGCGAGTCCAGCCGTCGGCGATGCGCGAAGTGATGGTCCAGGTCCCCAATGTCACCTGGGACGATGTCGGCGGGCTCGACGCCGCGCGCGACAAGCTTCGCGAGGGGGTCGAGCTTCCCTTGAAGCATCCCGACGCGTTCCGCCGGCTCGGCATCCGCCCGGCCAAGGGATTCTTGCTCTACGGCCCGCCCGGGACCGGCAAGACCATGCTCGCCAAGGCAACGGCGCGGGAAAGCGAGGCCAATTTCATCGCCACCAAATCCTCCGACCTGCTCAGCAAATGGTATGGCGAAAGCGAACAGCAGATCGCGCGGCTGTTCGCGCGCGCGCGCCAGGTCGCGCCGACGGTGATCTTCATCGACGAGCTCGACAGTTTGGTCCCCGCGCGCGGCGGCGGAATGGGCGAGCCGCAGGTCACCGAGCGCGTGGTCAACACGATCCTGTCGGAGATGGACGGGCTCGAGGAACTCAACAACGTCGTGCTGATCGGCGCCACCAACCGCCCGAACCTGATCGATCCGGCGCTGCTCCGCCCGGGGCGGTTCGACGAACTGATCTATGTCGGGGTTCCCGATGTCGCGGGACGGCGGCGAATCCTGGCGATCCATACCGGCTCGATGCCGCTCGCCAAAGATGTCGATCTCGATTCGGTCGCCAAGCGCGCCGAGCGCTTTACCGGCGCCGATTTGGAAGACCTCACCCGCCGCGCCGGGCTGACCGCGCTTCGCCGCGGGCTCGACAGCGCCGAAGTGACGATGGCCGATTTCGAGGCCGCGCTGATCGAGACCCGCGCCTCGGTCACCGACGAGATGCTGAGCGATTACGAGAAGATCCAGGACACGCTCAAGTCCGACGCGGTTCGGCCGTTGGGCGGGATCGGGTTCGTCACCCCGGGAATGCTCCAGCCGCGCTCCCCGACCAAGCATCCCGCCGCGCCGAAGCCCGGCGAGGAGTAAGTATTTTCCGGCGAAGGCCGCTCCGGCCCGGCTGACCGACCAAACGCTAGGCCGGCGTCGAAGCGACCAGCCGGCGGCGGCCCCACGGGACCAGCCCGATCAGCAGCGCTGCGGAAACCGCGAACGGCCAGTGCGGGTCGATCGCGTAGAGCGCCATTCCGAGCGTCGGCGCGGCGACGAAGCTGATCCCGTTGGCGGCGGTGATCACGCCCGCGACCCCGCCCTGCTCGGCAAGCGGGACGGCGAGGCTGGCGCCACCGGTGAAGCCGGGACGAGTGAAGCCGAAGCCCAAGGAGGCAAGCCCGAAGCCGAGCACCAGTCCGTAAAGATCGCCCGCGACCATCGTCACCAGCGTTCCGACGGCGGCGATCGGCGCGCCCCACAGCAGCAAGGCGCGCGGGCTGAGCGACAGGCGCGGGATCAGTCCCCATTGCGCCGCCAGCGTCGCCGCGGCGCCGGCCATCATCACGATCGCGATCGGCTGTTCCGAGCCGCGCGGTGCAAGGTCGAGGCGATCGATCACGAAAAAGCCGAGGCAGGTCAGCACCGCGGCCTGGGCATGGCCGGCGACCACTCCGGCAATAATCCAGTTGCGGATGCGCGGATCGCGCCACTTGAGCCGCGCCATCCGCGGCGCGGTCGATGCGACCACGCTCGCCCCGGTCGGCGAGGAAGCGAGCGAGGGATAGCTCATCGCCGCGCCATGCCCGCGGCGCTTGCCGTGGCGCGGCTTGCTGTCGTCGGGCAGCCAGACGAGGATCGCCGCGAATACCAGCATTGCGATCGCCGCGAAGGCGAACAACGGCCCCGGCAGGCCGACGAACGGAAGCACGAACAAGGGCGCCAGCGCGGGGCCGACGATCGTGCCGAGCCCAAAGCTCGACGACAGCGACGACAGCGCCGAGACGCGCGCCGAACGCCGCGTCCGCGAGGCGAGATAGGCCTGGGTCGCGCTCGGCGTCGCACAGCCGAGCGAGCCGTATATCGCTCGCGCCAGCGCAAACAAAGTGAACGTCAACGCGCCCGAGATCGCGCCTTTCAACCCATAGACCAGCAC
>JALYPM010000101.1 GCA_030856365.1 Pseudomonadota bacterium
ATTCCGCGAGAAGGACGGCTATTATCTCGGTCGCGGAAGCTCCGACAACAAGAGCCAGCTAACCGGCATCGTGCTGGCCCTGCAGGAGCTAAAACGCCAGGGTTTTCAGCCAACGCGCGACATCGTCGTCCTGTTCACCGGCGATGAAGAGACGCATATGAACAGCGTGCGCCGCGCCTCGACCGAATGGCGAAACCTGATCGATGCAGAATATGCGCTCAACTTCGACGCCGGGGGCGGATCGGTTTACAAGGATGGCCGATCCGACGCCTGGTACCTGCAGATCGCCGAGAAGACCTATGCCGATTACAAGCTGGTCGCCACCAATCGGGGCGGGCACAGCTCGGGGCCGCGGCCGGACAATGCCATCTATGCGCTCGCAGGGGCACTGAAGGCGATCGAGGCGCACCGGTTTCAGCCAATGATCAACGACGCGACGCGCGCCCAATTCGAGCAGATTGCGAGCAAGGATAAGGGCATGTTCGGCGAGCTGGTCAGGCAGTATCTCGCCGATCCGAACGACCGTGAGCTCGCAGATCTTCTTGAAGCGAATGAGCCCGGCCAGACACGCACCCGCTGCGTCGCGACGATGTTGTCGGGAGGCCACGCCCCCAATGCACTGCCGCAACGCGCCGACGCCAACGTCAACTGCCGGATATTCCCTGGCGTGAAAATCGAGACTGTTCGCCAGCAGCTTCAGCAATTGGCGGGACCGGATGTGACGGTCACGACGATCCAGGATTCGACGACCCCCGAGACGGCTGCGACGCCGCTGCGCGACGACATCAGCAAAGCCTATAAAGCTGCGGTTGCCACGCGTTTCCCGGACGCGCCGGTGATCCCATACATGTCGGCCGGAGCAACCGACGGCGCATATCTTCGCGCGGTGGGAATCCCGGTCTACGGAGTCGGGGGAAGTTGGGGGCTCGTCGGTGAGAAAGGGGGAATCCACGGACTCGATGAGAAAGTCCTGATCGAAGGCTTCCACGGTCAGGTGCCGATCACGGTCGAACTGCTTCGGCGGCTAGCCGGCTAATCTGCGCATATAGGAAGAGGGCCGGAGCATTGCTGCCCCGGCCCTTCCTTTTGCGCTGTGACTGAGGCGGACCTTAAAAGTCCATTCCTCCCATCCCGCCCATTCCGCCGCCGCCGCCCATCGGCATTGCCGGCTTGTCGTCCGGAAGCTCGCTGACCGCCGCTTCAGTAGTGATCAGCAGTCCGGCAACCGAGGCTGCGTCCTGGAGCGCGGTGCGGACGACCTTGGTCGGGTCGATCACGCCGGCCGTAACCAGATTCTCGTAGGTGTCGGTCTGCGCATTAAAGCCCATATTCTGGTCGTCGCCGTCGAGCAGCTTGCCCGAGATCACCGCACCGTCATGCCCGGCGTTCGCCGCGATCTGACGGACCGGCGCGTAGAGTGCCTTGCGGATGATATCGACACCGCGGGTCTGGTCGTCGTTGGCGCCCTTGAGGCCTTCGATCGCACGGGTCGCGTACAGCAGCGCAGTGCCGCCGCCCGGGACAATGCCTTCTTCGACGGCAGCGCGGGTTGCGTGGAGAGCGTCGTCGACGCGGTCCTTGCGTTCCTTGACCTCGACTTCGGTCGATCCGCCGACCTTGATCACCGCAACACCGCCGGCCAGTTTCGCAAGACGCTCCTGGAGCTTCTCGCGGTCATAGTCGCTGGTGGTGTTCTCGATCTGCTGGCGGATCGCCTCGGTGCGCGCCTTGATGCTCTCCGACGTCCCTGCGCCGTCGACGATGATCGTGTTGTCCTTGTCGATGGTCACCCGCTTGGCGGTGCCGAGCATCTGCACAGTCACGCTCTCGAGCTTGATGCCGAGATCCTCGGAGATCATCTCGCCGCCGGTGAGGATCGCAATGTCCTCGAGCATCGCCTTGCGACGATCGCCGAAGCCCGGTGCCTTGACCGCAGCAACTTTGAGGCCGCCGCGCAGCTTGTTGACGACGAGCGTGGCAAGGGCCTCGCCCTCGATGTCCTCGGCGATGATCAGCAGCGGACGGCCCGACTGAACGACGGCTTCCAGAATCGGGAGCATCGCCTGCAGGTTCGACAGCTTCTTCTCGTGGATCAGGATGTAGGGATCTTGGAGCTCGACCGACATCTTCTCCGGATTGGTGATGAAGTAGGGCGAGAGATAGCCGCGGTCGAACTGCATGCCTTCGACGACATCGAGCTCGAACTCGAGACCCTTGGCTTCCTCAACGGTGATGACGCCTTCCTTGCCGACCTTCTCCATCGCCTCGGCGATCTTCTCGCCGACCACGGTGTCGCCATTGGCGGCAATGGAGCCAACCTGGCCGATCTCGTTGGAGCCGGCGACCGGCTTCGAGCGGCCCTGAAGGTCCTCGACAACCTTGGTGACAGCAAGATCGATGCCGCGCTTGAGATCCATCGGGTTCATGCCAGCCGCAACCGACTTCATGCCTTCGCGAACGATCGCCTGAGCGAGAACGGTCGCGGTGGTGGTGCCGTCGCCGGCGATATCATTGGTCTTTGAGGCAACTTCGCGCAGCATTTGCGCGCCCATGTTCTCGAACTTGTCCTTGAGCTCGATCTCCTTGGCGACGGTAACGCCGTCCTTGGTGATGCGCGGAGCGCCATAGCTCTTGTCGATGACCACGTTGCGGCCCTTTGGCCCCAGCGTCACCTTCACTGCATCGGCGAGGATGTCGACGCCGCGCAGAATGCGCTCACGCGCGTCGCGGCTGAATTTCACGTCTTTGGCTGCCATCTGGCTACCCTTTCGAAACTTCGGCCTTGAACGGGTTCAAAGCCGGGGATTGAAGAAGAGAAGGATCGAACGATCCCGAGCCCGTTGGCGTCAGCCAAGAATGCCCAGGATGTCGCTTTCCTTCATGATGATGAGGTCCTTGCCGTCGAGCTTGACCTCGGTGCCCGACCATTTGCCGAACAGGATCTTGTCGCCGGCCTTGACGTCCAGCGGCGTCACCTTGCCCTCTTCGCTGCGCGTGCCGGTGCCGACGGAGATGACTTCGCCTTCCTGCGGTTTTTCCTTGGCCGTGTCGGGAATGATGATCCCGCCGGCGGTCTTCTCTTCGGCCTCGACTCGGCGGACGAGGACACGATCGTGAAGCGGCCTGAATCCCATGGCTTGCTTGCCCCTATTCAATGGTTGAACTGAACTCGCTGGCACTCCCTGGTGGAGAGTGCCAACGATGGCGGCCATATGGTTGTCCAACGTTCATCCGTCAACGGCAGCGGCAATTTATGCGGTTCGTACGAGCACTTTTCTGCCCATCCAGAAAGAATCTTTCCAAAATGGTTGAACTTTAATCCAAAATGTATGTTACAAGGCCCATACGGCAGAGGATGTACCCTGTCCAAGACGAGGAGAAAGCGGTGCCCTCTAGGCTCAGTTCGGTAACGGCAGCGGCCGCTGCAATTTCACTGTGCGTCAGTCCGGCCGTGGCCAGCGCCTCGTCGACGGCTGTTGCGGCATCGACGTCGTCTGTCGCTACCCAAGGTGCCGGACCCGCTCGCGGGGTATCGGCGGCGCTCGCGCAGAGTTGCGCGGCGAGCATCGGCGTAGCTGCTGCAGCTGCGGCGCAAGCTGTTCGCCCGGGCTGCGTGCTTCCTGCGGTCGGCACTCAGCCGATCGTCGCCCAAACCATGGCTCCCAATCTTGTGCAGGGCGGCCTCGGCTTCAGCCCCTTCCCCATTCTGGTTGGGTTAGGCGCCGTTCTTCTTGGTGCTTTTCTGCTGCTGAAGAGCGATAACGACGACAATGATATTGATCTTAGCCCCGGTTGATCTCAATTCCTTGGCCGTGAACGGATAAAGAAAGAGGCATTCACATGCGCATGACCATGATCTCGCTCGCGGCAGCTTTGACCGTGATTCCAGCCGCTGGAGCGCTGGCTCAATGGGCACCAGGTGCGGAACTCGTGGGCCAGTCGGCGCAGGTGCAGACGAACGGCGTGGTCAACACCATTTACTTCGATCAGGGCGGTACCGCTCGGATCATGACGCCGGATGGGATGACGATTCCCGCAACCTGGTCGGCAGGCCCTGGCGAGCTGTGCCTGAGCACGGGCGCCGCTCGGGAATGCTGGCCTTATGCAGCACCCTTCGCTTCCGGCCAGCCGATGACGCTGACGAGCAATTGCGCGGCGGTGTCGACTTGGACGGCGATGTTGGCGCCTCCGCCTCCGCCTCCCCCGCCATTCGTCCAAGGCGAACGCGGCTGAGTGCCAGTCGGGGAAAACCCCTCTGGCAGCGGTTTTCCCCACTTTTCTGATTCGTTGTTAACTTTTCGCTTGGCTTGCGACTCGCGATGATTCAAAGATTCCCGCTGACGGTTCAACGCGCTAGCGATCGAGGGGGGAATTTCCGATGAGCATCGATTTCATCCGGCCGGAAGTCGACGAGCTTCGCCCGCGGATCAGCGTCATCGGCGTTGGTGGCGCAGGCGGTAACGCCGTCGCCAATATGATGAACGCGGATGTCCAGGGCGTCGACTTCGTCGTCGCCAACACGGACGCGCAGGCGCTCAACGCCTCCACCGCCGACCGCCGCATTCAGCTCGGTCTCAAGATCACTCAGGGTCTCGGCGCCGGGTCCCGTCCCGAGATCGGGCGCGCTGCCGCGGAAGAAACGCTGGAAGACATCGAGCGGGCGCTTGACGGAGCTCACATGTGCTTCATCGCCGCCGGCATGGGCGGCGGCACCGGCACCGGTGCTGCACCGGTCATTGCCAAGACAGCCCGCGATCGCGGCATCCTGACCGTGGGCGTCGTCACCAAGCCGTTCGCGTTTGAAGGCGCCCGCCGCTCGCGCTCTGCCGACGCCGGAATCGAGGAGCTCCAGCAGCACGTCGACACGCTGATCGTCATTCCCAACCAGAACCTGTTCCGCCTCGCCAATTCGGACACGACCTTCAAGGAAGCGTTCCAGATGGCCGACGAGGTGCTGCAGCAGGGCGTCCGCGGGATCACCGACCTGATGGTGATGCCGGGCCTGATCAACCTCGACTTCGCGGACGTCCGCTCGGTGATGGGCGAGATGGGCAAGGCGATGATGGGCACCGGCGAGGCGTCGGGCGACAATCGCGCGATCGAGGCTGCCGAAAAGGCGATTTCCAACCCGCTGCTCGACGGCGTCAGCATGAAGGGCGCCAAGGGCGTGATCATCTCGATCACCGGCGGTGAGGATATGCGACTGATGGAGGTCGACGAGGCCGCCAGCCACATCAAGGAACTGGTCGACCCCGATGCCAACATCATCTGGGGCTCGGCCTTCAACAACGACCTCGAAGGCAAGATCCGCGTCTCGGTCGTTGCGACCGGCATCGAGGCGGAAAGCGCGAGCCAGCCGCAGCCGGGCAAGGTTTTCACCTTCCCGACGACCCGGGCGGCTGCTGCTCCGGCAGCGACGCCTGCCGTCGGACCGAGCCACGGCAACTCCGAGCCGGAAATTCAGCCGGCCGAGGCCGATGGCGAGGACGAGCTCCTGCTCGACGCCGACGACATCCTGACCAGCCCGGTCGGCTCGCCGCCGATCGCGCCTCCGTCCGATGACGAGGATCAGGCAGCGGCCGATGACGACAAGGGTACGGCTGCGACTCGCGAAAGCGGTACTTTGTTCGAGCGCATGTCCAATATCGCCCGCGGCGCTGCCAAGGCGCAGGTGGGTGATGACGATGCAGCGCCAGGTTTCCGTCGCGAGCCGATCGACATCCCGCGCTTCCTCAACCGGCAGAACAACCAGTAGGCGGCTTGTCGTTGGGAGTGCACGGCTTGCCGCGCACGGGGTTTCCAGCAAGGTTTGAGCAAGCTCCGCATGCGCAGATGAACGACATGTTGAGGGTGGGAACGCGCGCGAGCGTCGCAATTTGGATACTGGCGGGCGTGGGTTTGACGCTGGCCGCCGTTCCGGCGCGCGCACAGACAGCGAACGGCGGAGGCGCACTTGCTGCCGCTTCCGCGATTGCCTACGTCGAGCCGCCGGTGGATGCACTTGCGCGCAACATGAAGATCCTTGCGGCCAATCCGCAGGATTTCAATGCTTTGATCGCGGCCGGCAAGGCGGCTCTGGCGCTAGATGACACTCAGTCCGCGGCAGGATTCTTCGGCCGGGCGCAGGAGCGCTGGCCGGCGAGCCCGCTTCCGCTTGCCGGAATGGGCGCGGCGATGGTCGCCGAGGGCGATGCCACCGGCGCGTTGCGCTTTTTCCAGCGTGCTGAAGCGCTGGGGCTCGGCGTCCTGACCTTCGCTGCGGACCGGGGCCTGGCCTATGATCTGCTCGGTCGCCACACCGATGCACAGGCAGACTATCGTGCGGCCTTGGCGGGGCAGGATCGCAACGAGGCTCGTCGCCGGCTGGCGTTGAGCCTAGCCGTTGTTGGGAAAAAGGCCGAAGCGCTTGCGGCGCTGGCGCCCCTGGCCGCCGCGGGCGATGCCGGAGCGGTTCGCTGCCGCGCGATGATCCTCGCAGTCACGGGCGATGCAGAGGGCGCCAAGCGGACGATCGACGTCGCCATGCCTGGCGCAGGCGCACAAATGGGTCCCTTTTTCCGGAGGCTGCCGACACTGGCGTCGGCGCAGAAATCCGCGGCGGTGAACCTCGGCTTCTTCCCGGGGAATGGGCAGCCGGCTTACGTCGGTGTTGCAACACCGACGCGCAATTACTCTCCCCCCGCCGCCGCAGCCAGCGGAAGCGCCCGCACCGATCCCGTTAGCGGCAACCGGCTGGCGGACATCGAAGCGTTGCTGTCGGGCCGCGCGACGTCTCAGCCTGTATTGCCGAACAGCACCGCTCGCCCCACCATCGCCTACGGCCCGCCTGCGCCCACCGTCAATTATGGCTCGGTCGCTCCCGTCGCTCCGCCCCGGCCGGTGCAGGTTGCCAACGTTTCGAACCTGCCCGTCCGCAGCACGACGCTCGCGGCGACCGAGAAGCCACGGGTCTGGCTTCAGCTTGCAAGCGGGGCCAATGCTGCCGCGCTTCCCGTGGAATATCAGCGGATCCAGCGCCGCAACACCGAGATGTTGAGGGACATCAGCCCCTATATCGCGGAAGAGGCCGGCAAGGCGCGGCTGCTGATCGGTCCGTTCCGCAGCAAGTCCGAGGCCGAAATTTTCGCCGACGATCTTGCCACTGCCAGCGTCAGCGCCTTTAGCTGGACTAGCCGGCCCGGCCAGACGATCAGGAAAATCGCCACCGAATGACGCTCGCTCCCGCTCTTGCCGCGCAACCCTTGCAATCGCGCGGCAGGGCCTTCGAGGAGCCGGACTCCGGACCGCGCGGGCCGCGGGATATCTTCCAGCGCGACCGAGACCGCATCGTTCATTCGGTCGCCTTTCGGCGTCTCCGCCACAAGACCCAAGTGTTCGTCGCACCGGACGGCGATCATTATCGCGTGCGCCTCACCCACAGCCTGGAAGTCGCGCAGATCGGGCGGACCATGGCGCGCGCGCTCGGGCTGAACGAGGATCTTACCGAAGCCCTCTGCCTCGGCCATGACCTTGGCCACCCGCCGTTCGGCCACGCAGGCGAGGATGCGCTGGAGGAGGCGACGAAGGCGGCCGGGGGCTTCGATCATAACGCGCACACCATCCGATTGGTCAGCAGGCTGGAGACGCCATATGTCGGCTTCGACGGCCTTAACCTCAGCTGGGAGGCGCTGGAGGGCCTCGCCAAGCACAATGGACCGGTGGAGGCACCAACGTGGGCCTTGGCGGAGGCCAACGCGGGCTTCGACCTTCAGCTGGACAGCTGGCCGGGCCTGGAGGCGCAGGTTGCGGGGATCGCGGACGACATCGCCTATGACAATCACGATATCGACGACGGGCTCCGCGCCGGCCTGATCGACCTCGACGAATTGCTCGCACTGCCGATCATCGAACGGCACTGGAAAGCGATCGAACGACGGCATCCGGGCGCCCCGCTGGACAAGATGCAGCGGGCACTGGTCCGGGATCAAATCGGGACGATGGTCGGCGACGTACTTGCCGAAACCAGGCGGCGGGTTGCTGGTGCGGGCGTTGCGACGATCGAGGAGGTCCGCTCAGCGGGTTTGCTGCTCGCCGGCTTCTCCGCCGAACTCGCCGCCGAAGAACGGGAGCTCAAGCGCTTCCTTTATGCCCGCCTCTACAATGCACCCGCGCTGATGCCGGTCAGGGCGGAGGCGCAGCGGATCGTTACCGGCCTGGCCACCGCCTACATCGACGATCCGTTGCTGCTCCCCGCGGGCTGGCGCGGGGAGGACGACGAAGCCCGGCAAATGCGCAGGATCGGCGACTTCATCGCTGGGATGACGGACCGCTTCGCCATCGCGCGGCACGAGGAGCTGGTCGGGCCCGTCCAGCTCCCCGACCGCTTCTGAAGCGGTCATGTGATCGCCCGGCAGCTGCTACCTAGGCTGGTTTGCCGGCAGGCTGCCATTCGCCTGCAGCTTTGCCAGCTCGGCATTCCGCGCCGCCGCCTGTTCGACCTTCAGCTTTGCGAGGGCGGCACTCATCAGCGAGCCGGCTGCTTCGCAGCTGCTGCCTACGATAGCCTTTTGCACTTCCGGCAGGCGGTCATAAATTACGGCAAGCTCAGCTGCCGCAGCGGCTTCGAGGCCGGTGACATAGGTCCTCCACGCGGCCAGTGTTGGCGCATCGACGGCACTTTCCGTGGTCAGACGGGGTAGCTCGGCGGTGCCCGTGAACTTCAGATTCGCCTCGGTAACCGTGCACTTGTCACCTACGGTGCGCTTATTGATGCCCGCTCCGACGTTATACTTTGAGCTCCCGGCAATCGGCTGACCGTCGGCACCCTTGGGCCGCTGGGCCGCCAGCGATTCGCGGATCGCCTTGCCGTTCTTTCCGGCTACGTCATAATATGTGACGGTCACCCCGGGGATGCTCGCGAGAGTGCGCGCGGTGGCGGCAGGCGCGACAGGCGCGGAGGCCGGGGCCGTCTGGACAGCGGCGGCGGCGGCGAGGGCGACGATCACGTTGAACATTAGGCGAATCTCCTGTTGATTGAGCGCTTCACTAACGGTGAGCGCGCGAGCCGCAAGCGTCACGTGACCGTTCGTCAATCCTGCGCTAGAGCGGCTCGCTTTCTGCAATCGGTGACCTGAATTGAGCCTTTACGCGCAATATGCCGCGCTCCTCGACGGGGTGCTGGACGAACTGGAGTCCGAAGGCGCGCTTCCAGCGGGGCTGGAACGGCGCAACATCGCGGTCGAGCCTCCGCGCGATGCCAGCCACGGCGATCTTGCGATCAACGCGGCGATGGTGCTCGCCAAGCCGGCTGGAACCAGCCCGCGCGCGCTCGCAGGGCTGATCGGCGCGAAGCTGGAGGCAGTGCCGACGATCTCCTCCGTCGAGATCGCCGGGCCGGGGTTCATCAACCTGCGGCTGGCGCCCGACGCATGGCGTGACGAGCTGCGCACGATCCTGAAGCAGGGCGACGGCTATGGCAGCTCGACGGTCGGCAACAACGAGCGGGTCAACGTCGAATATGTCTCGGCCAACCCGACGGGGCCGCTGCACATGGGCCATTGCCGGGGCGCGGTCGTCGGCGACAGCCTCGCCCGGCTGCTGGAGGCGGCGGGCTTCCGCGTCACCAAGGAATATTATGTCAACGATGCCGGCGGGCAGGTCGATACGCTCGCCCGCTCGGTGCACCTGCGCTACCGCGAGGCGCTCGGCGAGGATATCGGCGAGATACCGGCCGGCCTCTATCCCGGCGACTATCTGGTGCCGCTCGCCACCCTGCTCGCGGCCGAATTCGGCGACCGCTTCCTGGCCGCCGATGAAGCTGGCTGGCTGCAGCTGTTCCGCGAGCGTGCCGTCGCCACGATGCTCGAGCTGATCCGTCACGACCTCGGCTTGCTCGGCATCCACCACGACCGATTCGCTTCGGAGGGCAAGCTTCAGACGACTGGCGCGGTCGATCGGGCGATGGAGACGCTGATCTCCAAGGATCTCGTCTACCAGGGCGAACTCGAGCGGCCGAAGAGCCTCAACGAGCATGACGAGTGGGAACCAGTCGAGCTAACCCTGTTCCGCTCCAGCCAATTCGGCGACGATCAGGACCGGCCGATGAAAAAGTCGGATGGCAGCTGGACCTATTTCGGCTCCGACGCCGCCTACCACCTCGAAAAGGCGGACAGCGCCGATCACCTCGTCAACATCTGGGGCGCGGACCACGCCGGCACGGTCAAGCGCGTGCAGGCGGCGGTCACCGCGCTGACCGATGGGCGCGTCGATCTCGACGTCAAGCTGGTGCAGATGGTGCGGCTGTTCCGCGCCGGCGAGCCGGTCAAGATGTCTAAGCGCGCGGGCGACTTCATCACGCTGGCCGAAGTGGTGAAGGAGGTCGGCAAGGATGTGGTGCGCTTCATTATGCTCACTCGCCGCGCCGATGCCCCGCTCGACTTCGACTTCGCCAAGGTGGTGGAGGCGTCCAAGGACAATCCCGTCTTCTACGTCCAGTATGCCCATGCGCGCATCTGCTCCTTGCGCCGCAAGGCCGCAGAGGCGGGTGCGGACCTCAACGCAACCGCCGACCTCGGCCTGCTCGACGACGAGGAACTGGGCCTGGTGAAGATCGCCGCGCAATATCCGCGAATCCTGGAATCAGCAGCTCTTGCTCACGAGCCGCACCGAATCGCCTTCTACCTTTATGACCTGGCGTCGGAATTTCACGCGCTCTGGAACCGCGGCAATGACGACCCCGATCGGCGCTTCATCGTCGAAGCCCGGCCCGAACTCACGCGGGCAAGGCTGGAACTCGCCTTCGGGATCGGGCAGATCATCCGCAGCGGCCTCGCCCTCATGGGAGTGGCGGCCGCGGAGGAGATGCGCTGATGACCGACAGCCGCTCGGCCTTCGACGAGGACCGGCTGCCCTGGCTCGAAGCTGTCGACGAAGACGAGCGACCGCGCGGCATCTCCGCCGGGCGAATGGTCGCGGCGCTGGCGGTGGTGCTGCTTGCGGTCGCCATCGTCGCGGCGACCTTCTTCTGGCTCGGCCGCAGCGATCCCGTCACGGGAGGCGCGCCGGAGTTGATCCGCGCCGAGCCCGGTCCCTATAAGGCGAAGCCTAGCGATCCTGGCGGGCTCGACGTCACGGGCGAGAGCGAGACGGCCTATCAGACGAGCGCTGGGGAGGACCGCGATGCGCGGCTCGACCTCGGTGCCGCCCCGGCTCCTGCGCTGCCTGCTGAACCTGAGGCGGAGGCGCCTGCTCCTCCTCCCTCGCCCGCCGAGCCTGTGGAAGCGGCACCGACGGGGACGGGCGGCAACGGAAGTGTCATTCAGATGGGGGCCTTTGCCAATCGCGCGCAGGCAGAGCGGGCGTGGTCGGCCCTATCCGCGCGCTTCCCCTCGGTGGCGGCACTCAATAAGATGATCGTCCCGTACCCTGGTGGCATTCGCCTCCGCGCAGGGGCCTCGTCGCCCCAGGCGGCACGGGAAGCTTGCGAAGCCGTCCGGTCCGGCGGCGAAAATTGCTTCGTGGCCAACTGATGCTGTCGTCGATCTTCGGAATGGCGGGTCCGGAGCTGACCGCCGACGAGCGCGCTTTCTTTCGCGATTCGCGCCCTGCGGGCTTCATTGTGTTCAAGCGCAATTGCGAAACGCAGGAGCAATTGCTGCGGCTGACCGATGATCTTCGTGACCTCTGCGGACGCGACGAGGTGCCGATCCTGATCGATCAGGAAGGCGGGCGTGTCGCGCGGATGAAGCCGCCGGTATGGCCGGAATTTCCGCCAGCCGAGAGCTTCGCACGCCTCTATCAGGCGGCGCCGTCGTCCGCGATCGAGGCCGCTCGATCGAATGCCCGCGCCCTGGCGCTGACGCTCAAGGCCTGCGGGATCAACGTCAACTGCCTGCCGCTGCTCGATGTCCGCCATGAAGGCGCACATGACATCATCGGCGACCGGGCTCTCGGATCGGAGCCGATGCAAGTGGCGGCGCTCGGCCGCGCCGTGCTGGATGGCATGGCATCGGCGGGCGTGGTTGGCGTGATCAAGCATATCCCCGGCCACGGCCGTTCGATGAGCGACAGCCACGTCGAGCTTCCGGTCGTCGACGCCAGCGAGGACGAGCTGGAGGCCGACCTGGAGCCGTTCGAGCGGCTCCGGCACGCGCACATGGGGATGACCTCCCACGTCATCTACAGCGTGTGGGATACCGACCTGCCGGCGAGCCTTTCGCCGACCATCATCGGCGACATCATTCGCGGCCGCATCGGCTTCGACGGCTGGTTGATGAGCGACGATCTCGGCATGCATGCGCTCCGCGGCGACTTCGGCGAACGGGCGGCGGGCGTCGTCGCCGCGGGTTGCGACGTCGCGCTCCATTGTTCCGGCGACATGGCTGAGATGGTGGCGGTGGCGAAGGTCGCGCCGCCAATGAGCGCGCGTGGGGAGGAACGGCTGGCCAAGGCGATGGACAGCGTTGAGCCCGATCCGGACGGCATGGAATTTGCCGAGGCCGCGGCCAAGCGCGACGCGTTGCTGCGCCTCGCCTGACCCGGCGAACCAGTTGCGTGGCGGGATTGCATCGCTACGCTCGCGATGACGACGATGGAACACGAGCAGACCAACGCCCTTTTGCGAGGCGGCGATGAACTGACCCTCAGCCTCGATGGCTGGGAGGGCCCGCTCGACCTGCTGCTCAATCTTGCCCGCGGCCAGAAGGTCGACTTGGCGCAGATATCTATTCT
The DNA here is from genome assembly GCA_030856365.1 of Pseudomonadota bacterium. Taxonomy (GTDB): domain Bacteria; phylum Pseudomonadota; class Alphaproteobacteria; order Sphingomonadales; family Sphingomonadaceae; genus Sphingomicrobium. The sequence continues at coordinate 12,709 of JALYPM010000101.1, forward strand.
CGACCTCGTCGATCAGTATATCGCCTATCTGGGCGAAGCGCGGGCGCTCAAGCTGGAGATCGCCGCCGACTATCTGGTGATGGCGGCTTGGCTCGCTTACCTAAAATCCTGCCTGCTGCTTCCCAAGGATCCCGAGCAGGATCCGAGCCCCGAAGAGATCGCGCTTCGCCTGCAGATGCGGCTGCAGCGGCTCGACGCCATGCGCGAAGCCGGAGCCCGGTTGATGGGCCGTGACCGGATCGGGCGCGACGTATTTGCGCGGGGCGCCCCCGAAGGATTGCGGCTGGTGCGCAAGTCCGACTGGCAGGTGACGCCATTCGATCTGTTCGCGGCCTATGGCACGGTGAAAGCGCGCACTTCGCCGCCGATGCACATCGTCCATGCGCGTTCGGTGATGACCCTGGAGGAAGCAATCGAGCGAGTGGCGCGAATGATCGGCGTTGCGGTCGAATGGACGGCGATCGAAACCTTTCTTCCGGCGACCGACGACCCGCAGTTCCGCCGCTCGTGCCTGGCGTCGAGCTTCGTCGCCGCTCTCGAGCTCGCGCGCACGGGCAGGGTCGACATCGACCAGGACGACGCCTTCGCGCCCTTGCGGCTGCGCAAAGCGTCCTGATGGACGAATTCACCAGAGCAGTGGAAGCGACGCTATTTGCTTCGGCGGAGCCGCTGACCATCGCCGATATCGAGCTTCATGTGGGGGACGGCGAGATCGCGGCCACGCTGGCTGACCTGGCCGAGCGTTTCTCCGGCCACGGCATCGAGCTGGTCGAGCGCGGGGGCCGCTGGCATTTCCAGACCGCTCCGGACCTTGCTCATTTGCTCCGCCGAACTCGTGATGAGCCGCGCCGACTGTCGCGGGCAGCGACCGAAACGCTCGCAATCATCGCCTATCACGAGCCGGTTAGCCGCGCCGAAATCGAGGCGATCCGCGGCGTCCAGATCTCGAGGGGAACGCTCGACGTACTGATGGAGGCGGGCTGGGTCCGCACCGCCGGCCGCCGTGAGGCGCCAGGGCGGCCCCTGCTTTACGCCACGACGCCGGAGTTCCTGACCCACTTCGGCCTGTCATCCCGCAAGGACCTGCCGGGGATCGACGATCTAAAGGCTGCCGGGCTGCTCGATCCGCTCGATGAGGCAAGCTTCCAACTGCAACTGGAAAGCGGCGACGATGAGGACTAGATAGGCCACTCATCAATTGGAGTGTGAACATGGGCTCTTTCAGCCTGATCCACTGGATCATCCTTGGCGTCATCATCCTGCTGCTGTTCGGCGGCAACCGCTTCTCATCGATGATGAGCGACGTCGCCAAGGGGCTGAAGAACTTCAAGAAGGGCCTGTCCGAGGACGAGGAGGAGGAGCAGAAGCGCACGCGCGCCGAGCAGCCGCAGCGCAACCTCCCGCGTAACGAGGACCGCCCGATCGACGTTACTGCGGAGCCGCGCCGCGACACCGCATCTCCGCCGCCGGGCGACGACCGGACGGGCCGCTAAGCCAGCCGCGCCGGGAGCGGCCGATGTTCGGAGTCGACACCACCGAGTTCATTATCGTCGCGATTGCGGCCTTGCTGTTCATTGGTCCCAAGGAATTGCCGCAGGCGATGCGCACCGTCGGCCGCTGGGTCGGCAAGGTGCGCGGCATGGCGCGCCACTTCAACACCGGTGTCGAAGCGATCATGCGCGAGGCCGAGCTGGAGGAAATGGAGAAGAAGTGGCGCGAGGAGAATGAGCGCATCATGCGCGAATATCCGGCGCTGGAGGCCGAGATGGCCGCTGCCGAAGATCCGCGCCTGCCGTTTGATGAGCCGGGCGAGCCGCCCGCCGAAATCCCGCCCGAGAGGCGCGAATTGCCGTGAACGACATTGACGACACCAAAGCGCCGCTGATGGAGCATCTGATCGAGCTTCGCGGGCGGCTGCTGAAGTCGCTGGCCGTGCTGGTGGTGCTGTTCTCCAGCGCGCTTTATTTCGCGCAGCCGATCTTCGCCTTCCTGGTCCAGCCGTTGCTCGCCGCCGGTCAAGGCAAGGTGATTTTCACCGACGTGTTCGAAGCTTTTTTCGTCGACGTGAAGGTAGCGCTGTTTACCGCGCTGATGCTGGGTTTCCCCTTCTTTGCGATCCAGATTTGGAAATTCGTCGCGCCGGGGCTTTACGCTAAGGAGAAGAGGGCGCTGCTGCCCTTCCTGCTGCTGACGCCGGTCTTCTTCATCGGCGGCGGCGCCTTCGCTTATTATGTCGCCATGCCCTGGGCCCTGCACTTCCTGCTGGGTTTCGAGGGCAATGTCGGGGGGGTCGAGCGCGAGGCGCTTCCCGGTGTGGGCAACTACCTGAGCTTCTGCACGCGCTTTCTGTTCGGTTTTGGTGTGGCGTTCCTGCTGCCGATCCTGATTATGATTCTGGAGCGGGCGGGACTGGTCACGCGCGAGCAATTGGTGAAGTCTCGGCGCTATGCGATCGTTGGTGCATTCGCAATTGCCGCGGTGCTGACGCCGCCTGACGCAGTGTCGCAGTTCATGCTCGCGCTGCCTTTATACGCGCTTTATGAATTTGCGATCCTGGCGATCCGCTTCACGCACTGGCGGAAGAGCCGGCGCGAAAGCCTTGGCGATGGTGAAGATGGAAAGCCCGACAAAAGTGAGGGCCCAGAAGCGCCACCGGGGGGGGGGAGGGTTGGCGGTTCTGGGCCCATTTAATTGGATAGCGAGAGCGGGGGGGGCAAAAGGTCGCTATCCGAATATCATAACGCCCTTAATTCCAGACCGGTTCCGAGCTCCTGAACATTTTTTCAGTCGGGCGCGTAACAATCGTCAACTGTCCGGAAAAACGGGGAGATCGACGCTGTAGCGCCCGAGCTTCCGTTCCAGATTTGAACGCAGTTGCTTGGCAAGCCCGCCGATGATTCGCTCGAACTGAATCTTGCCTGCTTCGCCATCGTCATCCGGCACCAGCACCGGACTGCTGATCGCCAGCCGCGCGGTGAGGTCGCTCGTCCGGCGGAGCGAAACCTCGATCGGATCGTCGGGCCGGTGAAGCATCGCATACTCGACCATTTCAGTGACCAAAAAGCCGACCGCCACCGCGACGTCCTGGGTGGTGTTGACGGATTCCACGTCCAGATCGATGGCCAGCGACCGGGCCGTTTCGGGAGCGCCGGCACGAAGCTCCGCCGCGAGTTCCGTAACCAGCGGCCGAAGCGCGATTCCGCGATTTTCCTCCATCTCCGCGAAATGGTTTCGGTGAACGATCGAAAGGGCGCCGACCCGGCGGGCGATCGCCGCATAGGCGGCGCGGGCCGGGGGTGTTTCGGCGGAGCGCCCGTGAATGTTGAGCAGCGAAGCGACGACCTGCAAATTGTTCTTCACCCGGTGGTGGACCTCGCGGACCAGCCGCCGCTGGCCGTCGAGCGCTTCCGCCATGTCCCGCTCCGACTCCTCGACCCGGGTCAGGGCGCGGGCGAAATCGTCGCGAAGCTCGCGGATCTCGCGTGCCGGCCCCAGCTTGCGCGGGAGGATGAGCTCGCTGTCGCCGGGCTGGACCTGGCCCACGGCCCGCTGGAGCATCTTCAGGGGGCGGATGAGCAGCCGCGACACCAGCAGCCAGGTCATCAATGCGGCGATGATCCACATCGCGACTGGCAGCAGCAGGATCACGCGATCCAGGGTGGTGATGGACGGCACCCGGCTGACCACTTCGGCCTGAAGGTCGCCTTTGCCGATGGGCCAGCGCGTGACGGCTTCCTGAGTCCCTCGAGGCGCGTCGCTTCCGCCTTGGACGAGTATCAGTTCGGCATCGCCGTCGCGGATCGCAAGCCGGCCGATGTCCGGCGAGACGTCGAGCACGGCCGCGTGCAGGTCCGATGCCGGGACGAGAGCCGTCGCCATCCCGTTCACGACGCCGACACGTACGGCGAGCGCGTCTCGTTCCGCCAGGAGGCGCAGCCGGATGTCGCCGGGGGCAATCGCCGGCAGATCGTCGAGGCCGCTCAGCCGCCCGATGGCGCAGATGGTCTGGCCCGAGGAAGCCTGCAGCTCGAATTGCTGCGCGATTCCGGGCGCGATCGTCAGCGAGCGCTGGGCGCGGGCACAAACGTCGCCCTCGCCCGGGATGGCAAAGGCGCCGTTCGCGGCGATTCGCAGGGCAAGGGCGTTGCGAGCGATCAGGCTCTCCAGCGAGCGGGCGGCGGCGCGAGATTGTTCGTCGGAACGTGCTCTCAGCGCGGCGTTGGCTTCGTTGATGCCGCTATGGGCGACCGCGACCAGCCCAAGACCGATCGGCAGCAGAGCCGCGCTGAGGATAAGCAGTAGCTTTGCTGCAGTCGGCAGTCCGGCGAACCATCTGGTCGCCCGGCTCAACACCTAGCCGCTCCCGGCAGCTCAGCTGAGCTTGCCGAGAAGGTCCTGGAAATCGTCGGGTACCGATTCGCGAAGGGTGTCGTCATAGATCGAGCGCAGCGCGCGACCGATGTCGGCGCCTTTTTTCCGGCCTTTCTTGTCGCCCGGGCTCGTGCCGGACCGATCCTGGCTTGCGTCGTCCGGACCGTCTTTATGCCTGCCACTCAACCTCTCGTCCCCCCTCGCGCGCGGGTGCCATTGCGCGCTCGCTTACTAGTACGGCTTTAGTGCGCAAGACCTTTCGACGAAGCGAAAGAGCGCCGGAAAAAGCAAAGCACCTAGCCCCAACTCTGCGACGCGATGATCATGACGCGAGCAGTGTCCAAGCGGTGTGGAAACCAAATGGCGGGTGCTTTGTTCCAGAGCGACATCACTCTCTTCTGGGGCAAGCGCATTCGTATCGGCGATCGATCCGCCAAGGGTTGCATCAATGCTGCCGCGCTCGCAAAGAGGGGCCCGCATCCGACTAGGAGAGCCACATAACATGTCCCTTGGCCAGGAACTCGCACCTCACCTTCCTTTTCTTCGTCGCTACGCGCGCGCCCTGACCGGCAGCCAGACGCACGGCGACGCCTTCGTTCGGGCGACACTGGAGGCGATCGTCGCCCAGCCTGACGAGTTTCCGCGCGACGTCGATCCGCGTCTGGGTCTCTACAAGACCTTCCACGCCATCTGGTCGACCGCCAATGTCGAGGAGGGAGAGGAGCCGTCGGACGGCATCACTGGCGCCGAAGGAATCGCTCACGCGCGGCTGTCGCGGATCACGCCATTGTCGCGGCAGGCGCTGTTGCTCACCTCGCTAGAGGGCTTTTCGTCGGAAGATACCGGATATCTCATCAGCGCGAGCCCCGACGATGTGGACAGCCTGGTCGCCGAAGCGCTCGCCGAAATCGAGCGGCAGACTCTGGCCGACGTCCTGATCATCGAGGATGAGCCGATCATTGCCATGGATATCGAGACGATCGTTCGCGACCTCGGGCATAATGTCACGGGCGTGGCGGTGACCCGCGACGAGGCCGTCACCCAGGCGCGCCAGCACCCGCCCGGGCTGGTTCTCGCCGATATTCAGTTGGCCGACGACTCGAGCGGCATCGACGCCGTGAAGGACATCCTCGCGGAATTCTCCGTGCCGGTGATCTTCATCACCGCCTTCCCGGAGCGGCTACTAACCGGAACCCGGCCCGAGCCGACCTTTCTCATCACCAAGCCGTTCCAGCGCTCGACGGTGAAGGCTGCGATCGCCCAGGCTCTGTTCTTCGACGCAGCGACCGTCCCCGCCTAGGCAATCGATACGGGTCGGGAACATGGGCCAACAAACGGCGTTGGCCCAATCAAACAACCAGTCAGCTAAAATCGCCATGGGGCATTGATGAACGACGACCAGCAGGAACATGTGACCACGACCGAGGCGCGTGCCGGGGCGACCCCGCACATGACTCGCTATGTGCTTAGCATCGGCCTTGTGCTGGTAATCGTGCTGTTTGCCATTATCTTGTTCGTGGCAGGGTAATCGCAGCTCTTCGCTCCTGTTGATCGCTGACAGGCTGAAAATCGCGGCACATGCCGCGCGTGCGTTTGAAAACGGGTGGGGACGAGTGGCCGACGACGACGATAGTCAGGAAGTTGACCAGGAGGTTCGGCCGGAACCCGTTCCGTTGTCGGATCCCGAATTCAAGGATCAGCTTGCCGCGGTCATTCCGCATCTGCGCGCCTTTGGTCGTTCGCTATCGGGCAGCCGCGATCTTGCCGACGATTTGGTCCAGGAAACACTCCTCAAGGCGTGGGCCGCGCGCAAGCGGTTCCAGGCCGGCACCAACATGCGCGCATGGACCTTCATCATCCTCCGCAACCTGTTCCTCAGCCAGATGCGCCGCGCGCGATTCAAGGGTGAATGGGACGACGTCACCGCGGCCAAAATCCTTGCTGCTCCGGCAAGCCAGGACCGTCATATTGAGCTCGGGGACATGCAGCGCGCGCTGCTGCACCTGCCGCAACCGCAGCGCGAGGCGCTGATTCTCGTCGGCGCCGGCGGCTTTGCCTACGAAGAGGCCGCCGAAATTTGCGGTTGTGCCGTCGGCACGATCAAGAGCCGCGTGGCTCGCGGCCGAGTCGCTCTGGAAGGGCTGCTGTCCGGCGGAAAGCTGCCGTCACGCAGGCAGCACAAGACAGACCCCAACAAGTCTGTCCTGCAAAGCATCATGGGCGAGGTAGAAAATCTCAGCCGCGATCACGGGTGAGCTTTCGTCAATTCGGCCATTATCCGATCGCGGCGGTCGCTCGCGCGGTCAGTTGAGCTGGTGCAGCAGCTTGTCGAAATCGCGGTTGCACGGCTCCTGCGGCGACACATCGAAGGCGCGTCGCAGGGCAGCCGTGATCCCGGCATGGGCGGGCTGAATATCGACGTGGATAAGTGTGCGATCCATGTTGATGTCTACCCGTGAAAGTTGAGGCACTGACTTCATTTGAATGGGGAAACGACCCAATGTAATCTAGGTTGCGTCCAATTCGTCGGATTTCGAGGATCATAAGCGTCGAATGAGCCCCACCGACCACGCGGCACGCCAAGGGGCGATCGATCGCGCCGGCGCCCACGCACCCTTTCTGCGCGACTCGATGCAGGCGCTGCCGGAGCTTAGCCGGCGGTTCCTCGACGAAGGTGCGCTGGCAGCTGCGGCCGCGGCCAATGCACTGGAGGGGGAAGGGGCCGAGCAAGTGCTGCGGCGCAGGCGGCGTGGATTGGCGCTTGCGGTTGCGCTCGGGGATCTTGGCGCCGAATTGTCGCTCGAGCAGGTAACGCAGCTGCTGTCCGATTTCGCCGATGAGGCGATCGACATCGCCCTTCGCCAGGCGATCGCGGAACGGGTTCCCGGCGCCGAGGTCACCGGTTTTTCGGTCATTGCGCTCGGCAAGCTCGGGAGTCGCGAGCTGAACTACTCATCCGACGTCGACCTGTTGCTGCTGTGCGACCCGGGGACGATGCCGCGCCGCGACCGCGACGATGCGGTGGAAGGCGCCGTCCGGATCGGACGCCGGATGATCGAGTTGCTGCAGAAGCGCACGGGCGAAGGCTATGTCGCGCGGGTCGATCTGCGGCTCCGGCCATCGCCGGAGGTGACGCCGATCGTGCTGCCGGTGAATGCCGCCATTTCCCATTATGAATCGAGTGCTCTGCCCTGGGAGCGGGCGGCGTTCATCCGCGCGCGGGCCAATGCCGGCGACCGCGAACTGGGCGAACATTTCCTCGCCTCCATCCGGCCCTTCGTCTGGCGCAGGTCGCTGGATTTCGGAGTTATCGAGGAGATTCGCGAGATATCCGCCCGTATTCGCGATCATTATGCCCAGGGTGCCCGCCTTGGACCGGGCTACGACCTCAAACGCGGCCGCGGCGGTATCCGCGAGGTCGAGTTCTTCACCCAAATCCAGCAGATGATCCACGGCGGGCGCGATCCCGCGCTGCGGCTCCCGGCGACGCTCGAAGCGCTCGATGCGCTGGCTGCGTCCGAGCGACTGGAGATCGATGACGCGCAGGCGCTCGCCGGGGCTTACCGGCTGCTGCGGACCTTCGAGCACCGGGTGCAGATGGTCGACGATGCGCAAACCCACTTGCTGCCGGCGCAAGCGCAAGCGCTGGACGGGGTCGCGAGGCTCCACGGTCTTTTTGACGGAGGCGAGCTGATCGAAGCGTTGAGGCCGCATGTGGAACGCAGCGAGAGATTGTTCAATTCGCTTGCTCCGGACCTCGGTGGCCGGCTGTCAGGCGACCCGGACATCTTGATCGGGGACCTAGAAAGAATCGGGTTCGCCGATTGCGCCACCGCCGCCAGGCGCGTCGGAGACTGGCGCTCGGGGCGGGCGCGGTCGCTGCGCTCACCCGCCGCCCGTGCTGCCTTCGAGGCCATGCTCCCCCTTTTGCTTCGCGAAATCGCGGAAGGACCTGATCCGGAGCGCGCGCTCAATCAGCTCAGCGATATTGTGGAAAGACTGTCGAGCGGGATCAACTTGTACCGGCTGCTGGGCGCGAGGCCGCAGCTGGGGCGGCATTTCGCGCTGATCCTAGCCCATGCTTCCCCGCTTGCCGACATGCTTGGGCGGCGGCCGGATCTGCTCGACGGGTTGATCGACGAGTCCAGCTTTGCGCTGCCGCCGGAGCCGGAGGCAATGGCCGGGCGACTGCGCCGAGCAATGGAAGACGAGCCCTACGACCGCGCGCTCGATCGGGCACGGCGGCTGGTCAACGAGCGCCGCTTTGCGCTGGGCGTGCAGTTGGTTTCCGCCCATGCCGACCCGCTCGACGTTGCGCTTGGCTATAGCAATGTCGCGGAAGGGACGATCGTCGCCCTGGCCGACGCCGCGACGGAGGAGTTAGCCCGGACACACGGCCGCATCGATGGCGGCGAGCTGTTGATCCTTGCGCTTGGACGGCTAGGCGGCCGGGCGCTTACCCACGCCTCCGACCTCGACATCATCTACCTCTACCATGCGCCGGCTGGGTCCCAATCCGACGGCGCCAGATCGTTGAGCCCCACCGATTATTTCAACCGCCTTGCGAGTCGGGTTTCGGCGGCGCTGAGCGTGCCGACGGCTGCCGGGCCGCTGTATGAGGTCGACACCCGCCTCCGGCCTCAAGGCGCCGAAGGCATGCTGGCGGTATCGCTCGACGGCTTTGCCCAATATCAGCGCAGCGAAGCCTGGACGTGGGAGCATATGGCGCTGTGCCGGGCGCGGCCGATTTATGGGTCGGGTGAGGGGCGCAAGCGCCTTGGCGATGCGGTGCGGGAAATTCTCTGCCTGCCCCGCGACGTCGCAGGGACGCAGGCGGACGCAACCAAGATGCGGTCGGAAATGGCGCGCCACAAGGCACCGTCGGGACCGCTGGACATCAAGCTTGGCCCTGGCGGGCTCGTGGACTTGGAGTTCGCGGTCCACACGTTGCAGCTGACCCATGGCACCGGCCTCGACCCGCGCCTTGAATTTGCGATCGCCGGGCTTGCCGAGGCGGGTCTCATCGATCCCGACCTCGATGGCGATCTGCGGCTGCTCAGCCGGATGCTGGTGCTGATGCGGCTGATCGCGCCGGCGGGCGAAGAGCCGCCCCAGGAATCGCGGCCGCTGCTCGCTTCGCTGTGCGGCTATCTGAACTGGGACGGCCTGCTTGCCGCGCACGACGTGGCGCGGCAGAGGATTGCGCGGCTGTGGGCGGTTATGAGCGGAGAATCGGGATGATCGAGGGAGGTGGCAAGGCGCCGGCACTGACGGTGACGACCAGCGACGGGCGCAGCATCGACCTTGGCTCTCCGGGCGCGCCGCTGGTGCTGTTTTTCTACCCCAAGGACGACACGTCCGGCTGCACTCGAGAGGCGCAGGATTTCACCGCCTTGGCCGGCGAATTCCGCGGCGCCGGAGCGCAGGTGGTCGGCGTTTCGCGCGACCCGATGGCAAAGCACGACAAGTTCATTGCGAAGTATGGCCTCGACGTGCCGCTTGCGTCGGACGAAGACGGTGCGGTTTCGGATGCGTTCGGCACCTGGATCCAGAAGTCGATGTACGGCCGCCGCTACATGGGCATGGAGCGGGCAACCTTCCTGATCGGACCGGACGGGCACGTGCTTCGGGCCTGGCGCAAGGTCAAGGTGCCGGGCCACGCGCAGGAGGTGCTCGATGCCGTGCGCGAGGTAACGGTCGCCTAAGCCGCCGCGGTAGCGACAGCCGGCAGCGCCAGTCTCTCGCTTAAACATCGGTCAATGATAGCCGCGATGCGCATCGCAGCATGGCCGTCGCCGAAGGGGAACGCCGGCTGCCGCATTCGCTGGAATTCCCGCGGATGTTGGATGAGCCTCCCGACTGCGGCGATGATGCGCTGAGGATCGGTGCCGACCAGCATCATATTGCCGGTGACGATCGCTTCGGGACGCTCGGTCGTCTCGCGCAGCACCAGCAAGGGGATGCCAAGCGCGCAGGCCTCTTCCTGGATGCCGCCCGAGTCGCTGAGGATGAGATCGCTTTCTTTCATAAGGGCGAGAATCGCCGGGTGATCGCACGGAGGAAGAATGCGAACATGCTCGCAATCGCCTAGTAGCCGGTGTGTCGTCGCGGCGAGCGCCGGGTTGGGGTGGACGACCACGCTGATCTCTACTGGAAGGTCGGCGGTGATCTGCCGAAGCGCTGTCGCCAAATTGGCAAGGCCACGGCTCCAATTTTCCCGCCGATGACAGGTGACCAGCAGCTTCGCGGGCCCGCCCTCCGTTCGTGCCGCGGGAGAAGATGGCGCGGAAAGGAGCGCGTCGATGGCGGTATTGCCGGTGACATGGACTTCGCCGCTCACCCGCTCGCGCCGCAAATTGGCGGCGTTGAGCTCGGTCGGCGCGAACAGCAATTGCGCGCGCCGGTCGATGGCGATCCGGAACCCCTCTTCGGGCCAGGGGTGCATGGAATGGTGGCTCCTGAGGCCGGCCTCCACATGCGCGACGGGCACATGCGCGACTCCGGCCACCAATGCTCCTGCCATTGCGCTCGATGTATCGCCTTGAACGACCAGCAGCGGTGTTGATGCGTCAAGGTGCGGCCGCAGCGAACGCGCAAGGTCGCGGACATGGGCCAGCGGCGCCTCCTGCCCGCGGCAACGGAGCTGCACCAGACGAAAGCCGTCTAACCCGAAATCGCCAGCCGCGATGGGGTGCTGTCCGGTCAGAATCAGGGTGGGCCGCCAGCCGATGGCGTCGAGCGCAAAGGCGAGCGGCGCGAGCTTGATCGCCTCGGGCCGCGTCCCGATGACCAGCTTTATTTCTGCAGAATGCAGCCTTCCCCCTAGCTCGGCGGGAAGAGACTAACCCCCAGAATGAATGAATCGCAAGTTTTAGCGGAAGTTGTCGGCGTAAGCCTGGATTTTCAGCTTCACCGGCGTGGCGGGGATCAGGTGATACTGAAGATCATTGCGTTCCGCGTAGCCGATAGCGTCTTCCTTCGTCTCGAAGGTGATCCGCACCTGCGCATTGGTATCGCCCGAGCCTGCCCAGCCAGTCAGGGGATCGGGGCGAAGCGGCTCCTGCCGCTCGAACTCCAGCAACCACAGGCCGGCATTGGCGCGGCCGGACTGTGTGGTCTTTCGATCGAACTGCGAAATGCGCGCGATGGTCATGGGGCTGGGAGTGGCAAAGGCGGCCCGCTGAATCAAGTCGCGGCGCGAAGTCAGTAGGCGCGGGCGATCGCGAACTCGACCGCTTCCGTCATTGCGGCTTTCGCCTTCCCGGCGGGAAAGGCCGACAGCGCGTCGATTGCGCGGCGCCCATAATGGCGCGCCCGTTCGATGGTATCGTCGAGCGCTCCGGTCGAGCGGACCAGTGCAATGGCGCGGGCAAGATCGGCATCGGAGACCCGCACGCCGGCGATCGCGGCTGTCCAGAAACGCCGATCGTCGGCCGATCCGCGCGCGAAAGCGAGGATTACGGGGAGGGTCATCTTGCCGTCGCGGAAGTCATCCCCGACGCCCTTGCCCATGATCGCCGCGTCCGACGCATAGTCGATCACATCGTCGGTTAGCTGGAACGCGATGCCGAGATGCCTGCCATAGCTTTCCAGCGCCTGCTCGGCCTGTTCGCCGGCTTCGGCGACCACGGGAGCGATCCGGCAGGCGGCCGAGAACAGCTCGGCGGTCTTGGCGCCGATGATGGAAAGATAGGCCTCCTCGCCCGTCTCGATCTGCCGCTGGGCGGTCAGTTGCTGGACTTCGCCTTCGGCGATCACAGCCGAGGCACGGCTGAGGATCTTGAGCACCCTCAGGCTGCCATCCTCGACCATCAGCTCAAACGCGCGGCTGAACAGGAAATCGCCGACCAGCACCGTGGCCGGATTGCCCCAGATCAGGTTGGCGGTGCGCTGGCCACGGCGCATGCCGGAGCCGTCTACAACGTCGTCGTGCAGCAAAGTCGCGGTGTGGATGAATTCGACCGCTGCGGCGAGCTTGAAGTGACGAGCGCCCGTATAGTCGAGCAGACGTGCGCTCGCGAGCGTCAGCATCGGCCGCATTCTTTTGCCGCCGCCGGCGATCAGATGGCCGGCAAGCTCCGGAATCAGCGCGACCCTGCTCTGCATGCGGTCGAGGATGACGCTGTTGACGCCGTTCATGTCGGGGGCGACCAGCGCCACCAGCGGATCGAGCGATGGCCCGGTTTGCGGGCGCAGCGGATGGACGGTTGCGGTCACCAGCGCGCCCTAGCGGCGGAGCCCTTCGCTGCCTAGCCCGCGGGCAGGCTCAGCCGCACGAGGAGCCCGCCGAGATCCTCGCTTTCCTCCAGCTTGACCCTGCCGCCGTAAATCTCCGCGACGTCGCGCACGATGGCAAGGCCGAGGCCGGTACCCGGCTTGCCCGTGGTGTCGAGCCGGGCCCCGCGCGCGAAGATGCTTTCCCGCTCCTGCTGCGGGATGCCGGGCCCGTCATCCTCGACCAGGATGTCGACGCTGGCGCCATTTGGCTCGACGGTCACAAATACGCGGCCGCCGCCATATTTCGCGGCATTCTCGACTAAATTGCCCAGCATTTCGTCAAGATCCTGCCGCTCGACTCGCACTTGAGCAGAGCGGTCCCCGGCAATGTCGACGGTTGCGGACTCGTAGAGCCGGTCCACCGCCCGCTCTACCGCTTCGAGGCTTTCCCACACCCTTGCGCGCGCCTGCGCCGAGGCGCGGCGGCCGATCGCGCGGGCGCGGGCGAGGTGGTGATCGACCTGGCGGCGCATCACCTGCGCCTCCCGGCAGACGGTGTCGGAGATGTCCGGCGCCCTCGCGGTGGCCGCATTGGTGATCACCGTCAGCGGCGTCTTTAGCGCGTGGGCGAGATTGCCGGCATGCCGCCGCGCCTCCTCCGCCTGCGCTTCGCTATGGGCGAGAAGCTGGTTGATCTCCTCGGTCAGGGGCTCGATCTCGTTCGGGAAATCCTTGGTGATCCGCGTCTTCGCGCCCGATCGGATCAGTGCGACTTCCCGCCGGACGCGGCGCAGCGGCCACAGGCCGAAGAAAGTCTGCAGTGCCGCCAGCAGCAGGAGGCCGATGCCGAGCGCAAGAAAGCTCCAGAACAAGGTCGATCTCAGATCGCGGATCTGGGAATCGATCATCTCTCGCGACTGCGCGACCTGGAACCGCCACTTCACTTCCGATCCCGGGATGATGGCGTCGCGCTCGACCACGCGCAGCGGCTCGTCGGCAAACTCGAAGCTGTCGTAGGTGTGCACGTCGACGTCGTTGTGCAGGCTGGCCACGCGCAGCCGCCGGTCCCACAGCGAGCGCGACGGGAAAGTGTCGGCGCCGCTGCCGCTGATCTGGAAATAGACGCCGGAATAGGGCTCGATGAAGCGCTGGTCGGCGGGCTGGCGGTTGAAGCGCACTTCGCCATCGGGGCCGATCTCGGACGAGCCGACCATCGCGTTGAGAACATATTCGAGCTGACTGTCGAAGTTGCGGACGATCGAACTTGCCAGCACCCGGTCGAGCGTGAAGCCGCCGATCAGCAGCAGCAAGGTAATCCACAGCGCCGCGACGCCGATCATCCGCCGGGTCAGCGATCCAACGCGCGGGCGCCCGGGGGCCGCCAATGCCGCCGCCTCGGCCGCCGCCGTCACCGGGGCGGCATGGCCGTTCAACTGCCCGGGTCCTCGAGACTGTAACCGAGGCCGCGTATGGTGGTGATGACGTCCGCGCCAAGCTTCTTGCGGATGCGGGTGACGAACACTTCGATGGTGTTCGAATCGCGGTCGAAGTCCTGGTCGTAGATATGCTCGATAAGCTCGGTGCGGCTGACGACTTTGCCCTTGTGGTGCATCAAATAGGACAGGAGCTTATATTCCTGGGCGGTGAGCTTGACCGGCTCGCCGTCCTTGGTGACCTTGCCCGAGCGGGTGTCCAGGCGGATGTCGCCGGCAATCAGCTCCGAACTGGCGTTGCCCGACGACCGGCGGATCAGCGCGCGAAGGCGAGCAATCAGCTCCTCCGTCTGAAACGGCTTGGCGAGATAATCGTCGGCGCCGGCATCGAGGCCCGCGACCTTGTCCGACCAGCTGTCGCGCGCGGTCAGCACCAGCACCGGCATCTTGCGCGCTTCCTTGCGCCAGCGGTCCAGCACGGTGAGACCATCGACTTCGGGCAAGCCGAGGTCGAGGATCACGGCATCATAGGTCTCGGTCGAGCCGAGATAATGGCCGTCCTCGCCGTCAGTGGCGAGATCGACGGCATATCCCGCGCCTTCCAGCGTCGAGCGGAGCTGCCGCCCCAGATTGGGTTCGTCCTCGACGATCAGAACGCGCATGCGTTTCCAGTCCTTTCAGTTCGGCCTTGCGGTGAGAACACCTGCGAAGCTGAACGGTTGCTTGTGCGCAACGACTGGGGAGCGACCTCGCCGATGTCAATCGGCCGGCGAGCAGATGCATGGAGGGTATTGAGGAAGGCCGCTGCAGCGCAGCGATCTGGCGGCGCGGCTTAGCGGCGGCGGCCGGACTTGCCGATGATGCGGCCGGTGGCGGCATCGACGTCGACCCAGATCACCCGTCCGTCCTTCATGAACTTCAAGCGATAGTTGCGGCCATTGAACTCGGGGCCCAGATAATCGGCGCCGCCCATGAACGGCATCACCCGGCGCTCGATTTTGGGCAGCGGCATCGAGCGGCCCTCACGAGTCGCCTCGAACGCGCGGTCGGCATCATTGCGCTGGACCGCCGCTGCCGGGGAAGCGAGGAGGCCGGCGCCAAGCGCGGCCAGGAGGAAGTGGCGAATCTGTGTCATGTCTATGGAGGAGCTTCTAACAGAAACCATTGAATGTCTTATGAATGTCGCTGAACAGTTGCGTTCAGGCACGGGGACAGTGACGCAAAAGGTTCGGGTGCGCTAGTGGGCCGTCCATGGCGGCTCCGATCCTCAGCTATGAAGGCCTCGGCCTGGTCCAGGGCGAAGGCTGGTTGTTCCGCGAACTGGACCTGTTTGTGGGCCCGCGCGACCGGCTGGCGCTGATCGGGCGCAACGGCGCGGGCAAGACGACGTTGCTCAAATGCCTGGCGGGAATGATCGACACGGACGTGGGACGGCGGACGATCGTGCCGGGCACGCGCGTGGTGCTGCTGGAGCAGGACCCGGAAATGAGCGGTCATGAAACGCTTGAGGACTGGGTGTTGCGCGGTCCCGATGCTCCGGCGGCGCACGAGGCGGCGGCGATCGCGGGACAGCTTGGCGGCGACCTCTCGCGGCCGGTGGCGACGGCCAGCGGCGGCGAGCGGCGGCGGGCGGCAATCGCGCGCGCACTGGCGCAGGACCCGGACGTGCTGCTGCTCGACGAGCCGACCAACCATCTCGACCTGGCCGGTATCGAGTGGCTGGAGGACTGGCTCGGGCGGTTCAGCGGCGCCTTCATCGTCATCAGCCACGACCGCACCTTCCTCACGCGGCTGACGCGCAGCACCCTCTGGCTCGATCGCGGGCAGATCCGCCGCGCCGAAATTGGCTTCGGCGGGTTCGATGCGTGGATGGAAAAGGTCTATGACGAAGAGGCGCGGGCGGAGGAGAAACTCGACGCCAAGCTAAAGATCGAGCTTCACTGGCTGGAGCGCGGGGTGACGGCCCGCCGCCGGCGCAACCAGGGCCGGCTGGCCAAGCTGGGCGAGATGCGGGCTGAGCGGGCCGCGATGCTCGGGGCTTCGGGTACTTCCAAACTCGCGCTGGCCAAGGACGACGTGCGGTCGAAGTCGATGATCGAGGCGGACCATGTCTCGAAATCGTTCGAGAACCGCGCGATCATCAAAGACTTCAGCCTGCGCATTCAGCGTGGCGACCGAATCGGCATCGTTGGCGCGAACGGCGCCGGGAAAACGACGCTACTGAAGCTGATGACCGGGGAACTCGACCCCGACAGCGGCACCGTCACGCGCGCAAAAACGCTGAACGGAATCGTCATCGACCAGCAGCGCAAACTGATGGAGCCG
>JALYPM010000189.1 GCA_030856365.1 Pseudomonadota bacterium
ACCGCCATGTCGCGCTCGTGGTCAGCCGGACAGCCCTGTTCGGGGCCGCCCATACAGTCGCCTATAATCCAGCCGAGCGAAATGAGCGTTGCAACGGCCCAGCACACGAGGGTGAGTATGCAGCCAACGACTGTACTTGCGAGGAGTCCGCGCATCGAAGGCTTATCGTTGGACGTGCTAATGTCCGCAATGGGTCGAAAGCAGACATTCGCCTGACGCGCCGCAAACAACATGGTCTCATGGAAATGCCTTTCAGGTATGCTTCCCTCAAAGCATCGCCATGCCGCCATTCACGTGCAGCGTTTGCCCGGTGACGTAAGCGGCCTCGCGGCTGGCGAGATAAATCACCGCCGCGCCAATATCCTTGCCCGATCCCATCGCGCCTAGCGGTATCTTGGACAGGATCGCCGCGCGCTGCTGCTCGCTCAGCGCCTCGGTCATCGCCGATTGCATGAAACCCGGAGCGACGCAGTTCGCGGTAACGCCTCGGCTGGCAAGCTCCTGCGCAACCGACTTGGTCATGCCGATCAGGCCGGCCTTGGATGCGACATAATTGGCTTGCCCAGGATTGCCGGTGATGCCGACCACCGAAGTGATCGAGATGATGCGCCCGAAGCGCGCCTTCATCATCGGCTTGGCCGCCGCCCGCATCAGTCGGAACGCGGCTTCGAGGTTGACCTTGATCACGTCGCCGAACTCGTCGTCCTTCATCCGCATCAGCAGATTGTCGCGCGTCACGCCGGCATTGTTGACCAGGATGTCGAGCTTCCCGCCAAGCGCCTCCACCGCCTGAGGCACCAGCGCATCGACCGCGGCCCCATCCGACAGGTTGCACGGCAGCGCGACATGATCGCCGCCAAGTGAGGAGCGAAAGCCTTCCAATTTCTCGACATTCGACCCCGAGACCGCCAGCCGCGCCCCTTGCGCGCTTAAAGCCTTGGCGATGGCGCTGCCGAGCCCGCCGCTCGCGCCAGTCACCAGCGCCGTCATTTCGGTCAGGTCGAACATCATGCAATCTCCTTCGCCAGCGCCTCGATATCCTCGATCGTGACAAGGCTCGTTACCTTCGCGTCGGGTGCGATGCGCTTCACCATCGGCCCCAGCACCTTGCCGCCAAGCTCGACGAACTCGGCGACGCCGCTCTCCGCCATGTTGGCGATGCTTTCGCGCCAACGGACCATGCCGGTGACCTGCTCGACCAGCTGATTGCGGATCGTGTCCGGATCGCTCGTCGGCTGCGCCGTCACATTGGCGAACAACGGCACCGCCGGCGCGGCGAGCACCACCTCGCCAAGCGCCTCCCGCATCGCGTCCGCCGCGGGCTGCATCAGCGGGCAGTGGAACGGCGCCGACACCGGCAGCGCAACCGCGCGCTTGGCGCCCATATCCTTGGCCATCGCAATCGCCCGGTCGATAGCGCCCTTGTGACCCGACAGCACGACCTGGCCGGGGTCGTTGTCGTTGGCGACGGTGCACACCTCTCCCCTCGCCGCCGCCTCGGCAATCTTCCGCGCCAGCGCCAGGTCGGCGCCGAGCAGCGCCGCCATCGCCCCCTGCCCCACCGGCACCGCCTGCTGCATCGCCTGCCCGCGCAGCTTCAGCAGCCTGGCCGTGGTCGCCAGATCGAACGACCGCGCCGCGCACAGCGCCGAATATTCGCCCAGGCTATGCCCGGCGACGAACCGCGCCGCCTTCTGAAGATCGACGCCTCCGTCCCGCGTCAGCGCCCGGAACACCGCGATCGAATTGGCCATGATCGCCGGCTGCGCGTTCTCGGTCAGCCGAAGCTCCTCGTCCGCCCCCTCGCGCATCAGCGCGCTGAGCTTCTGCCCGAGCGCCTCGTCGACCTCCTCGAACACGTCGCGCGCAGTGCGGCTCGCCTCGGCCAGCGCCGCGCCCATGCCGACCGCCTGGCTGCCCTGCCCCGGAAATAGAAATGCGCGCATGGGCTCCCCTTTTCGCTACGGCGCGCGACTAGGCCGCAGGACCGCGATTGCCAACCCCGCGCCACGGTGCAAAGCGGTGGCGATGGACAGCGACACCACCACCCTCCCCCCGACGCCGCCTCCCTCCCGGCAGCTCGGCCGCTGGATGAGCATGGCGATGGTCGTCGGCACGATGATCGGCTCGGGCATCTATTTGCTGCCAACGACGCTCGCGCCCTACGGTCCCAATCTGCTCGCCGCCTTCGCGATCACCATCACCGGCACCATGTGCCTCGCCTTCTCCCTCGCCAGCCTCGCGGCGCGGATCCCCGGCGGCCCGTTCACCTACGTCCAGTCGGCGTTCGGCGAGTCCGCCGCCTTTCTGACGCTGTGGAGCTACATGGTCTCGCAATGGACCGGCGTCGCCGCGGTCTCGGTCGCAGTCGCCGGAGCGCTCGGCTTCGCCATCCCCGCCGTGGCTTCCGGCCCGGGCATGATGGTCGTCGCGCTCGGCACCATCCTCATCCTCACCCTGGTCAATCTGGCCGGCGCCCGCTCCGCCGGCTGGGTCCAGGTTACCGCGACCCTGATCAAGATCGTCCCCCTGATCGCGGTCGTCCTGCTCGTCGCCATCCGCGTCGGCAGCGGCACGCCGACGGAGCCGCTCGCGCCCGTGCCCATCACCCTTGCCGGCATCGCCGCCGCCGGAGCGCTGATGCTGTTCTCGCTGACGGGGTTCGAGGCCGCGACGGTCACCGCCAACGTCACCCGCAATTCCGCCAGCACCGTCCCCTTCGCGACCGTCGCCGGCACCGGCTTCACTGGCATCATCTATTTGACCGCCACCGTCGCCACATTAATGCTGCTGCCGAGTGCCGTCGCCGCCGCCAGCAGCGCGCCCTTCGCCGACGCCATCGGCCCGATCCTCGGCGCCGGAGCCGGCACCCTCGTCGCCGTCATCGCTGCGATCAGTGCGTTCGGCACCTGCAACGCCCTGCTCCTGCTCGCCGCCGAGACGGGCCGAGCCATCGCCGGCGCCAACGACTTGCCCCCCTGGTTTCGCCGCTGCAACGCCGCCGGGGCCCCGGTCGGCTCGCTAGTCGCCGCAGCCGTCGTCGCCGCCCTCCTCGTCTTCGCCAGCGCAAGCGAGAGCTTCGTTGAAGTCTATGTCTTCATCGCCCTGGTCTCGACCGTCGCCGCGCTCGTTCTCTACGTCGTCTGCGCCGCCGCCGCGCTGAAGCTCAGGGTCACCGGCCGCTGGGCAGCGATCGCCGTCGTCGCCGTGGTCTATGCGGTCGCCATGTTCATCGGCGCAGGCCTTGAACCGACTTTATGGGGCCTCGGCCTCGCCATCGCCGGCCTCCCTGTCCGCTGGCTCAGCCGGCGCTTTTCGACCAGCCGGCCGCCGGCGACCGCTCCAGCCGCGCCTCGGGAATAAGCGCCCGCAGCTTGCCCGCGAAGCTGCGCAGGCACACTTCGCTCGTCCCCAGCGGTCCCGCCACATAGGTCGGCGACTGCATCCCCTTCTGCACCCGGTCGATCAACACGGTGTCCTCTTCATTGACCCGCCGATTGATCCGCCAGTTGAGGTAGCGGCACACCCGCATCTC
>JALYPM010000128.1 GCA_030856365.1 Pseudomonadota bacterium
CGGCTATGGCATCCACGGCACGCCCGAGCCGAGGCTGATCGGCAAGACCAGCAGCCACGGCTGCGTGCGGATGACGAATTGGGATGCGGTCGAGCTGGCAAAGGCGGTCAGCAAGGGAACGACGATCGAATTCGCTTAGGGCCGCGGAAGGCCACCGCCTTGCTCCTGGCCCGTAGCAGACTAAGTGGCGGCAATGGCGGCGACGCGAGAGACTTTCGACGCGATCGTTCTCGGCGCCGGCGGGGCGGGGATGATGTGCGCCGCGATTGCCGGTCAGCGCGGTCGGTGCGTGTTGCTGCTCGACCACGCGGACGCCCCCGGCAAGAAGATCCTGATTTCCGGCGGCGGGCGGTGCAATTTCACCAATGTCGGCGCCGGTCCCGACAATTACCTCTCCGCCAACCCTCATTTCATGAAGTCGGCGCTGCGGCGATACATGCCCGCGGACTTCATCGCCCTGGTTGATCGCCATGGCATCGCCTGGCACGAGAAGACGCGCGGCCAATTGTTCTGCGATGGCTCCGCCAAGCAGATCATCGCCATGCTGCTCGAGGAGTGTGGCAAGGGCGGAGTCACCCTTCGCGTGAACGCCCCCGCACGCCAGATCAGTCATTCTGACGGACTCTTCCAGGTTACAGCACACAATTGCATCGCCGAGGCGCCGGCGCTGGTGATTGCTACCGGCGGCCCCTCCATTCCCAAGCTCGGCGCCACCGGCTTCGCCTATGACCTCGCGCGGCAGTTCAGCCTCAAGATCGTCGAGCCGCGCCCGGCTTTGGTGCCGCTGACCCTTGGCGGCGAGCAGGTTCTGTTCCGCGAGTTGTCCGGCGTAGCGACGGACGTCATCGCCAGCTGTGGCAAGGCGAGCTTTCACGAGGCGGCGCTGTTCACGCACCGCGGCCTGTCGGGGCCCGCGATCCTGCAAATCTCGTCCTACTGGCGATCGGGCCAGGAGATCGCGATCGACTTCTTGCCTGACGCGTGGCGGGGGTGGCTGACCTCAGCCAAGCGCGACCGGCCGAGGAGCGGCGTGAAAACCGTGCTCGGCGGCCTGCTACCGGCGCGGCTCGCGGACGTGTTGAGCGAGCGGCTTTGCCTGGAAGGTGAGCTCGGCAACTTGCCCGACCGGCGGCTCGACGAGGCCGATCGAAAGCTTCGCGCCTGGACGTTTCGACCTAACGGCAGCGAAGGCTTCGCCAAGGCGGAAGTCACCGCCGGCGGCATCTCGACCGACGGGCTGTCATCGCAGACGATGGCGGCGAAGAGCGTGCCCGGTCTTTATGCAATCGGCGAGGCGGTCGACGTCACCGGCTGGCTTGGCGGTTATAATTTCCAGTGGGCCTGGGCGAGCGGCTGGGCAGCGGGGCAGGCGCTTTAGGCGGCGGGAAGCGCATCGATCAGCGCAAGAGCATCACCCGCGCCGGCGTATGAGGCGGTATTGTCGAAGATGCACCACGTCTCTGATCCAGCGCCTTGGCGGAGCAGATCGGCGTAGTTGCCGATCCGGTCTACAGTCTTGCCGGTGAGTGCTAGCTACTTCTGGCCTTTGCGCGCGAATTGCAGCGGCTCCGGGAACCAGTGAACCCTCTGCGGGAACGGGATTTCGATGCCGCGGTCGTCGAGCGCGCGTTTGATGGCGCGGACGACGTGGTCGCGGCTCTGGTGCATGTCGAGCGGCCTCGATCCGGCCCACCAGCGAATGGTGAAGTTGATCGAGCTGTCGCCGAATTCGGCCGCATAGACTTCCACGGGCCTGCCCTTCTCCACGCCGTCCAGCGGAGCAACGGCTTCGGCAATCAATTCCGAGAGGCCGTCGAGATCGGTGTCGTAGGCAACGCCGACAGTCAGTTCGTAACGGCGAACACGTGCGTCTGTCAGGATCCGCACCGGGTTCTTAAACAGGAAGCTGTTGGGAACAATGGTCAGCTCGTTGTCGAGCCGTCGCAGGTAGGTTTCGCGCAGCGTCGTCTGCTCAACGCGACCTTCGACGCCCTCACATTCGATCACGTCACCGATGCGCATCTTCCGGCGAAGCATGATCAGTACGCCGGCAAGGAAGTTCTCGAAGATGTCGCGGAACGCGAAACCGATCGCGACGGAGCCGAACCCGAGGATTGCGATCAGGCTGCCGGCGTTCACGCCGGGCAGGACCACGGCAAGTGCCACGAGGATTCCGAACAGCCACACCAAAATCCCAGCCAGTGTGACGAACAGCGCCCGGAGACTCGGCCGGAGGCGAGTACGCGCTGTCAGCCGCGCCACCGCGCTGCGGATCAGGTGGGTCACACCCCATGTGATGAGCAGGACGGCAAGGCCAATCGCGAGCTGCGGAAGTGTCCGCATGAAGCCCGCAATCATCTCCTGCACCCGCTCGAGTAGGATTTCGAGCAGATTCATGTTGGCTGGTCGACCAACGGCGCAGGCCGAGTTGCAGTTCCGGCGCCGATATCAGCCGGCGCTAACAAAGCTATCCAGCACCTTCTTCCGCCCCGCATGTTCGAAATCGATTTCCAGCTTGTTCCCCTCGATCGCGGCGATGATGCCGTAGCCAAACTTGCCGTGGAACACGCGCTGGCCGAGCGCGAGGTCGTCGCGGCCCTTGTTGCCGAGGGAGATCGCGGACGCCCTGACCTCGATCGGCGGCTGTGCGCCCCAAGTGTTGGTCGGTGCCCTTGACTGCGGGCGGGGTGAGCGGATGTCCGCCATGCCGCGCTGGAAGCCTGGGCCGCGGGTGCTGGCGCGGTTGCTTTGCGCGGCAGCGAGGTGGGCGAACGGGTCGGTGCGCTCGCTCCACTGCGCCCGCCACAGGCTTTCGCCGCCGGTCATCGTCGTCTCTTCCTCGATACGCTCCTTCGGCAGCTCGCCGACAAAACGGGATGGAAGGCTGCTGCTCCACTGGCCATAGATGCGGCGGTTGGCGGCGTGGAGGATGGTGCATTTGCGCCGCGCGCGGGTGATCGCGACATAGGCGAGGCGGCGCTCCTCCTCGAGGCTGGCGAGGCCGCCTTCGTCCATCGCCCGCTGCGACGGGAACACGCCTTCCTCCCAGCCGGGCAGGTAGACAGTGTCGAACTCCAGCCCCTTGGCGGCGTGGACGGTCATGATCGTGACCTTGTGGCCGCCGCGGGCACTGTCATTGTCCATCACCAGGCTAACATGTTCGAGGAAGCCGGCGAGATTATCATATTCCTCCATCGCCCGGGTCAGCTCGGCGAGGTTCTCCAGCCGGCCGGCGCTTTCGGCGCTGCGATCGGCCTGGAGCATGGCGGTGTAGCCGGATTCTTCGAGGACGATGCGGGCGAGCTCGGCGTGGGGGAGGGGGGCAGGAGTGACCCCTCCACCATCCTGCGGTTGGTCCCCATGCCCTGCAAATGCAGGGGAGGTACTCATTCCGCGCCAGCGGACAATGTCGCCGACGAAGCGGCCGAGGCTTCGGCGCGCCTGGGGTGTCATCTCGTCGCTGTCGAGCAGCTGCGCCGCGGCGAGCAGGAGCGGCTGCTGCGTGGTGCGCGCGTGGCGGTGAATTGCGGCGAGCGCTTTGTCCCCAAGGCCGCGCTTGGGCGTGTTGACGATCCGCTCGAACGCCAGATCGTCGGCGGGCGAGACGATCAGGCGGAGGTAGGCGATCGAGTCCCGGATTTCGGCGCGCTCGTAGAAGCGGAAGCCGCCAATAATCTGGTAGGCGAGGCCGATGGCGATGAATCGCTCTTCAAACTCGCGGGTCTGGAACTGGGCGCGGACGAGGATCGCAATGTCGTCGAGCGAGCGGCCGCGGCCTTCGTGGCGCTCGGCCTCCTCACCGACGCGGCGCGCTTCCTCGGGGCCGTCCCACACGCCGATGACCCGAACCTTGTCGCCGTCGCCGAGGTCGGTCCACAGCGACTTTCCGAGACGGCCGCTGTTGTGGGCGATCAGGCCGTCGGCAGCGGCAAGGATGTGGCTCGTCGAGCGATAATTTTGCTCGAGCCGGACGATCTTCGCGCCGGGGAAATCCTTGCCGAAACGCAGGATGTTGGCGACTTCGGCGCCGCGCCAGGAATAGATCGACTGGTCGTCGTCGCCGACGCAGCAGAGGTTGCGCCTCGGTTCGGCGAGCAGGCGGAGCCATTCATACTGGCCGCTGTTGGTGTCCTGATATTCGTCGACGAGAATGTAGCGGAAGCGGTCGCGATAGGCGGCGAGCACGTCCTCATGACCACGGAAGATCACCAGCATGTGGAGCAAAAGGTCGCCGAAGTCGCAGGCGTTGAGGGTTTTGAGCCGCTCCTGATAAGCGGCATAAAGCTCGGCGCCGCGGCCGGCGGCGAAGCCTTCGGACTCGGCGGCTTCAATCTGTTGCGGAGTCCAGCCGCGGTTCTTCCAGCGGTCGATCAGCCCCGCGAGCTGGCGCGCCGGCCAGCGCTTGTCGTCCAGATTGGCGGCGGCGATCAGCTGCTTGAGCACGCGAAGCTGATCGTCGGTGTCGAGGATGGTAAAGTTGGACTGAAGGCCGACAAGTTCGGCGTGGCTGCGAAGCATCCGTGCCGCGACGCTGTGGAAGGTCCCGAGCCAGGGCATGCCCTCGATCGCTCCTCCGGAGATGGCGGAGACCCGCTCCTTCATCTCGCGCGCGGCCTTGTTGGTGAAGGTGACGGCGAGGATCTGGCTCGGCCAGGCTAGGCGGCTGGCGATCAGGTGGGCGAGGCGGGCGGTAAGCGCCGCCGTTTTCCCAGTGCCGGCGCCGGCGAGGACCAGCACTGGCCCCTCGGTGGTCAGCACCGCTTCGCGCTGCGGCGGATTCAGGCCTTGGAGATAAGTAGGCTCGGGCATCAAAGCAGGGGATTCGGGCACGGCTGAACAACTAGGGAACATGGCTGCCGGCAGCAACCCGAGGCACTGGCCGAATCGGCGCGGCCGTGCCAATAGGCACTGCGAACAAAAGGGGATCAGCGATGCCGAAGGGACAATGCCACTGCGGTGCGGTCAAGTATGAAATGCCGTCGGAAACCATTTATCAGGCGCTTTGCCATTGCCGCGACTGCCGCCGTCAGTCCGGCGCTCCGGTGGTCGGCTGGGCGCTGGTGCCGCGCGACCGGCTGACGGTCGACGGCGACACCAAGGAATATGCCTCGTCGGAGCTGGGGCGGCGTCAATTTTGCGGCAACTGCGGGACGTCGCTGTTCTACACCAACGAGACGGTGTTTCCCGGGTCGATCGACGTCCAGATCGCGACGCTCGACGATCCCGACGCGCTGCCCCCGCAGATCCAGGTGCAGGTCGCGGAGCGGATTGGCTGGATGACGCAGGTTGCGGACCTGCCGGAATTCGAACGCTATCCCGACGGTCCGTAAAGGTTCCGCGGCTTTTGCCCGATATCCCCGTTATCCACAGGCTTGAGCACATGTTTTTCGCTTGGAGCGACTCGTGGCGGCGTTCATAAGGAATGGGTGATCGGGACGGCGGTTCCAGCCTCTCCAGACAGCCGGCAACGGCAAGAAGGTGCGGCAGGAACCAAGGGACCGATCTCCACCGGCAGACGATAGGAAAAGGCCCTCGGGCCGGATCGGAAAGTCAGTCGGAAGAGGCGCCGGAAGAGTTGATCTTCCTCTAGCGCAGCGCAGCGCCGGAACCCTCCCTGGAGGCAGAAGGAGCAAAGCGGACGCAAGAGCGATCGACCCAAGAAGGGCCGTGGAACATCGGACGGTATTGGCCGGAAGCTTTGGCCTCCAGTGCCAGGCCGGAAAGGACGAAGACCAGCGGGCCCCCGGGTCAACTAGTCGAGTAGACCGATCCAGCTCCTCCTCTGGAGGGTGCGGTCAGATGGGAAGCGACGCCTGAGCTGGTGAGCCAGGATCGACAAGCGGGCCAAACCTTTCGGGGCGAAGCCAAGGCTAGCGAACACCGGCAGATCCTTCGCTCGGCGCAGTGGGGGCTGGCAGCAATGCCGGCCCCCATTTCTGTTTGGGCTGATGCTTGCCGCGCGGTCAGCGCCGCAGCCGACCGCCGAAGCGCTCGCAACACTCTTTTCATCTCCATCGTCAGTCCGCCCAACGACTCGCGGGACCAAAACACCTTCCGCGCGTTACGAGAAGTGTCGGTGGCTATGTCGCTGTCGGAGCGGGCACGGAGGAGTGAAATAACGTGCTCAGCATGGTTGCCCTGGCGCTCGCCGCCGCATCCGCCGCTTCCGCATCGCCGCTGACCCAGGCATCGCCGTGGTGGGAGAAGATTACCGTCACCATGAGCGGCGACGGATCGACGGAAAACTGCCGTTATGAAACCAGCACGGCGGGCGCCGGAGCGGAGGCTTGCAAGGTCGAGGACATCGGCCCGCTGCGTGAAATGGCCGGCGGCGAGAGCGGCACCTACACGACGATCACGTTCGAGCGCCGGTTCAATCCCGGCGAGCAGCCGGACATCGGCAGCCTCGCCGCCGGTGACTCGCTGCTGGGCGCACAGGTGATGGCGGTCGCAATCAACGGCGAAGGGGCGGTGAGCGGCTGCCGCGTCATCGCCGCATCGGGTGGCCTGCTGCCCGACTATAGCTGCGACGACGCGCGCGCCGAACGCTTCCAGGCCAGCACCGGCGGCCAGGCGCCTGACGCGACCCAGGGATTCGTCACCGTCCTCGTCTATGGCCACCAGGGTCAGCTGACCTGAGCACTGGAAGAGGCTTGTCCGGGCGACTCGCCTGGATGGAAGTTGGGCAGGCCGGACTGTCTTGCGCGCTGGAGGCGATGCTCAGTGCGCAAAAAAAGGGGCGGCGTTTCCGCCGCCCCTTTTTCGATCGGAATTGGAGAAGCGCTTAAGCTTCCATGCCGTGCTTGAGCTGGCTGATCTGGTCGTGGCCGGAGCGCACGGACTGATAGGCCTGCTCGACCGCCGAGCGCGCTTCGCCGGTTAGCGAGTCGCCGTTGAGCGCGGTTTCATATTTGTCCTTGATATAATCCTCGCCGCGCTCGACCTCGTTGATGATTGCCTTCTCGTCGCGGCCAGTGACTGCGGCCTTGAGGTCAGCGAACATCTGATGGGTCTTGCCGAGGAAGCTGGCATCGTCGTCGGGGGTGCCGCCCAGGTTGCGGACCGTCTCGCGCAGCTGCTGGACGATCTCCTGGCGCTCGCTCGCGCGTTCACGGAACATCTGCTGGAAGCGCTCGCCTTCGACGTTCTTGGCGGATTCCTCATAGCCGTTGACGCTGTCGATGGTGGTGGCGATCAGCGTGTTGAGCGTGCTGATCTGCGTTTGGTTGTCGTCGTTCATCACGATATCTCCTTCACTGTGAATTGTTACGACCCCAACGCGTGAGCCGCCGAGGCGATGCGCCGCCGGCGCCATTTTTTGAGGCGCGAACCGCATTTTCTGTCATCCTGCCGCATCCGACGCTTGAGGGGGCGATTCGCATGAGCAAGTTTGCAGTCGCGGCGGCACTGGCGCTGCTGCCGATCAATGCCTTGGGGGCGCAGGAAATCCGCCGCATCGCGCCGGGCGCCTTCCCCATCGCCGCGTCGGTGGAAGTGCCGCCAGGCAGTCGCCTCGTCTACGTCAGCGGGACGGTTCCCGATGCCGTCAACAAGGACGCGGCGGCAGGGTCAGTCGAGCGCTTCGGCGACACAGAGGCGCAGACCCGGTCGGTGCTCACCAAGATCGAGGCGCTGCTGAAGCCGCACGAGATGACCATGGGCGACGTCGTGATGATGCGCGTCTTTCTCGTCGCTCCGCCGGGACAGCAAAGGATGGACTTTGCCGGAATGATGCGCGGCTACAGCCGATTTTTCGGAACAGCGGCCCAGCCGAACCGTCCGGCGCGATCGACGATGGCGGTCGCGGGCCTGGTCGATCCCGGTTGGCTGGTTGAGATCGAGGTGACGGCCGCGCGCAAGTAACTGCGGATCTTGGGAGGGGCAGATGGGACTGACTCGCAGGGGCGTACTGGAGGCGATCGGCGCGATCGGCGGCGCCGGCGCGACCTATCTCGCCATGGAAGCCATCGGCCTGGCGCAGCCCACGCCCGCAGGCGCCGAGAATTTCGAGCTTCCGAACGGCAGCGGCAACGGACGCTCGGTGGTCGTGCTCGGCGCCGGTATTGCCGGACTAATCGCCGCCTACGAGCTTCGCCGTGCCGGATACGCAGTGACCGTGCTGGAGGCGCGCGAGCGGGTCGGGGGGCGCGTGTGGACAATCCGTGGCAACGAACCGATCGTGCAGATGGGTCGGCCGCTCCAACGCGCGGGCTATGATCCCGGCCTCTACTTCAACGCCGGCGCTGCCCGGATTCCGAGCAGCCATCGCCTGATCCTCGACTATGCGCGGCGGTTCAGCGTGCTGATGGAGACGTTCGTCAACGTCAACCGCGCTGCCGGCTGGGACTTCGGCGGCAAGGTGGTTCCCGAACGGCGGATGGTGAACGACATGCGCGGCCGCATGGGCGAGTTGCTGGCGAAGGCCATCGACCGCAAGGCGCTCGACCAGGAGATGCCGAAGGGCGAGCTCGAGACGCTTCGTCAATTCCTGGCGCCTTACGCGTCGGTCGGTCCCAAGGGGGAGTATCGCCCCGGCGGCCGCTCCGGCTACACCGTCGAGCCGGGCGGATATTCCCACGCGCCTGTGAACCTGCCGCCGCTCAGCCTGAAGGAACTGCTGCCTGGACGGGCGGTGGTGCTGCCCTATCTGTTCGAAACCATCCTCGACATGCAGGCGACGATGCTCCAGCCGGTCGGCGGAATGGATCGCATCGCCAATGCGATTTACGAGCAGGTGAAGCCGGCGGTGCGGCTCAACGTGCCCGTCACCGCCATTCGCCGTGTCGGCAACCGCGTTCGCATCGAGCATCGCGGCGGCTTCACTGAAGCGGATTATTGCGTGTGCACATTGCCGGCCAATCTGCTGGCGCGGATCCCGAGCGACTTTTCACCGGCGAAAATGGCCGCGCTCAAGGGCATCGAATATCTGCCAAGCGTCAAGGTCGCGTTCGAGGCACCGCGCTTCTGGGAAACGGACGGGCATCTCTACGGCGGTCTCGCCTGGACCGACCGTGCCAACGAAAATGTGATCTACCCGTCGGACGGCTTCAATTCCCCCAAGGGGGTGCTGGTCGCGGCCTATG
>JALYPM010000135.1 GCA_030856365.1 Pseudomonadota bacterium
ATGCTCGACATCCTCGCACGGGACACCGGTTTTCACTTGGGGGGAGTCACGAGGGATCTCGTGGCCAATGTCGTCGGCCACAGCCGCGATCACCGCGGTGGCCAAGGCTCGCGACAGCGAGCCGAGCATCCCCCGCACGTCGACGCTCAACATGACGCCGGGTCGAGAGGCTTGACCCGGTTTTTCGCACGAACTCCCTATCTATAGACCCGGTGTCGGTTTGGATGCGGTGCGTTGTCCTGGCGGTGAGGAGCGGATGGGCTCCTCGGACGGGCAGCGCTACCCGATCATCGGCCGCAGCGCGCTCGCCGGGTTCGCCCGCCCGCGAAGCCGGCTACCGCCGGCGGATGATCACGTGGATGATCTGGATCAACTCCCTTTCCGCACTTCTCGGGGGTGATATCTCCCCCCACCCAGCGGGCCGGCGGTGGGGATGCTCAGGCGTCGGGGGGCGTGCCGGTGTAGGCGCTGGCGGGTACGTCGAGTAGGTTCAGCAGTTGGTGCTGGAGTGGCGTGAGCTGCGGTTGGAAGGTCTGGATGTGCTGGTCGTCGCGGGTGAGGTGGTGGCGCTGGACGTGGGCGAAGTGCTCGAAGACGCGGGCGGCGGTCGGTGCGTTGCAGGGGCGGTCTTCGTGGTAGAGCGGCAGCTCGGGGACGTTCTCGCGGGTCATCGCGGTGCGTAGTTCGCGTTCGATCAAACAGCAGCACAGCAGCGCGATGAAGTGGCAGGCGAACAGCGCTTGGATGCGGGCGGGGCTGTGCAGCGTGACCGGGGTGGCGTCTTGGACTGACTTGAGCTGGTGGTGGCGCTTTTCGAGGTTGGGCTGGTAGCGGTAGGCGGTCAGGACGTCGGCGTCGGTGAGGGCGTGGTCGTTGCTGATCAGCGGGAAGCAGCCGTCGCTGGCGGCGTCGTAGCGGACGGCGTCAGCATCGATCGTGATGTCCAGGGCGTAGTGGGTTTTGGTGATCTTGCGGTAGCGGGTGTCGTTGGCGGGCCGGCCGCGCTTTTCCTGGCGAAAGCTCTCCTGGGTGCTCTGGGTGACGGTGACGGTGACCCAGCGCTGCGCGCCGGACGCGGTGAGGATCGCGGCGGCGGCCTCCTCGGCCGCCACGCGCGAGCTGATTCGGGCGCGAGGGCCGGCCAGGCGCTGTGAGAGTTCTGAGAGCGCGCGGCGGGCGCGCTGGATGCGTTCTGAGCGGGCGCTCTCGTCGCAGTGCGCCTTGACGGTCGAGTGCACCCAGACGATGCGATGGCCCTCGCTTGACGCAAACGGCGCCGGGCAGGTGCACCAGACGCTGTCGGGGTCGCCGTTGCGCTTGGCCGGCCGCCGGATCGCCTCCGTGAACTGGGGTGCCTCGTGGGTCATCCACTCGCGCAGCAGGCCGTCCTCTTTGCGGGTGCGCGGCAGCACGGTGACAAAGCGCCCGCCGTGGCGGTCGATGTGGCTCATCTGCTCGCGCGTGCACAGCTTGCTGTCGGCGACGTAGAGAAAGTCGCTGCGGCCGGTCAGCGTGCGCAGCCCGTCCCAGGTGTCGATGTGCGTGCTGTCGTCGTTGGTGTTGCCGTCGGCGACGCGGTGCGCCAGCGGCACCGCGCCGTCAGCCGACACGGTCAAGATCAGCACCAGCTGCTTGAGATCGGGCCGGTGATCCTTGGAATGCCCAAGCGCGGCTGCCGGGGTCGGCTTGGCGCCCCGCGCGCTGCCGTCGGCAGCCGCGTAGTCGCCGTGCAGCACGATCGACGTCGAGTCGTTGTGCAGCTGCCCGCAGTCGACTGAGAACTCGGTGATCGCGCCGAGCGTCAGCCCGGTCAGCAGCGACGCGCGGTCGCAGTCAAACAGCGCGTCCAGGGCACGCCCGACACGGTCGTCGTTGAGCAGTCGCGCCTCTCCCGCAGCAAGGCCCACCAGGCCGGGCTCCAAGCTCGCCGCCCACCCGGCCAGACCGTAGAGCGGCTCGCGCTCGACGCACAGATTGCGCACCACAACGCCGATCGCCGTCGCCGTCGACAGGCTCATGCGCGCGTCGCCCGCGGGCAGGCAGCGTTCCAGGCGCGCCTGAAGGTCCATCCGCTGCAGGAAACGCTCGACGATCGGCAGCGCCCCCAGCCTGGCGGACTGCAACTCAAACGGGTCGGTCGTGCTCATCGCGGGCCGCCTGTGATCGGGTTCCGTCATCAGCTTGAAGTAAGCTACTGACAGCCACGGACGGAACACCACCATGACCCCCCCAACCGATCACGACGAGCAGCGCCTCAAGACACTCACCGAGCAGATCGCCACGATCGGCTTCTGCCTGCCCGGCACCCTGACCGCGCGCCACACGCGCTGCTCAAGCCCAGGCTGCCGCTGCCGCCAAGACCCGCCCGCGCGCCACGGCCCCTACCACTCCTGGACACGCAAGATCGCCGGCAAGACCACCACCCGCACCCTGACCCCCGACCAAGCCCAGCGCTACGAGCCCTGGTTCAACAACGCCCGCCAACTCCGAGCGCTCAGCACCGAACTCGAAGCGCTCTCACTGCAGATCGCCACCCAAGCCGAGGGATGGGGGAAGAAATAGACCCCGAGAAG
>JALYPM010000191.1 GCA_030856365.1 Pseudomonadota bacterium
GCCATCGCCTTGGTGTCGCGGCGGGGGATGGCGAGGGCGAGCAGATATTCGACCAGCTCATGGTCGAGCAGGGCCTTGGGCCCGCCTTCGAATAGCCGCTTGCGCAATCGTGCGCGGTGGCCGCTGCCGTTTATCACGCTAGTCTCCATCGCGGACCAAGCTATTGCCAAGCGCAGGTTCAGGCAATTGCGGTCATGCCGCCAACGGAACGGTGTCATGCGGGAAGGGTTAGTAGAAGCCGATGGCTGATTGGCGAAGCGACGAGGGCGGTGAAGCCGGAAGGACGATCGTCGTCAAGCCGGCAGCCGCGCGTGCGCGCCGCATCGCCGCTATCGCCGGCCTGTCGTTCGTGCTGCTGCTGCTGGTCGTGGTGGCGGGCGTGTGGACGGCGCGGCGGCCGATTGCGAGCAGCATCTTGGAGCGCGAATTCGCGCAGCGTGACGTTCGGGCGACCTACCAGCTCGACCGCGTCGGCCTGCGCACGCAGCAGGTCCGCAACTTGGTCATCGGCGACCCCAAGAATCCCGACCTGACCGCCCGATTCGCGCAAATCCAGGTGCGGATCAAATGGAACGGTGCGGTCGAAGTGTATCGGGTCGTCGGCCGCGGGGTCCGCCTGCGCGGGCGGCTGGCCGGCGGGCGCGTGACCTGGGGCGAAGTGTCGAAGCTGATGCCGCCGCCGAGCGACAAGCCGTTCGCTTTCCCGAACATGGTGCTCGATCTCGCCGACGCCAGCATCAGCCTGGCGACGCCGTTCGGGCCGCTGGGCTTCGCGGTCGAAGGCTCCGGCAACATGACCGGCGGCTTCAAGGGTAAGGTCGCGGCATCCAGCTCGCGGCTGATCCCCGGCCGCTGCCAATTGACGGATATGAACGCCTTTTTGGCTATCGAAATCGTCGCCCGCCGGCCCCACGTCATCGGGCCGGTACGGGCAGAGCAGTTCGCCTGTCCTGGCAGCCGCTTCAACGTCCAGAACGCGCTGTTCAACGTCGATACGCGCTTTAGCGAGTCCTTCGCCGACTTCGAGGGAAACGGCCGGATGGCGATGAAGACGGTGGTTGCCGGCAACAATGGCCTTGCCAATCTGGCCGGCAACATCAGCTTCGCCGGCACGCCCAAGGCAATCACCGGATCGGTCAACCTCGCGTCGCAGAAGTCGCGCATGGGCCCGGTGTTCGCCGAACGGACGCGGATCGGCGGCAAATATCTGCTCGGGGCGGCGGCCGGCACCTTCACCATGGTCGGCGAATATGACGCCAGCGGAGCGACGCTCGCGCCGTCGGTCCTCGCCAATGTGACCGGCCCGCTGGCAGCGGCACAGAATACGCCGGTGGGGCCGATTGCCACCGCCATTGGCAATGCGGTCGGTGCGATGGCGCGCAACTTCGAAGCTTCCGGCGACATTACCGTCGTCAACTTCCCCGGCGGCGGCGCGGCCCGGGTCGAGAATAGCTCGATCCAGGCGGCGAGTGGTGCGCGCGTGCGCCTCTCCGGCGGCGATGGCGTCAGTTACTACTGGCCCGCCGGGCGGCTCCGCATCGACGGCAGTATCCAGACCGAAGGCGGCGGGCTGCCGACCGGGCGCATCGCCCTCAACCAGCCACGCAGAGGCGGAGCGATGAGCGGCGTCGCCCAATTCGCACCTTATCAGGCCGGCGATTCGCGGCTGGCGATGGCGCCGATCCGCTTCACTGCGGCCGCCGACGGATCGACCGAGGTCAACACCCTGGTCCAGCTCGACGGTTCCTTCCCCGAAGGACAGGTCCGCGGGCTGCGCCTGCCGATCAACGCGCGGCTGCGCTCCGGCGGGGGCTTGAGCTTCGGACAGCGCTGCGTCGTTGCCCAATGGTCTTATTTCCGAATGCGCTCGATCCAGTTCGATGCAGCGCGCTTGCCGGTCTGTCCGGTGGGACCGGCGATCATTACCCAGGCTCCGGGCGGGCCGATGCGCATCGCGGCGCAGCTCAACCAGCCTTCGCTCACCGGGCGCCTCGGCAAGTCGCCGCTGGCAATCCAGGCCGCCACGGCACGCATCATCGACAGGGACTTCGCGCTGCGCAGCGTGGCGGCGCGGCTGGGTGATCCGGACAAGCCGATCCGGATCGAAGCCGATCGTTTCAACGGGACATTCGAGGGCCGCGGGATCACCGGCAACTTCGCCGGCGGCGCGGCGATCATCGGCAATGTTCCGGTTGCCGCCAGCGAAGCCGACGGGCGCTGGCGGATGTTCAACGGCGACATCAGCGTCAACGCCGCGGCGACCGTCACCGACCGCAACCCGGAGCCGCGCTTTTTTCCGCTGCGCAGCAACAACCTTGCCTTCACCATGTCGAAAGAGGGGGACGTGCGAACGACCGGCACCTTGCTCCATCCGGGCAGCGGCACCCGCGTTGCCGAAGTGACGATCGGGCACGACCTAGACACCGGCGTCGGCAGCGCATTGCTCGACGTGCCCGGGATCACCTTCGGCAATTCGCTTCAGCCCGAGGATCTGACCCGGCTGACGGAGGGGGTCATCGCGCTCGTCTCTGGCACCGTGACGGGACAGGGGCGGATCGCCTGGTCGGGCGGCGGCGATCCGACGTCGTCGGGCGAGTTCTCGACTGCCGATATGGACCTTGCGGCGCCGTTCGGCCCGATCAATGGGCTGGCGACAACCATTCGTTTCGACGACCTGCTTGGGCTGAGCACCGCCCCGGGACAGGTGGCGACGATCGAGTCGATCAATCCCGGCATTTTGGTCGGCGATGGCGTGATCCGTTACCAACTGCTTCCCGACCGGCGGGTGAAGGTGGAGCGCGGCGAATGGCCGTTCATGGGCGGCCGCCTGGTCCTTCGCGAGACCATCCTGAACTTCAGCCGGCCCAGCGCCAAGCGGCTGACCTTCGAGGTCGTCGGGCTCAATGCCAACACTTTCGTCGAATCGTTCGGGTTCGACGGGATCGAAGCGTCCGGTATCTTCGACGGCGTGCTGCCGATGATCTTCGACGAAAATGGCGGGCGGATCGTTGGCGGGCGGCTGGATTCGCGGCCGCCGGGCGGGAGCCTCGCCTATACCGGTACCGTCAGCAAGGCGAGCCTGGGCTTTGCCGGCGGCATCGCGTTCGACGCGCTGCGCGACCTGCGCTTCCGCAGTATGATCATTCGGCTCGACGGCGATCTTGCCGGCGAATTCACGACGCGGCTGGCAATCGAGGGCGTGGCGCTTGGCCAGACGACGACCGCGCGGGTCGTGCGCGGGCTTCTTAGCCAGGTGCCGATCAAGCTCAACGTAACGATCCGCGCGCCCTTCCGCGCGCTGATCGCCACCGCCAAGTCGTTCCGCGACCCGCGCCAGCTGATCAGCGACGTCCTTCCGGTCCCGCTGGAAGATGTGCCGGGAATCGTCACCGAAGTCCGCCGCCGCGAGGAGCAGACCACGACCCAGACGCCACCTGCCAATCGAAACGTGCCCCCGACCCCCCAAGCGAGAGACGAGCAATGACCATTTTCACAAAACGCCGAGCCGCGCTGGCGGCCGGGCTGCTCTATTTGCCCTTGACCGGCTGCGTGACCGTCAACACGCCCGACAAGCCGATCGAGATCAACCTCAACATCCGCATCGAGCAGGAAGTGCTGGTGCGCCTGCAGCGCGACGTCGATCAACTGATCAACCAGAATCCGCAGGCGTTTCCGCAGAAACCGGGACAATGACCATGCACAGGACGATGTTTGCAGCAGCCGCCGGACTCGCCATCGCGATCGCGGCGCCGGTCCTGGCCCAGGGCACGCAGGGCGTCGTCGCCGCCCAACAGGCCGGGCTCGTCGGCGAGCGGTTCGATGGCTATCTCGGCTATGTGACGACACCATCGCCGGCGCTCCGGCGCCAGGTGGATGCGGTGAATATCCGCCGCCGCACATTGTTCGCCAATCTCGCCGGGCGTCGCGGAGCGACCCAGCAGGAAGTGGGAATCACCGCCGCCTGCACGCTGCTCGGCCGGGTCGCGGTCGGCCAGGCCTATATGCTGGGCGACGGGGCCTGGCGCAGGCGCGCCGCGGGGCAGGCGGCGCCCGTTCCCGATTATTGCGGCGGAGCCGGGCAATAGAGCAATAGCGGCAACCTTCGGGGCAGTCGCAGCGGTTGACTTGGGGCATGCCGGTTCATAAAGGGGCGGCGCCTTGGCGGCCTTGGTCGCCGCCATGTTCCTCGCCTCACGAAGTCCCACTTAAAGGCCGGGGCGACGCACAGGGGAAGATCATGGCGACGGACGAGACCAGGCAGGACCCGAAGCTTCCTTCAGACGCACGGCTCGATTCGCTCGAAGAGCGGCTCGAACGGGCTCAGCAGCAGGAAGCCCAAAGGACCGGCAAGGCGCCCGCGGCCGGTGCCAACGAACAGCTCGGCCA
>JALYPM010000192.1 GCA_030856365.1 Pseudomonadota bacterium
GTCCGGGTCGAAATTGTCTGCGCGCGCTGTGGCGGGCATCAAGGCCATGTCTTTCCGGACGGGCCCCCGCCGACCGGCGAGCGCTACTGCATCAACTCGGTCTCGCTGGAGTTCACTCCGGCCGGCGAGCCCCTGCCCGACAAACTTGGCCGGGGCGCTCCCGAAGGTGAGCCGCTGTCCGGCTAACCACAGGACATTAGCGCTGTCCTAAGCGCGAAGCGCGCAAGCTGGAGAACGGGCTTCGCTCGCTCCGGACCGAACGCGCGATGGCCGTGCTTCATTACTCGCCCATCCTGGGCACCCTCGAGGGCGAGCCGCTCGAGATTTATCAATATCTCGGATCGCAGCGCCTCGCCGACGCCATCGATCGCTTCGACAATGTCAAAGCGGTGGTTCACGGGCATGCTCATCACGGCAGCCACGAAGGCCGGACGAACCGCGGAATCCCGGTCTACAACTGCGCGCAGTTCGTGCTGAAGCCGCTGCTCGGCCGTGCTTACGCACTGCTCGAAATCTAGTCCTTGTCCTCGCCAGGCATCGGCGTCTTGGTGTGCAGCGTCTCGATCACATAGAGGCGCTTGACCAGCACCAGCGAGACCACCGCCAGCGGCGCCGCGAGGATGACTCCAAGCGTGCCGAACAAGGTACCGAAGCCAATCAGCGAAAACAAAAGGACGACGCCGGGCAAGTCGACCGCATATTGCTGGACCAGTGGAGTCAGCACATTGCCTTCGAGCTGCTGGACCACGAGATAGAGCCCCATCACCCAGATCGTCATTTCGGGGCCGATCGCCAGTGCAATCAGCACTGCCGGGATGGCGGCGATGACGGGCCCGGCGAAGGGAATGAATTCCATCAGCCCGGCAAGCAGGCCGAGCACCAGCGCCGAGGGCATTCCCATCGCCCACAGGCCGACGCCAACGGCAACGCCGACCACCACCATTGCAACCGCCTGGCCCATCAGCCACATCCGCAGCGCGCGTTCGGATTCGAGCATCGCTTCGGCGGCGATCTTGCGGCGCGCCGACGGCACCAGCTTCAGAAGTCCCACGCGGTAAAAGTTGGGCTGGGTGGCCAGGTAGATTCCGGCGAAAATGACGACCAGAAGATCGGCTAATCCGCTGCCGATCGACAACAATGCCTGTCCGAACCCCGACAAGCTGCCACCGCCCGGCGTGCTGATGCTGGCGACCAGTCGCTCAAGCTGGTTGCCGAGGCCGAAGTCGCCGATCCTGCTCTCGAACGCGCCCCACGCCCGAGGAAGCGTGTCGCGCAGTGTTTCTACCTGCTCGCCGATACTGGAGCCGAAGGACGCTATCAGGGCGGCGATCGATCCCAGCACCAGAATGATCGACAGCCCAGTCGCGACGGCATTGGACAGCCGCGTGGCGCGGCCGATCGCGTCGGCGACGGCCCGAAAAATCGACGCAACCACCACCGCGCCGAACAGCATCAGCAGCAGCATGCGCAACTGCCACATGAGGAAAAACAAGGTCGTCAGCCCAAGCACGATCAGCACCCGGCGAACGAACAGCGGGTCGATCTTCCCTTCAGGAGCCTTGCGGTTCGCCACTGTCCCTCCGGTCTGCTGCCGGAAGCTCAAAGCGCGTGCGCGTCAACTGTTCCGCACCGGCAATGGGGCGGGGCAAGCGAGGATCAGTTCTTGCCCGACCCCGGCTCCGCCTGCATCCGGTGCAATCGCGCAGTGGCCGCGTCGGTCATCACGCCCGCGGCCGCGACTTGCGCCTTGTTTTTAAGGCCGTGGATCACCGAGGGTTCGCCATCCAGCATGCCTTGCCAGCCAGTCTTGGCGACGTCGGCCGCTTCATCCTTCTTCGACTGCCCGACCTTGGTGTCGAGCATTTCGGCCCGCTTGAAGAAGTTGGTGTCGGTCGCGCCGGGCTTGAGGCAGGTGACGGTGACCCCGCGGTCGCGAATCTCTTCGCCAAGCGCTGCGGCGAAGCTGTCGATGAATGCCTTGGACCCGTTGTAAACGGCATGGAAAGAACCAGCGAGGTGCCCCGCGATCGACCCGGTAATCAGCACCTTGCCCTCGCCGCGCTCGACCATCGCCCTGATGATCGGCTGGATCAGCAGAAGCGTGCCGGTAACGTTGGTCTGGATGACATGCATCCATTCCTTCGGTTGCTGCTCCAGAAATCCGTTGCCTAGTCCGTGACCGGCATTGGCGACCAACACATCGACTGGGCGGTCGCCGACGGCTTGAAGCAGTTGCTTCACGCCCTGTTCGGTGGCGAGGTCGGCTTCGATGCTGCGCACTTCGACGCCGAGGTCCTTGAGACCCGCCGCAGCATCCACTAGCGGCTCGTCGGCGGCGACCAGCAGGTCATAGCCGTCCTTGGCCGCAAGCCGCGCGATTTCCAGCCCGATGCCGCTCGACGCGCCGGTGACGATGGCGAATTTACGCATGCTCAATTTGCTTCTCCTGCTGGGGCGTCCCGGACTTCGCCGCTTCGGTCTTGAGGACGATCTTGGTGAACTGGTCCTGGTCGTCGTGCCAATGCTTGTACATCTCCGGCGCCTGCTCGAGCGAGGCGTGGTGCGAGATGAGGAAGGTGGAATCGATCTTGCCCTCCTCGATCAGCGCCAGCAGCGGCTTGGTGTAACGCTGCATGTGGGTCTGGCCGGTCTTCAGCGTCAGGCCTTTTTCCATGAAAGCGCCGATCGGGAATTTGTCGATGAAACCGCCATAGACGCCGGGCACCGACACGCGCCCGCCCTTGCGGCAGGACAGGATGATCTGGCGGATGGCATGTCCGCGATCCGTGGTGAGAAAGGTATGCGCCTTCACCGTGTCGAGCACATTATCGATTGCGATGCCGTGCGCTTCCATGCCCACCGCATCGATGCACGCATCCGGGCCGATCCCGCCGGTCATTTCCTTGAGCGCCGCGCGCACATCAACTTCGCGATAGTCGAGAATCTCCGCACCGAATTGCTTCGCGAGCTCCAGCCGCT
The DNA here is from genome assembly GCA_030856365.1 of Pseudomonadota bacterium. Taxonomy (GTDB): domain Bacteria; phylum Pseudomonadota; class Alphaproteobacteria; order Sphingomonadales; family Sphingomonadaceae; genus Sphingomicrobium. Next base: position 2,980 of record JALYPM010000192.1, read on the forward strand.
TGGGATAATGGTCGATCGCGATCACGCGGTGAGCGCCCATGATGAAGGCGGCCTGCACCGCGAACAGGCCGACCGGACCGCAGCCCCACACGGCGACGGTGTCGCCCGGCTCGATGTCGCAATTCTCCGCCGCCATCCAGCCGGTCGGCAGGACATCCGTCAGGAACAGCACCTTGTCGTCTTCGAGGTGGTCCGGAACGACCAGGGGACCGACGTCGGAATAGGGGACGCGGACATATTCCGCCTGCCCGCCGGCATAGCCGCCGGTAAGGTGCGAATAGCCGAACACGCCGCCCATAGAGTAGCCGTACAGGATCTCGGTCGCGTCGGCGGTCTCCGCCGGGTTGGCGTTGTCGCAGGCGCTGAATTGCTGCTTCTTGCAGAAGTAGCATTGGCCACAACTGATGGTGAACGGAACGATCACCCTTTGGCCCTTCTTCAGCGTGCTCTTGGCGCCGACCTCGACTACTTCGCCCATGAACTCATGGCCGAGAATATCGCCGGCGCGCATGCCGGGAATGTAGCCGTCGTAGAGGTGGAGGTCGGACCCGCAGATCGCTGTCGACGTCACCTTTAGGATGCAGTCGCGGGGATTGACGATCTCCGGATCGGGAACGCTCTCGACACGGACGTCGTGGCGGCCCTGCCAGGTGAGTGCGCGCATGATGGTCTCCTTAGATCCGGGCTTCGGTCGGGGCTTCGCTCTTGCGGCCCGACGGCGATGCGTTGGTGGTGACTTCGCCCGTTTCCATCAGCTGCTTGAAGCGGCGAAGGTCGCGGCGCGCCTGCATGTTCGGCTCGCGCTGGAAGATCTTGGCGATCAGCCGCCCGGCCGCCCCGCCCGGCGGGTCATAGTGCATGGTCAGGCGGACCATTGTCCCCCTGCCCGGTCCGGCGTCGGTGAACTCGACGCGGCCTTGGGTGGTGATGTCCGACTCCGGCTCGCTTTCCCAGGCAATGGCTTCGCCGGCGCGATCCTCCGTGATGCGGGTGACAAGCTCGACACCGGTGCCGGCCGGCGCCTTGATCGTCCAGCGCGACCGTCCCTCACCCAGATCCTCGACGCGTTCGACATTGTCCATGAACCGCGGGAAGCGGGTGAAGTTTCGCCACTCGGCATAGAGCTCCGGGCGCGGCTTGTTGACGGTGACGCTGCGGCCGATCAGCGATTCATCGGCCTTTTCGCCGCGGCGAAGCACGTGGTCGGGAGCATCACTGATCGTCGCCCCGCCGTCGCGTAGGTCGGCGGTGCGCCGGGCGAGCAGGAACGTCGCCGCGCCGGCGGCCGCGAGCAGCCCCGCGCCGATCCACGCGCGCTGACTATCTGTGGATGATGATTGTCGATTTTCTGCCATCGAGGGCCTCCTGGCTGTCCCTCAAACAACCCTGCCCCATGGCCAGATGTTCCTACGGGCGCGGCCAGCCTTCGACGATTTCGACGAAGCGCGTCAGCCAGGCGTTCGTCTGGTGCCCGTCAACCACGCGGTGGTCGATCGTCAGCGTCACATAGGCCATCGGGCGGATGAGGATCGCGTCCTGGCCACCGACGTCGCGCACGACCACGCGCTTTTCCAGCTTGCCGATGCCAAGGATCGCCGCCTGGCCCTGATGGATGATGATCGGCGCCGCGAGCAGCGTACCGGATACGCCATGATTGGAGATGGTGAAGCTTCCGCCCGAAACGTCGGTGCGATCGAGCTTGCCCTCGCGCGCCTTGCGGGTAAGCGCGTCGAGCTTCGCGCCGACCTGCTCGAGGCTAAGCGAGCCAGCGTCCCTGACCACCGGCACCACCAGCCCCTTTTCGCCGAGCGCCGTACCGACACCGATGTCGATCGTCGGCGACACCGCGATACTGTCCGGTTCCCAGCGGCCGTTGATCGCCGGCGCCACGGCCATCGCGTCGGCTGCCGCCTTGACGATATAGGCGGTGTAGCTGAGCTTCACGCTCCGCTCCGCCATCGCCGCCTTGTGCGCCGCGATGGCCGAGAAATCGGCTTCGAACAAAGCGGTAACGTGCGGTGCCTCGGTGACCGCGCGCACCATATTCTCGGCAATCGTACGCCGCATGCGGTCGTGCGGAATGTCGGACGCGGAAAAGTGCCGCGGCTGGGCCGTGGCAGGCTTGCCGACCGTCACCACAGTCGCGGCGGCCACGGCGCGGTCGACATCTTCGCGCGTGATGCGCCCGTTGCGCCCGGTGCCCTGAATTTTGGAGGCGTCGATTTCATGCTGTTGGCAAGCCCGGCGGACGGAAGGAGACAGCCGTGTTTCACCACCCTCATTCGTCCTGAGCGAAGTCGAAAGGCGCTGCTCGGACGCTAATGCCACTCGCCCTTCGACTCCGCCCTCCGGGCTCCGCTCAGGACGAACGGGTTGATCGACACTGATCCGTCCCAGCAGCGCCCCCGGCGCCGCCTCTGCATCCGTCTCAAGCAAGATTTCCACCAGCACCCCCGCCGCCGGCGCCGGCACTTCCTGCGTAACCTTGTCGGTCTCCAGCTCCACCAGAGGATCGTTCTCGGCGACGGTATCCCCTACTTGCCTGAGCCAGGAACGGACCACCGCCTTGGTGCCTTCCTGCTCGTTGGGAACGCGGACCTCGATCACATCAAAACCCCACCAGCCGGTCGATTTCCGCCCGAATGCGCTCGACGCTTGGCACGGCGGATTCAAGCAACTTCGGGTGATGCGGACTCGGGATGTCGGGCATGGTCACCCGCGCGACCGGAGCGTCGAGATCGAGAAACGCCTCGTCCGCGACCACCGCCGCGATCTCCGCGCCGAAGCCGCCGGTGCGCAAATCCTCGTGCACGATCAGGCAACGGCGGGTGAGGCGGACGCTTTCCAGCACCGCCTCCCGGTCCCACGGCATCAGCGTGCGCAGGTCGATCACATCCGCACTGATCCCCTCCGCCGCCGCCTCGCAGCGCGGCACCATCGCGCCCCAGGTGACGATGCTGATCGCCTCGCCTTCGCGCGTCTTCTTCGCCCGCCCGAACGGCAACACGAAATCATCGCCCGGCCACGGCCGCCGCGCCCACGCATCATCGAGCATTGCGCGATGCTCGAAGAACAGCACCGGGTCGTTGCCGCGAAGCGCTCCGCGCAGCAGCCCCACCGCATCCTCGGCGTTCGATGGGACCGCTACTTTCCAGCCGGGATTATGGACGAACTGCACTTCGTTGGTCTGGCTGTGCCACGGGTCGCCGCATTTGAAGAAACCCCCGGGAATCCGAAGCACCATCGGCGCGGCGAAGCGGTTGTGGGTGCGCCAGCGCATTGTCCCGCAATCGTTGATCTGCTCGGTCGCCGGCTCGGCATATTTGCGGAATTGAATTTCCGGCACCGGCATCAGCCCCGCCAGTGCCATCCCCACCGCGCGCCCGACGATGCCTTCCTCGTTGAGAGACGTGTCGAACACCCGGTCGCGGCCGTATTTGTCCTGCAGTCCGAGCGTCACCGCATGAACGCCGCCCTTGGGGCCGATATCCTCGCCGAACAGCAGCACGCGCGGATTGCTTTGCAGCTCTCGGTCGAGCGTTCGGCGGATCGCGGTGACCATGTTGATCCGCTGCCCCTCGGGACGCGGCTCGTCAGTGGTGCCGTCGAGGCTGAGACCCGCGCAGCCGCCCACCTGCTGCAGCTCGCTTTCGAAAAACACGTTGTCCGTCACGCGGGCGGGCGAACTAACGCCGCGGCCTTCCGCTTCGGACAGCGCCTGGCCCACCGTCCAGTGGACCTCGTCCTGCAGCCGCTCCCACTCGTCCTCGCCAATCTGGATCTGCGCGCAATGCGCCTTGAGCTTCGGCAGCGGATCGCGCGCCCATTCGGCGGCGATCTCGTCCTCGCTCTTGTAGCCTTGGGTGTCCTGATAGCTGTGGCCTTCCAATCGGGGCACGGTCACCCGAAGTAGCGCCGGTGCGCGATGCTCGCGGACATGCCGCACCGCCTCCCCAACCAGCCGCGCCGCCTCGTCCGGATCGGTGCCGTCACCGTTGAAAATGGTCAGGCCGGCAAAGCTCGCAAGGTTGGCCGCGATGTCCTTGCCGGGCGTCTGATACTCCGACGGCACCGAGATGCCGTAGCCATTGTCCTCAATGTAAATGAGCAGTGGCAATTGTTGCGTGGTGGCAATAGTTAGTGCCGACCAAAATCCGCCCGTGGCGCAGCTCGCGTCCCCGCCGAGCACCAGCGCGATGGCGTCATCCGGACCTTCGCCCAGTACCTTGCGCTTGTAGTCGATCGCCTGCGCCCAGCCCACCGCGGGCGTATATTGCGCGCCGACTCCGCCACACATTGGCAGCGCATGCACTCCGCCCGGGTTCGGATAGTTGAACACCACGCCGATATCCCGTCCGTCGGAATAGCCGCCCGCCAGCCCCATGCCCGATCCCAGCGCATCGGCGAGCGGCACCCCGAGCGCCAGCAGCAGCGGTCGCGACCGGTAATAGCCGCAGGCGGCGTCGCCTTGCCTTAGCTGCATGCCCAGCAGCACCTGCGCCATGTCATGCCCGCGGGCGGAGAATTGATAGAGCACCTTCTTGGCGGGAACGAGCTCTTCTTCCTCGAGCCGGTCCATTTCGCGGCTGGTCAGCACCAGCCTGGCGGCCTCGCGCCAATCGACGTCCGCGCTGACTTTGCCGGGGTCGCGGTCCGCCATGCTAGCCTTGCAGCGCCTCGACCACGGCGCCGGTAAAACGGTCGATCTGGCTATCGCTCATGCCGACGATGTTGAAGCGGCCGCTATCCGCCATGTAGATCGCGTGGCGCTCGCGCAGCTTGACGACCTTCTCCATGCTCAGCGGGAGCATCGAGAACATGCCGAACTGCCGGCCGATAAACTCCAGCCGTGGATCGGCCGCCGCAAGCCGCTGGCGGACAGAATTGATGCGCTCGCGCATGGCGTCGAGCTCGCCGTGCCATCGCTCCTTCAGCTCGGGCGTGTCGAGCACGATCCGCACGGCGGCGGCGCCATGGTCGGGCGGCATCGACCACATCTCGCGCGAGCGCTGGAGCACGTGCGCCATCGCCGTCGCGCTGGTCTTTGCCGTGGCCGACTTGATCCACAGCGAGCCGACGCGGTCGCGATAGACGCTGAAATTCTTGTCGCAGCTCTGCGCCGCGATCACTTCGTCGCAGGCATCGAGCAGGCCCCGCAGCCCGCGCGCATCCGCGTCCAGCCCGCGCCCGAAGCCCTGATAGGCGATATCGACGAACGGGATCAGCCCGCGCTCGGCAACCACCTGCGTCACTTCCGCCCACTGATCGTCGTCGAGGTCGGCGCCAGTCGGGTTGTGGCAGCATCCGTGGAGCAGCGCGATGTCGCCCGGACGGCCGTTGCGGAGCGCATCGAGCATCGCGTCGAAACGAATCTCACCGCTGTCGCGGTCGTAATAGGGATACTCGCTGATCTCCAGGCCGACGCCGTCGATGATCGGAGCATGGTTCGGCCAGGTCGGGGTGCCGACGAGGACGCGGGCATCCGGGTTCGCCGTGCGGATCAGCTCGAACCCAAGCCGGAGCGCCCCGCAACCGCCCGGGGTGTGCAAGCCGACGATGCAATCGTTGCCGGCATGCTCGCCAAGCAGGATCGGCCGCAGCAGCTCGGTGTAGCGCTTGTCGCCGGCGCCGCCGAGATAAGCCTTGGTCTCCTGAGTCTCGCGCAGGATTTTTTCGGCGGCCTTGATCACCTTGAGGATCGGCGTTCGCCCCTCGCCATCGCGGAACACGCCGACCCCGACATCGATCTTGTCGGTTCGCGGATCGGCGTTGGCCATTGCAATCAGCTGCAGCAGCGAGTCACTGACAACGGGCGGAAGATCGGCAAGCCCCCTTGCCTTTGCGGATGTTTCGCTCAGCATGACTTCGCGCTTAGCGAACTCACGCGTCGTAATCCACCGCCACTCCATCCCCAACCGGCACCGACTGGCAGGTCAGAATGTAACCCTCCGCCACTTCCTCGTCGGTCAGCCCGTAGCGCGCCGCCATCTCGACTTTGCCGCTGGTCACCCGCGCCCGGCAGGTAGCGCAGACGCCCGCCTTGCACGCGAATGGCGCCGACATTCCCGCCTCGCGCGCGCTGTCGAGGATGTTGCTTTCGCTGAACGCGATGCGGCGGGTGCGGCCGTCGAGCGTCACGGCGATGCTCGTTCCCGCAGCTTTGGTCTGCAGCTCCGCCATTTCCGCCGCGAGCGCCGCCGACGGCCGGCCGGCGGTGAAGCGCTCGATGTGAATGCGGTCCTTGTCGATGCCGCGGTCCAGCAGCGCGCCTTCCGCCGCGTCCATCATCGGGCCGGGGCCGCAGATGAACCATCCGGCCACGTCCGGCGCATCGGGCACCAAATTGAGGATCGCATCGTCGCAGCGGACTCGGTCGAGCATCCCGTTGAACAGCTCGAAATCTCCTTCTTCTTCGGCCAGGAAATGAAACAGCTCCAGCCGTCCCATGTAGCGGTCCTTGAGCTCGGCAAGTTCATCGAGAAAGATGATCGAGCTGCTGTCGCGATTACCGTAAAGCAAAGTGACGCGGCTGCCCTGCTCCACCTTCAGCGCGGTGCGGGTCAGCGACATCACCGGCGTGATTCCCGATCCTCCGGCGATCCCAACGAAGTGACGGCGTGCGCCAGCATCGAACTCGCAAGTGAAGCTGCCGTGCGGCGACATCACCTCGATCGTGTCGCCCGCCTTTAGATTCTCCGCGACCCAGTTGGAAAAGACGCCGCCGGCGATGCGCTTGACGGTGACCATCCAGTCCTGGTCGGCCGGCGCGGTGCACAGCGAATAGTTGCGCCGCACTTCCTCGCCGCCAATCTCGGCCCTCAGCGTCAGATGCTGCCCGGCTTTGAATGCGAAAGCGTCGCGAAGCTCGGGCGGCACGTCGAAGCGGATGCTGTTGGCGTCCGCCGTCTCCGGCACGATCTCCGCCACCTTCAACGGGTGGAAGTGGGTCGGCATTACCAGACCGCTTGCGGGTACGTACGCGGCAGAAACTGCATCGCCGCCAGCAGATGGCCGAGATGCTCGCTATGATGCCCGCGCCGCCCGCCAAGGATCGCTCTTTGGTCGGCGGGAGCTTCCAGGCTTGCGTCCGCCAGGACGGCGCCGATCGCCGATCGATATTTCTCCTCGAACCCGCGCGCGTCGGGCGCAACGCCGCGCGCCACCAGGCCCTCGAGCGCATGGTCCACTTCAAACAGCTCAGGAATGAAGCGCCAGCACCAATCGAGGCCGTCGCGCATGCGTCGGGCGCTTTCCTCGGTGCCGTCGCCGAGCCGCACCGTCCATTCGCTGGCAAGGTCGCGGTGATAGGCGACTTCCTTGACCGCCTTGGCCGCGAATTCCGAAAGGAAGCGGTCGGACGACTGAGTCAGCCGCTGCAGCAGCATGTGCTGCCAGGTCGAGAACAGCAATTGCCGGGCGATCGTCTGCGCAAAGTCGCCGTTCGGCTGCTCGACCAGCAGGCAGTTGCGGAAATCGAGCACGTCGCGGTGAAATGCCAGCGCATCTCCGTCGCGGCCCGCGCCTTCACAGTCGCCAGCGGCGTTCAACAGGTGCGTCGCCTGGCCGACAAGATCGAGCGCCAGATTGGCGAGGCTGAGGTCGACCTCGAGGACCGGCGCATGGCCGCACCACTCGCCAAGCCGCTGGCCCAGCACCAGTGCATCGTCGCCGAGCCGAAGCATGTAATCGAACCGCGCCCCGTCGTGTAGCGAGTCGCCTGGCGCATCGAACGCGCCGTGCGGCTTAGTGCGCTCCGCAACCGCCTCGTCTTCGGGCCGGATCGGCGGCAGCGACGGCATCAGATGTGCTTCACTTCGTCCGGGATCTGGTAGAAGGTCGGGTGGCGGTAGATCTTGTCGGCCGCCGGCTCGAACAACGGCCCCGCCTCGTCAGGATCGGACGCGACGATCGCGGCCGACGGCACCACCCACAGGCTCACCCCTTCCATCCGCCGCGTGTACGTGTCGCGCGCGTGGCGGAGCGCGAGCTCCGGGTCAGGAGCATGAACGCTGCCAACGTGGCGATGCGCAAGACCGCCCCTGGCACGGACGAAGACTTCCCAAAGGGGCCAGTCACCGCTCATGCCGCCTGGCGTTCCCGCCGCTTCGCCTCATGCGCAGCGGCCGCTTCGCGCACCCAAGCGCCCTCGTCCCACGCATCGCGCCGCGCCTTCATCCGCTCCTTGGCGACCGGCCCTTCCCCGCGAACAACCGCGTAAAACTCGTCCCAATCGATCGCGCCGAAGTCGTAGCCGCCCTTCTCTGCATTCCACTTGAGATCCACATCCGGCACGGTCAGCCCCAGAAACTCCGCCTGCGGAACAGTGATGTCGACGAACTTCTGGCGAAGCTCATCATTGGTCTCGCGCTTGATCCGCCAGCGCATCGACTGGGCCGTGTTGGGGCTGTCCTCGTCCGGCGGGCCGAACATCATCAGCGACGGCCACCACCAGCGGTTGAGCGCGTCCTGCGCCATGCGCTTCTGCTCCGCCGTGCCGTTCGCCAGCGCGATTATGATTTCGTAGCCCTGCCGCTGGTGGAAACTTTCTTCCTTGCACACCCGCACCATTGCCCGAGCATAGGGTCCGTAGCTGGTCCGCTGCAGCGGCACCTGGTTCATGATCGCCGCGCCATCGACGAGCCAGCCGATCGCGCCCATGTCCGCCCAGGTCAGCGTCGGATAATTGAAGATCGTCGAATATTTAGCTTTGCCCGAGTGAAGGGCCTCGATCATCTGGTCGCGGCTGGTGCCGAGCGTCTCCGCCGCGCAGTAAAGATAGAGGCCGTGCCCCGCCTCGTCCTGCACCTTGGCGAGCAGGATCGCCTTGCGCCGAAGCGACGGCGCCCGCGTGATCCAATTGCCCTCCGGAAGCATGCCGACGATCTCGCTATGCGCATGCTGCGAAATCTGCCGCGTCAGGGTCCGGCGGTAGGCCTCCGGCATCCAGTCCTTGGGCTCGATGAACTCATCGGCGGCAACCCGCGCCTCGAACGCCTCGAGCAATGCGGGATCCTCGAGGTTCTCGATCTTGGCGGTCTTACTAAGTTCGGTCGTGTACATGGCTACGCTCTACCCTCTGCAATGCCGCGATTCAAATTCGCCAACGCCTGAGCAGGCGCTTCAGTTCGCCGCCTCCCGCATCGGCTGGATCACCTGCTCGGCGAAGCGGTCCATTTCTTGGGCCTGCGGGCTCATCTGCAGCAGGAGAAGATCGAGCCCTGCATCCTCATATTGCTCGATCCGCTCGCGCAGCTGCTCGGGCGTCCCGACGAAGTTGGGGCGAAGCCCGCGGTTCGACACCGAATATTCCTGCAGCTTCAGCTCGCGCTCCAGCTGCGTGCCCGACAGCCACTGGTCGAAATTGTCGAAGCCCTTGGGCGGCGTCGGCGGAAGCTGGGTAATCCGCTCCAGCTCGCGCTTGGCTTCGGCTTCGCTGTCGCGGACGATCGCAAAAGCGGCCATTCCGAATTGCATTTCGCCGCCGCCAGTGCGCTCCCGCCGCTCGGCCATGTCGGCGATCTTGGGCTGGATGGCATCGACCGGATCACCATGCATGACATAGGCATCGCACTGGGTGACGATGATCGTCTTGGCCGCCTCGCTCTCCCCGCCGGCGTAGATGGTCGGGCGCGGCTTGCTGACCGGCTTCGGCTCGCAGATCGCGTCTTTCATCTTGTAGCGCTCGCCGTCGAAGCTGAACTTCTTTTCGGTCCAAAGGCCATTGACGACCTCCAGCCACTCCGCCGTCCGGCCATAGCGGTCGTCATGCTGGTCGAACTGCAGACCGTAGGATTCCGCCTCCTGCGCCCACCACGACGAGACGACGTTGAGCGCCAGCCTGCCGCCGGAGATATTGTCGATATTGGCCGCCTGCTTCGCGAACAGTGCCGGCTGGTGGAAATTGGGCCGCACCGCGACCATCAGCTCGATGCTGTCGGTCACCGCCGCCAGCGCCGCCGCCGTCGACCATGCGTCCAGCGCAGGCTCCTCCACCCCCTTGATGTCGTTGAGGTTGAGCTCGGCGATGAGGCTCAGGTCCCAGCCGGTCTGCTCGCTGCGCTGGGTGAGGCGACGAACGTAGTCCCAGCTCGCTGCCATCCCTTCGTCGGGAATGTTGCGGAGCCACCCGCCGAATACCGGCATCCAATAACCGAACCTCATGACGCCCTCTTTTCACTGATGCGCTGCGCAATCATGTCGACCAGCCGCTCGTGCGGGTCCCAGCCGAGCACCTGCAACGGGTTGGCGACGAAGTTCGACAAGCCGTTGATGTCGTAGAAGCGAACCGCGCCGTCGCGGTCGTCGATCACGGCTTCGACTCCGCCCACGTCGAGCCCGGCTGCTCGCGCGATCTCCTCGGCCGCGGCGATCACCTCTGCCGGTGGTGTGACGGCTTTCATCGCAATCGCGGAGCGCCCTGGCTGCGCGATGCAGGCATCGGCGGGGCACAGGTCGAAGCTGTCGCCGCCGCTCTCCACTTCCAGCGCGTAGAGATAATTGCCGCCAAGGGTCTCGATCCGCACGATCATACCCCCGCGCGGCGGGACATAATCCTGCACCAGCAGCACCTGGTCGATCGAGCGCGGTACCGAGCCCTCCGCTACCGACCGCTCAAGCTCCTGCGCCGAGCCGTAGCGGACGATCCCGGCGCCAGATCCGCCGACATTCGCCTTCACCAGCAGCGGATAGCCCATTCCGTTCGCGGCCGCGGGCAGGTCCTGCCCCCGATGCGCGACCCGCGTGCGCGGCACCGCATGGCCGAGCGAGGCGATTAGCGAAAGCTGCCGCGCCTTGGATGAATCGATCGCCAGCACATCCGCGCCGTTGAGCACCGTCGCGCCCGCGCGCTGCCAATGGTCGAGCAGTGCGGTCGCGTAAAAGATCGGATGTTCCGGCTCTCTGAGGAACCCCGACATGGCGACGCGGCTCAGGATCACGGGCGCGGGAGGCTCGGCAATGCCGACATCGAACTGATGATCGGTTAGGCTGATCTTTTCGAACGTGATCCCTTGCTGATCGAGCACTGCGAACAGCGGCTCGAACCACGATGGGTGCTCATAGAGGATGGCAAGGTCGGGTGCGGTCATCGGCGAATGCGCTACTTGCGGGGTGATGCGCCAATTTCAATGGCAACAGGTAACCGACAGCCCCTTTCTTTCCGACACCGGTGTCCGTTGAGGCGCGAATGGCGCGACGGGCGAGCGCCCGAATCTTCGTCGTCGAGGGTTTCAGCGGCTTGAAGTGGGTTGAGCAGCCCCTCGCCCCTGCTATGTCCTTTTGAAATGTTGGCCCGCACGCACCCCAGGCAAGATGAGCGCCTGTCCGCGCTTAGAAGCTATGAAATCCTCGATACGCCCCGCGAGCGGGAGTTCGACGACATCGCCGCTCTTGTAGCCGCGATCTGCGAAGTGCCCGTCGCGGTGATCAACTTCATCGATGCCGACCGTCAATGGTTCAAAGCGGAGGTCGGGCTCGGCGTCCGCTCGACGCCGCTCGCCACCAGCCTCTGCAGCCATGTCATTCTCGAGCAGGAATTTGTCGAGATACCCGATACGTTGGCGGACGAGCGGATGTGCGACAATCCCTTGTGCACGGCCGACGAGGGCTTTCGTTTCTACGCCGGGGCCATTCTTGCGGATCGCAACGGCCTACCTCTCGGGACGCTCTGCGTGCTTGACACGCGGCCGCGCACTCTAACCGCCATCCAACGTGAGACGCTCCGTGTGCTCGCGGCCCGGGTGATGAGCGAGCTTGACTTGCGGCTGGCAGTTCGGGAGCAGGCGGTGCTTCGCCGCGAGATCGATCACCGCGTCAAGAACTCGCTCGCCTCGGTCGCTGCGATCGTCGAATTGCAAAAAACGCGCTCACCCTCGCCCGAGGTCAAGGAAGCGCTGACCCAGGTCCAGGTGCGCCTTGGGGCGCTCGAGGCGCTGCACGAGGAACTGCATCAGGACGGCACCGATCGGACGGTGTCGCTGCCTCGGCTCGTGGAACGCGCCGTAACCAAACTGTCCCCGCTGCTGCCGGAGACGATTGCCTTCGACGTCGCGGTCGAACCGGTCGACATTGCTTCGAACGAAGCCAATGCCGTCGCGCTGATCATCAACGAGTTTGTCACGAACTCCGCCAAGCACGCATTCAGGCCTGATGCCAGCGGCGTCATTCGCATCTCCGGAGGCCCCAGCGGCAGTTCCTTCGCTTTGGTCTGCAGTGACGACGGCTGCGGCGGCGACGCCGCGGTCGAGCGTATTTCCAACAGCCGCGGACTCGGAGCACGCGTAATCGAGACACTGGCCCGGTCGATCGGGACCGAAGCTCGCTGGTCGACTAAGCGGCCGGGACTCCGGCTGCAGATCGAGGGATTATGAACGATCGGACGATCCTCTGCACCCTCGAAGGCCCGATTGCCCGTATCACCCTCAACCGGCCCGACCGCCTCAACAGCTTCACCCGTGTCATGCACGCCGAGCTTCGCGATGCGCTCAAACAGGCCGAGCCGGCGCGCGTGGTCATCCTCACTGGCGCCGGGCGCGGCTTCTGCGCCGGGCAGGACCTCAACGACCGCGCCGTCGCTCCCGGACAGGAGGTCGACCTCGGCGAAACGGTCGAGGAATGCTGGAACCCGCTCGTCCGTCACCTCGCCGCCATGCGCCAGCCGGTGATCGCGCGCGTCAACGGTGTGGCCGCCGGCGCCGGCGCCAATATCGCCCTCGCTTGCGACATCGTGGTTGCCGCCAAAAGCGCGAAATTCATTCAGAGCTTCTCCGCCATTGGCCTGATTCCGGACAGCGGCGGTACCTGGGCGCTGCCCCGCCTCGTCGGCCAGGCGCGCGCGCTGGGGCTGGCGCTCACGGGCGATCCGCTCCCCGCCGAGACGGCGGCGGAGTGGGGCCTGATCTGGAAAGCGGTCGAGGACGACGCGCTCGATGCGGAGGTCGACGCCATCGCTGCCAGGCTTGCCGGACTTCCCCCGCTCGGACTCGCGGCCATCAAGGAGATGATCCGCTCCAGCTGGCAGCACAGCCTCTCCGAAGAACTCGACCGCCAGCGCGACTCGATGCGCCGGCTCGGCTACACCCGCGATTATCGGGAGGGTGTCGCCGCCTTCCTCGAAAAGCGCCCGCCCAGCTTCAACGGGCGCTAGTCTGAGGCCAGCCCGATCGGTCCGGAACGGCTGAAAGGATAAGCCCCTTGTAACTCCCCCCGCCTAAGTGGCTCCAGGCGGGAGACCCGACTTGAAAATTGACCCACAGGACGCGTTTGGGCCGCCAACGGCGCCGGCACAGCCGGTACCGCCCGCGCGCAGGCGCAAAAGCTTCGAGCGGATTTTGAATTTCGTCCCGCATTTGCTGTGGAGCGCGACGCCCGACGGCGTTCCCGACTTCCTCAGCGACCAGTGGGTGCTTTTCCTCGGCTGCCTCCCGACCGACCTGACCGGCGAGGGCTGGCTCGACTTCGTTCACCCTGAGGATGCTCCGGGCGTCGTGGTGATCTGGGCCCATAGCCTGGCAACCGGCGACCCCTATCTCGCTGAGTGCCGCTTCCGCAGGGCGGACGGCGAATATCGCTGGATCATGGTCAAGGCTCTTGCCGAGCGCAACGCGCTGGGCGTCATCCAGCGCTGGTACGGGTGCTGCATCGACATCACCGATCGGGTCGTTGCCGAGCAGGCGCTCAAGCGCAGCGAGGCGGCTTACCGCAGCGTTCTCGAAGCCAGCGCCGATAGCATCAAGATCCTGTCCACCGCCGGCAAGGTCCAACTGGTCAACACCAGCGCGCTGAAGGCGACGGAAGTTTCCGCCGCCGAATCGTTCCTTCACCGGCCTGCCGCGGACATGTGGCCCAGCGAAATGGCCGGCATCGTCGCGGATGCCGTCGCCCGGGCGGCGGCAGGCGAAACCGTCCGCTTCACCGGCTTCCGGCCAACCGCCAAGGGCAAGCCGAAATGGTGGGATGTGGTCGTAACGCCGATCAGCGACGCCTCGGGCGAAGTGAACAGGCTGCTGTCGATCGCCCGCGACATCACCGTTGAGCGGGAGCGCTCCGAACAATTGCTGTGGGCGAGCGAGCATGACGCATTGACCGGCCTTCCCAACCGCCGTGCCTTTCAGAACCGCCTGCAGGCGGCAGCCCTTCGCGCCATGCAGTCGGGCTGCAAGCTCGGGTTGCTGATCCTCGATCTCGACCACTTCAAGCATGTCAACGACACGCTTGGTCATCCCGCCGGCGACGCGCTTCTCAAGACCATTGCCAAGCGGCTTCGCTCCACTATCCGCGAAGGAGATTTCGTCGCCCGGGTTGGCGGCGACGAATTCGCAATCATCGTCGAGGATATTCCGGGGCCCGGCGCACTGATGCGCATCGGCGAAACGATGGTGCGGCGGCTCGGCGCGCCGGTCCGGGTGCACGAGCGCGCGCTGAGCGGCGGCGTCAGCATCGGCGGAGCGATCTTCCCGGACGACGCCAATAACGCCAACGATCTGTTCAAGCTCGCCGACACCGCGCTCTACAGCCTCAAGTCGGGGGGTCGCGGTGGCACCAAGCTGTTCGAAGCGCACATGCTAAGAGACGCGGAGCGGGCGGCATGCCAGATTACCCTTGCACGGGTCGCGGTGCGCGAGGCGAGCCTGTTCCCTCACTACCAGGCAAAAATCCGGCTGGCGGACGACGCTATCTGCGGGATGGAGGCGCTCCTGCGCTGGAATCACCCGCGCCTCGGGCTGCAACTGCCCGACACGATCGAGGAAGGCTTCAAGGATTATGAAGTCGCTTCCAAGATCGGCGACATCATGCAGCGCAAGGTCCTGCAGGACATCGCCCGGTGGCGGGCGCGCGGTCTGCCTTTCGGGCGCGTGTCGATCAACGCGGCCCCGGTGGAATTCCTCCGCGACGATTATGCCGAACGCCTGCTCCGACTGATGGAGCGCATCGAAATCCCTGCCAAGCTTATAGAGATCGAAGTCACCGAACATGCCCTGCTTGACAGCAGCGCCGGCTATGTTGCGCGAGCGCTCAAGGAATTGAGCAGCGCAGGGGTGACGATCGCTCTCGATGATTTCGGCACCGGCTCCTCCTCACTCTCCCATTTGCGCGACTTCCCAGTCGACGTGGTCAAGATCGACCGCAGCTTCATCCAGAACATGACCAACGATACGGAGATCGCCGCGATTGTCGCCGGCGTCATCCACCTCGCCCGTAGCCTCGGCCTGGAGACGGTCGGCGAAGGCGTCGAAACGCCCGACCAGCTTTCGATGCTGCGGGAATTTGGCTGCCATGTCGCGCAGGGTTATTTATTCGGCCGCCCGAAGGACGCCGCCGCGCTGGCCGCATTGCTGGACGACAAGCTGGCGGCCTGACCCTCTCGTCGCCAGTCCCGGCGCTGCTAAACCGGCATCGGCCGGCCATCGACTATCAGCGGCTTGCAAATCGGACGGTTTCGCACCGACTCCAACAGCTTTGACCGTGCCTCATCCTTGTCGAACAGGGAGACGTAGCGAGGTTCGATCCCAAATCCTTTCACGAACGCCAGTCCCTGCTCCCCCTGGATTCCCGACCCATGTGATCAATCGCACAGCGACATTGCCGGGACCTCGACTTGATCAAAGGGACGCGGCAAGCCAGCAGTGACCGGCTCCGCTTGCTCGCAATGACTGGAAAACTGCGATGAAAACTGCCCAGCTTCTCAATTACGCCCGTGACAATTGGGTGCCGGGGGATGACGCCAGCCTCGCGGACATCGCCTCCGCGATCGACGGCAGCCTTGTTGCCCGGACGGGCTCGGGCGGCGTGGATTTCGCGGCCATGCTCGACCATGCGCGCAACGTCGGCGGGCCCGCCCTGCGCCAGATGACCTTCCATGATCGAGCGCGGATGATCAAAGGCCTCGGCCTCGCGATCATGGCCCGCAAGGAGGAGCTGTACGCGCTCAATTATCTGACCGGCTGCACGCGCAAGGACGGCTGGATCGACATCGAGGGCGGTGCCGGCACGCTCTTCTCTTTCTCCTCCAAGGGACGCCGCGAGCTCCCCGATGGCCATGTCCTGCTCGACGGCGCACTTGAGCCGCTGTCGAAGAACGGCACCTTCGTTGGCCAGCATATCTACACGCCGCTGCAGGGCGCCGCAGTCCACATCAACGCCTACAACTTCCCCGTGTGGGGTATGCTCGAAAAGCTGGCACCGACTTTGCTCGCGGGAATGCCGGCGATCGTGAAGCCAGCGTCGGCAACCGCCTATCTCGCCGAGGCCGCGTTCCGGGTGATGATCGACAGCGGCCTGCTTCCGCCCGGCGCCGTCCAGCTGATCGTCGGCGGTGTCGGCGATCTCTTCGACCACCTCTCCTGCCAGGACGTGGTCAGCTTCACCGGCTCGGCATCGACTGCGATGAAGCTCCAGACCCATCCCGTCATCGCCCGCGAGTCCGTCCGCTTCGTCGCCGAGCGCGATAGCCTTAACGCCTCGGTGCTCGGCCCCGACGCCGCTCCTGGAACACCCGAATTCGACTTGTTCGTGAAGGAAGTCGCGACCGAGATGACGGTCAAGGCGGGGCAGAAGTGCACCGCCATCCGTCGCGCGATGGCGCCGGCCGAGCATCTCGACGCCGTCGAAAGGGCGCTGGGCGAGCGGCTGGCCAGGACCAGGGTCGGCGACCCCCGCGCCGAGGACACGCGCATGGGCGCGCTGGTCAGCGTCGGCCAGCGCGACGACGTCCGCCAGCGCATCGCCGAGCTCGAAGCGGCAGGCGCACGCATCGTCTGCGGCGACCCCGATGCCGAGCCGCCGGTCAAGGACGGCGCTTTCCTGTCGCCCGTGCTGCTTCGCGCCGACGACCCGTGGGGCAGCGATGCCGTCCACGATGTCGAACCCTTCGGTCCCGTCTCGACGATCATGCCCTACAAGGATCTCGGCGATGCCATCGCGCTTGCCAATCGCGGGCGCGGCAGCCTGTGCCTGTCGCTATTCTCTCACTCCGCTGAAGTCGCGCGGGACTTCATCCTTGGCGCCGGCGCCTTCCACGGCCGGATGCTGGTCATCGACCGCACCAACGCCGCGGAATCCACCGGCCACGGCTCGCCGCTGCCGGTGCTGGTGCACGGCGGACCCGGCCGTGCCGGCGGCGGCGAGGAGATGGGCGGCATCCGCGGCGTGAAGCATTATATGCAGCGCACCGCCATCCAGTCCTCTCCGGCGATGATCGGCGCGATTGCTCCGGCCTCCTACATCTCCGGCGCGCCCAAACGGGAGATCGCCGGTCATCCCTTCCGCCGCACGATGAGCGAGCTTGCCATCGGCGACACGCTGAAGACAAAGAGCCGGACCGTGACGCTGGACGACATCGAGCATTTCGCTGAGTTCACCGGCGACACTTTCTACGCCCACATGGACGAGGAGGCGGCCAAGGCCTCGCCGATCTTCGAGGGCCGGGTCGCCCACGGCTATCTTATCCTTGGCTTCGCCGCCGGGCTATTCGTGGATCCCGATCCCGGCCCGGTGCTCGCCAACACCGGGCTCGAGAATTTGCGCTTCCTGACCCCGCTCTATCCCGGCGATTCGATGCGGGTGGAGCTCACCGTCCGCTCCAAGTCGATCAAGAGCGAGGAGACCGGGCAGGTGCGCTGGGCGGTCGAGGTCCTCAACCAAAAGGATGAGCTGGTCGCGACCTACGACCTGCTGACGGAGAATGTCCCTTAAGGGTAGGAACGGCGCTCACCGACCAATCGTTGACATGGAGAAATCCAACAGGAGAAAAGCCATGCGAATCAGCGAAGTGATGACGCGCGACGTCAAGACCGTAACGCCGGATCAGAGCGCCCGCGAGGCGGCCTCATTCATGCTGGATGAGGATACCGGCTCCATTCCGGTGATGGAGGGGGATCGGCTGATTGGCATGATCACCGACCGCGATATCGCCATTCGCGGAGTCGCCGAGGGCCGCGGCCCCGACACTCCCGTGCGGGAGCTAATGAGCAGCGGCCTGATTTGCGCGCGCGAGGACGACGACGTCGAGGAGGTCGCGATCAAGATGAGCGACGCGCAGGTTCGCCGGATGCCGGTGGTCGATGGTCAGGAGCGGCTATGCGGCATCGTCAGCCTGGGCGATCTCACCCGCGAGACCCCCGGGGAAACCGCGCATGAAGTGCTGGAAGGCGTCAGCGAACCCGGCGGCCAGCACCGGCAGTAAAACAAAGGTTAGGGCGGGCCTTAGCGCCCGCCGATTCCGTCGATCGCCTGGCTGACCAGCGCCGCGTCGCCCTGGTCGTCCAGGCGCACGGCGATCAGGTCCACGGCCGCCTTGCGGGCCGCCTCTGCAGCCGTCGCGCGAAGCTGGTCGACCGCAGCGCGCTCTTCGGCGGCGATCTTGTCCTCCGCCATGCGCCCGCGGCGCTCAATCAGCGTCTCGGCATCGACGCGCGCCTTGGCGAGGATCGCTTCGGATTCCACCTTCGCGCGCTCGATCGTGGCCGCGGATTCCGCGTCCGCTGCCGCGGCCTTCGCCTGATATTCCGCCTTCAGCGCCTCGGCTTCCTTGCGCAGCGCTTCGGCTTCGGCGAGCTGCTCGCGGATGGCGGCGATCTTGCCGTCCAGCGCACGGCCGATCGCGGCCGGCACCTTTTTCCACAATAGGATGGCGATCACCGCCAGCATCGCAAGCGAGACGAAGCCCGCTGCCTCGATGTGCAACCCGAAGACGTTGAGTGAAGGCGCGGCGTGCGTCGCCTCGGTCGTCGCAGCGTGGCTGTCGGTTACGGCATAAGGATCAGCCATGTGCCATTTCCTTGGCTACCGCGGCGCGCGCGGCGGCGTCGTCGACCCGCAGCCCGGCCACGCGCTCGACCATCGCCTGCGCCGCTTCGGCAGCGACGGCTTCGATCTCGGTCACCGCGGCAGCACGCGCCGCAGCGATGCGCGCCTGGGCCGCGGTGAGTCTTTCGTCTATGCCCCGCTCGGACTTGGCGACCTCGACCTCGGTGGCCTTGGCCGCGTCCGCCTTGGCGCCGGTGACGACACGCGC
>JALYPM010000174.1 GCA_030856365.1 Pseudomonadota bacterium
CCGCATCTACTACGACGCCGACGGCAACGGCGCGGGCGCGGCAGTGCTGTTCGCTACCGTCACCGCCGGCGCCGCGTTGACCGCCAGCGATTTCTTCGTCGTCGCTTAGGCCGCGATTCCGCGCAATCGATCGGCGGCACTTTGAACGGACAGTTGCAGGCGACGAGCTGACGCGATCGCAGTTTGAAAACTCAATCGAATTCAGTTACTTGCCTCTACATGCTCCGCAACCAATTGCGAGGTCCGGAGCCAGCGTCGGCAAATTAGCAAGCCTGTGCGATTGCAAGCGTGGGAGCGGCGCACGCAGCGGGGATGATGTATTCGATGTCCGGGATTGTCGCCTATTTCGTTGTTGCCGGGCAATCCCTGGCGGATGCCTGGATTCTTTACCCGGCCGTGCGCGATGCCTTTCGAAGCGAGTTTCTCCGTTTCAACCCGCAATATACCGACGTCCAGTTCTTCGATGCCGCGACCGGAGGAACTACGATGTTGCGCGCAAGCGCCGATCACCTTGCCGACATATCCGGGGAGCCGGAGCGAGCGGCGAGATACTGGTACGACGAGACCCGCCAGTCGGACGGTCCGATCTTCGACATCTACGAGCAGCGGCTCGCCGATTGGGCAGTAGGCAAGGACGTCCTCGGTATCATCTGGGATCAAGGCCAGTCCGACACGCCTTATGTCCAGGATGCGCGGACTGCTGCGCTATATGCCGAAGGACTTGAATATATCCTGACGCGCCTGATGGCGCTGAGCGGCGCCCCTGACGTCTATTTCCAGGGCTTCGGCGACCGCTCCGATTACGAAGAGCGTCTTAACGGAGGCTCCGACATCATCCGCCAGATCCAGCAGGATTTCGGTGATTCGCATCCGTGGGCGCAGTTGCTGACGACGACGTTCGATCTGCCGCTCACGGACAGCGTTCACCTCACCGAAGCCGGCTACGTGGTTGCGGCGACGCGTATGGCGCTGGCCATCTCCACGGGTATCGCATCGCCGTTGCTGGGCTTCGCAACCCTGGCCAGCGACGGGCGGATCTTCGTCAGCATTGACCTTGCAGCCTCGCAGGGCATCGATGCCCTTACTACGGCCGACGCGTTCCGGCTGTTCGATGCGGCAGGCAATCCGGTGCGCATCGACGAGGTCGATGTCGATAGCGCGGCGGGCCTGGTCATCGTAACTCCCGCAGCGCTTCTGCAGACGGCGCTGCTGCAATATGCATCGGCGACCTACTCCTTCGGGCTGAATGCCGATGACCTGCTCTATTCCGGCGATCTACCTGTCCAACCGTTCAATATTTCCCTGGCGCGTTCGTCCATCGGCATTGTCGAACATTCGGCCGGGCAATACCGCTTCACGGGGAGCGGCCAAAGCGACCATATCGTGGGCTTCCGTTCGGATGATATCCTGATGGGCGGCGGCGGCAACGACGTGCTTGACGGCGCTGGCGGCGCCGACCGGCTGTATGGCGGTGACGGGAACGATAGCTACTATGTCGATCACACCTCCGACCGCGCCTACGAAGTCAGCGCGACCGGCGGCATCGACACAGTCTTCAGCTCGGTTACCCACAGCCTTGGCGCGAATGTCGAGCGCCTGACTCTGACAGGTGACGTCGCCGTGCGCGGCTACGGCAACGATCTTGCCAACCTCATCATCGGCAATTCCGGCAACAACCAGATCGATGGCCGCGGCGGGGCGGATTCGATGCGCGGCCGGCTCGGCAACGACATTTATCATGTCGACAATAGCGGCGATCGCGTGGTCGAGGAAGCTAGTGCCGGCTTCGACCTGGTCTACAGCACCGTCACCCATACGCTTGGCGCGAATGTCGAGCAGCTGAGCCTGCGCGGCGATGCGGCCATCCGCGGCTACGGCAACGATCTGAACAATCTGATCTACGGCAACGCCGCCAACAATGTCATCGACGGCCGCGGCGGCGACGATTCGATGCGCGGCGGCGCCGGCAACGACACTTACTATGTCGACTCCACCCGCGACCGCGTTCTCGAGGCTGCGGGCGCCGGCACTGATTTCGTCTACTCCACCGTTTCCCACACGCTCGGCGCCAATGTCGAACGGCTGGTTCTTACCGGTTCGGCGGCGTCCAACGGCATCGGCAATGGACTTGCCAATGTGATGACCGGCAACGGCGCCGCCAACCGTCTGTTCGGTCTGGCCGGTGCCGACACGCTGATAGCAGGGGCTGGAAATGATCAGCTGAACGGCGGTACCGGCAACGACCGGCTGACCGGCGGCGCGGGGCTCGACAAGTTTATCTTTGATACGGCCCTCGCCGCGAACTTCGATGCGATCATGGATTTCAGCGTCGCGGACGACGTCATCTTGCTCGACCAGACCGTCTTCAGCGGCATTGCCGGCCTGGGCACGCTGTCGGCGGGCGCCTTCGCGCTCGGCCGCACGGCGCAGGATGCCAACGACCGCGTCCTCTATGACGCTACCAACGGCCGCATCTACTATGACGCCGATGGCAACGGAGCGGGCGCGGCAGTGCTGTTCGCCTCCGTCACCGCCGGTACGGCTCTTACGGCCAGCGACTTCTACGTCGTCGCCTAGCGGGCAGCCGCGCAACCCACGTGAAATCTTCACCCAGCCGCTGACTCCTGGTCGCGGCTGGGCAATTCCTTGCCGGGGCCGCTGCGGCGGCGAATCACTTTATCGGCAGAGGTCATCATGGCGAACGACGCGGGCAGCATCCTTTCACGCATCAAGGATGAGGAGATCGACTGGGTCGACCTCCGCTTCACCGACCCCAAGGGCAAGTGGCAGCATCTGACGATGGTTTCGAGCGCCATCGACGAGGACATGCTGACCGACGGCTTCATGTTCGACGGGAGCTCGATCGAGGGCTGGAAGGCGATCAACGAAAGCGACATGATTCTGAAGCCGGATCTCGACGCCACCTACATCGATCCGTTCAGCGCCACGCCGCAGCTGATCCTCGTCTGCAACATTGTCGAGCCATCGACAGGCGAGCTCTACGGCCGCGACCCGCGCTCGACCGCCACCCGCGCCGAGGCCTATCTCAAGGCAACCGGCATCGGCGACACCGCCTTCGTCGGCCCCGAAGCCGAATTCTTCATGTTCGATGACGTTCGTTTCGAGAACAGCTACACCACCAGCTACTACCGCCTCGACGACGTCGAGATGCCGGGCAACTCCGGCCGCGAATATGAAAGCGGCAACATGGCTCACCGGCCGCGCGCCAAGGGCGGCTATTTTCCCGTCGCCCCGGTCGATAGCGCGGCCGACATCCGCGGCGAGATGGTTTCCACTATGCTCGAGATGGGCCTGCCGTGCGACAAGCATCACCACGAGGTCGCACCCGCCCAGCACGAGCTCGGCCTTACCTACGGAACCTTGGTCGAGACCGCCGACCGCATGCAGGTCTACAAATATGTCGTGCACATGGTCGCCCAGGCTTACGGCAAGACCGCGACCTTCATGCCCAAGCCGATCGCTCAGGATAACGGCAGCGGCATGCACACCCACTTCTCGATCTGGAAGGGCGGCAATCCCCTGTTCGCGGGCAACGGCTATGCCGGCCTCAGCGAATTGGCGCTCTATTTTATCGGCGGCGTCATCAAGCATGCGCGGGCGTTGAATGCGTTTACCAACCCGAGCACCAACAGCTATAAAAGGCTGGTGCCGGGCTTCGAGGCGCCGGTGCTGCTAGCCTATTCCAGTCGCAATCGCTCCGCTTCCTGCCGCATTCCCTATGGTGCGGGCGAGAAGTCGAAGCGAGTCGAGTTCCGCTTCCCAGATGCGATGGCCAACCCCTATCTCGCTTATTCCGCGCTGCTGATGGCCGGCCTCGACGGCATCCAGAACCGAATCCACCCCGGCGATCCGATGGACAAGAACCTCTACGACCTGCCGCCGCAGGAGCTGGTCAACGTACCGACCGTGTGCGGAAGCCTTCGCGAGGCGCTGGTCAGCCTGATGAACGACCGCGCCTTCCTCACCAAGGGCGACGTGTTCAGCGACGACCAGATCGAAGCCTATATGGAATTGAAGTGGGAAGAGGTGATGCGCTGGGAGACGACGCCAAGCCCGGTCGAGTTCGACATGTATTATTCGAGCTAATCTTCCTCGATCAGGCTGGTCGTCTTGGTTTCGCGCATGAAGATGTAAGCAATCAGCGACATCGCCGCGAGGCCGGAGATGTAGAGGTAGAACCAGCGCTCGTGCCCGGCGGACTTCAGCCATAGCGCGACATATTCGGCAGTGCCGCCGAACAAAGTGTTGGCAAGCGCGAACGGCAGCGCCACGCCGAGCGCGCGAATGTGGGCGGGAAACAGCTCCGCCTTCACCACCGCGTTGATCGACGTATAGCCGGTGACGATGACGAGGCTCGCCGTCACCAGCGCGAAGGCGGTTGCCGGGTCGCGCACCGTCTCCAGCGCGGTGAACAAGGGATAAGTGAACAAGGTCGCCGACGCACCGAAGAAGATCATCATCGGCTTGCGCCCGATGCGGTCGGACAAGGCCCCGGCAAACGGCTGCATCAGCATCATCACCGCAAGCCCCAGAGTCATGATCCGCGAGGCCGTCTCGCGGTCGAAGCCGCTGGTGTTGACGAGGAATTTTTGCAGGTAGATCGTGTAGGCGTAGAATGACGCGGTTCCGCCAGCGGTCAGCGCCATCACCAGGAAAGCTTCGCGCGGATGCTCCTTGAACAGGTTGCGGCTGCTTGATTTCGGCCGGTCGGAACGCGCGGCCGCGTTGGTGTAGCTCAGAGTCTCGTCGAGACGCCGGCGGATGAAGAAGACCACGACCGCAAGTACGCCGCCGGCCGCGAACGCGATCCGCCACCCCCACGCCTCCAGCTGCGCCGGCGACAGGATCAGCTGCAGCAGCAGGAGC
>JALYPM010000176.1 GCA_030856365.1 Pseudomonadota bacterium
CATCCGCTCGGGCGAAATGAAGGCGTCATAGTCGTGCGTTCCCCTGGGGATCGCTCCTGCCCCTTCCGCCAGCGTAATCGTCAGCAAGCGCGACCAGGCCGTCCGGTTGGGCGTCGAGAGGATCAGCAGCCCGCCGGGCGCGAGCCGCTCGGCCAGCGCGCCGAGGAAGCTTTGCGGGTCGGCGACGTGCTCGATTACCTCCAAACAGGTAACTAGGTCATACCGCCCATCGAGCTGCTCGACCGCTCCGGCGCGATAGTCGACCTCCAGCCCCTGCGCACCGGAATGCTCGCGGGCGACCTCGATCAGCTCCGGCGCGGCGTCGATGGCGGTGACCGTCGCCCCCATCCGCGCCAACGGCTCCGCAAGCAGCCCGGCGCCGCAGCCGACATCGAGCGCGGTCTTGCCTTCCAACGGCCGGCGGAGATGCTCGTCGACCTGCCAATGGCGGTCGATCTGGTCGCGAATGTAGGACAGCCGCACCGGATTGAGCTTGTGGAGCATCGCCGATGCCCCCTTCGGGTCCCACCAGTCCCCGGCCATCGCTCCGAAGTGCCTGGCCTCTTGCGCAAGGATGCTCGAACTTGTGTCCGCCATGCGCCCCTCCTAACAGGGCGCCGCGCCAAGCCCAAGGAGCGTGAATGCCCCGTATCGTGATGAAGTTCGGCGGTACGTCGATGGCGGGCATCGAGCGCATCCGCAATGTCGCCAGCCGAGTCCGCCGCGAGGCCGAAGCGGGCAATGAAGTGCTGGTGGTGGTTTCGGCGATGGCCGGAGAGACCGATCGCCTGGTGCAGTTGTGCCGCGAGGCCGCGGCCCTCCACGATCCGACGGAATATGACGTGGTCGTCGCCAGCGGCGAGCAGGTCACCGCCGGCCTCCTCGCCATGACCCTCCAGAACATGGGCCTCAACGCTCGCAGCTTCATGGGCTGGCAGCTGATCCGGGCTTCGGGAGTTCATGGCAATGCGCGCGTCGATGCCGTGGAATCCGGGCTGCTCGACGAGGCGCTCAAGGCCGGCACCGTCGCCGTCATCCCGGGCTTCCAGGGTGTGTCCGACGATGGCCGCCTCGCCACCCTCGGGCGCGGCGGGTCCGACACCAGCGCGGTCGCCATTGCTGCCGGGGTGAAGGCCGATCGCTGCGACATCTACACCGACGTCGACGGTGTCTACACGACCGACCCGCGCATCGTGCCGAGGGCACGCAAGCTCAGCCAGGTGACCTTCGAGGAGATGCTGGAGCTTGCCGGCGTCGGCGCCAAGGTGCTGCAGGTCCGCTCGGTTGGGCTTGCAATGCGCGCCCGATTGCCGCTGCGCGTGCTGTCGGCGTTTGAAGACAGGCAGGGCACCGACATCGTCGCCGATCTTTCAGGAGCCGACATGGAAAGAAACGAGATCGCCGGGATCGCCGCCGACCGCAACGAGGCCCGGATCACGCTGACCGGCATCGCCGATCGGCCGGGCACTGTCGCGCAGGTCATCAGCCCCCTCGCCGAGGCCGCAATCCTAGTCGACATGATCGTCCATGCCGCCACTCCTAACAGCGGTGCCTCCGACCTCACCTTCACCGTCCCTCGCGCCAGCCTTGCGCAGGCGATGGCGGTAATCGAGCAGCGCAAGGACGCGATCGGCTATGGCGCGCTGATCCAGGAAGACAATGTCGCCAAGGTCAGCATCGTCGGCGTCGGCATCCGTTCCAACCCGGCGCTTGCGGCGTTGATGTTCGAGACTTTGGCCGAGCGCCGAATCAACCTGCTCGCCGTCTCGTCAAGCGAGATCAAGGTCAGCGCCCTGATCGCCGAAGACGAGCTGGAGTTGGCCGTTCGCGTCCTCCACACCGCATTCGGCCTCGACGACGACCAGCCCGCCGTCGCCGGAGCGGCGGCATGAGCGGCGAAGGTCTGATTGCCGGCCCGCGACCGGTTCATCCGTCGGCCGGCCGCGCGCGCCTCAAGGAGCTGATGCACCGCGGCACTGAGTTCCTCGGCTGCGAACTCGCCATCCTCGGCGGCGCGATGAGCTGGGTCAGCGAGCGCAACCTCGTCTCCGCCATTTCCAACGCCGGCGGCTTCGGAGTGATCGCGTGCGGCGCGATGACACCCGAACTGCTCGATACCGAGATTGCCGAAACCCGCGCCCGCACCGACCGGCCGTTCGGCGTCAACCTCATCACGATGCACCCGCAGCTCAGCGAGCTGATCGACGTCTGCGCAAAGCATGGTGTCAGCCACATCGTCCTCGCTGGCGGCCTACCGCCCGGCGGATCCATTGACCGGATCAAGGGCAGCGGCGCCAAGCTGATCGCTTTCGCCCCCGCTCTCGCGCTGGCGAAAAAGATGATGCGCTCGGGCGCCGACGCCCTGGTGATCGAGGGCATGGAGGCGGGCGGTCACATCGGCCCGGTCTCCACCTCCGTCCTCGCGCAGGAAATCCTGCCCGTGGTCGCCAAGGACATTCCCGTTTTCGTCGCCGGCGGGATCGGCCGAGGCGGGGCGATCGCCGCCTATCTCGAAATGGGCGCGGTCGGCGTCCAGCTTGGCACCCGCTTCGTCTGCGCCAACGAGAGCATCGCCCACGCCAACTTCAAGAAGGCATTCATCCGCGCCTCCGCTCGCGACGCGGTGCTCAGCGTCCAGATCGACCCGCGCCTGCCGGTGATCCCGGTCCGAGCGCTCAAGAACCGCGAGATGGAGAATTTTGCCGCCAAGCAGCGCGAGGTCGCCAACCTGCTCGACGGGGGGAGCATCGAAATGGCCGAAGCCCAGCTCCAGATCGAGCATTATTGGGCGGGAGCGCTGCGCCGCGCGGTGATCGACGGCGACGTCGAGAGCGGTTCGGTGATGGCCGGGCAGTCGGTCGGGATGGTGACTCGCGAGGAGCCGGTCGCCGCGATCCTCCATGAACTCGCCGAAGAAGCCGCCGCCGCGCTGGAAAGCCGCGGCTGAGCTCTAGTTCGCCCCGAACGCCGCCGTCGAGAAGGGGGCGCTCGCAACGCGCGTGAAGCCGTCGTAGATGGCGCGCGCTGTTCGGGCGATGACGTTGGGGCGATTGGTGCCCTGCCGCGCGAAGATGGCGATCGCCACGCGCCGGCCGTTCGGCAGCGTCATGTAGCCGACGTCGCTCGCGTAGTTCGACAGCGTGCCGGTCTTGTGCTGGAGACGGGCGCTCGCGGGCAGCAGAGCCTTCATCCGGTTGCGGCCGGTCTTGCAGCGCGCCATGACGTCGAGGAGATAGGAGCGGCTCTGCGGGCGAAGCAGCTTGCCGGTCTCGATGCGGTAAAGAAGGTCGACCATCGCCCGCGGCGTGCTTGAATCGCGCACATCCCACAGGTCGCGCTTGGCGCTGAGCAGGCCGGCAATGTTGCGGTCGATGCGCAGGCCCTTGATGTCGTGCTGCTCGACCCACTTCTGAAGCGTCGCGGGTCCGCCAAGATCGCGGATCAGGATATCGGTGGCTTGATTGTCGCTGCGGATCATCATCGCCTCAATCAGCGAACGCGCCGAACGGCCGCTAATTTTGTCATCGAGGGAGCGGCGGCCATGCTCGACCTGCGAAAGATAATTGGCGGCAACAGCGATCTTGACCGTACTGGCCATCGGGAAGGGCGTGTCGCCATGAACGGCGACATATTCCCCGGTCTTCAAGTCAAGCGCGGCGATCCCGACGTTGCCGGCGTTATGCGCGACCAGCGCAGCAACCTGCTGCTCGAGCGACTGGAGATGCGGCGACGATGCCGCCGCTGCCGGCTGAGCCAGCCCGACCAGAAGCGAGAAAAATACTGCAAGAAAACGCATGCCACACCCCGTGATCTTGGTCGTTCGATAGGAGCAAGTGCCCCAGCTCGCGACCTGTTCCGATGGTGATAACAGCTTGTTTCAAAATGCAACGTTAATGCGGGCAATCGCGGGCGTGGCGCGGCGAGTTGCCTTCTGATAGCGCTCGGCCGATGCCCGCAACTGCCGCGAACACAGCCCGCGACATCCTCACCGGCCTTCATCAGTTGATGGCCCGGCGCGGCTCCGCGCAAGCCAAGCTCGACCAGGTCGTGGACATGATCGCTCAGGCGATGAAGAGCGAAGTCTGCTCGATCTACCTGCTTCGCGACAACAAGCTGGAGCTGTTTGCTACCCACGGGCTGCGCAAGGAAGCGGTGCACGTCACCCGGCTCGAGATGAGCGAGGGCCTGGTCGGCACCATTGCCGCCGACAGCCGCATCCTCAACCTCGCGGAGGCGGCCGAACATCCCGAATTCGTCTATCGCCCGGAAACCGGCGAGGAGCATTTCCACAGCTTCGCCGGAGTCCCCGTCATCCGGCTCGAAAGTACCATCGGCGTGCTTGCCGTCCAGCACGCCGAGTCGCGCCGCTACGAGGATGTCGAGATCGAGGCGCTTCAGACGGTGGCGATGGTGCTGTCAGAGATGATCGCCGCGGCCCGTCTCGTCGATGGCGCTCGCCGCGGCCGGCTGCGCAGCGCCGGGCCATTGCGGCTGTCGGGTCTTCGCCTGGTCACCGGCATGGCGAGGGGCCAGGCGGTGTTCCACCAGCCGCGAGTCATCGTCGAGCACACCGTCGCGGAGGACACCGAAGCCGAGCGCACGCGGGTCTACGGAGCTTTCCGCAAGATGCGCGAGCAGATCGACAATATGGCGCGCGATGCCGAGTTCGGCACCGTCGGCGAGCATCAGGAGATCCTCCAGACTTATCGCATGTTCGCCTACGACGAAGGCTGGTCGCGGCGGATTAACGAAGCGATCGACAGCGGCCTGACCGCCGAAGCGGCGATCGAGCGCGTCCAACAACGCACCCGTTCGCGTATGCGGGAGATCGATGATCCGTTGCTGAAGGAGCGGATGCACGATCTCGAGGACCTCTCGAACCGCCTGCTGCGGATCGTCTCGGGCCGGATGGGAACGGCGGCGCAGACCGGCCTCACGCGGGACACGGTGTTGATCGCCCGCAACCTGGGGCCCGCGGAACTCCTCGAATATGACCGCCGCCGCCTCAAGGCCGTCCTGCTCGAGGAGGGTTCGCTGACCGCCCACATGACCATCGTCGCCCGGGCGATGGGCGTCCCTGTCGTCGGCCGGCTGCAGGACATTCGCCATAGTGTCGACGAAGGCGAGACCATCCTCGTCGATGGTGACAATGGCACCGTCATCGTCCGCCCAAGCCGCTCCCTGACCACTGGTTTCGAGCAGAGGATGGCGCTCAGCGAAAAGCGGCGCGCCGGCTATGTCGCGCTCCGATCCAAGCCCGCCGTGACGCTCGATCACGAGCGGGTGACGCTGATGGTCAACGCCGGCCTGGCCGAGGATGCGGCCTCACTGGACATGACAGGCGCCGAAGGCATCGGCCTGTTCCGGACCGAGTTCCAGTTCCTGGTCTCGGCGACGCTGCCCGGACGGGAACGGCAGCAGCGACTTTATCGTAAGGTTCTGGATGAGGCCGGCGACCGGCCGGTGGTATTCCGCACCGTCGACATCGGCGGCGACAAGGCGCTGCCCTACCTCGCCGACGATCGCGAGCAAGCCGAAAATCCGGCGATGGGCTGGCGGGCGCTTCGCCTGTCGCTTGACCGTTCAACTTTGATGAAGGCGCAGGCGCGCGCGCTGATCGAGGCATCGGAAGGACGCGTGCTGCGCGTGATGTTTCCGATGATCTCCGAGCCGTGGGAATTTGAGCAAGCGCGCAAGCTGTTCGAGGAACAGCTGGAATGGGCGCAAGGCGGCAAGCGTCCCGTGCCAACCCGGATCGAGTTCGGCGCGATGCTCGAAGTGCCGAGCCTGGCCGAAATGCTCGACCAGTTGCTCCCCCGGGTCGACTTCGTGTCGATTGGCACCAATGATCTAACGCAGTTCCTGTTCGCGGCCGACCGCGGAGACCCGCGGCTCGCCGACCGCTACGATTGGCTGAGCCCGGCGATCCTCCGCTTTTTGAAGCGCGTGATCGATGCCTGCCGCGCCGCCAATGTGCCGGTCAGGGTCTGCGGCGAAATGGGCGGGCGTCCACTGGAGGCCCTCGCCCTCATCGGGATCGGAGTCGACGGTTTCTCGATCACGCCGGCGGCAGTCGGGCCGATCAAGGCGCTGGTCCGCTCGGTCAACGCCGCCGAAGCCCGGGCGCGCGTCGGCCAACTGCTCGCCAATCCGCCACGGGATATGCGCAAGGCGCTGACCGATTGGGCGCGGCGGCACGACATCGCCATCGGCTGAATCGGCTCCGAACGGCGGTTGACAGTCAAGCTGCAGGCTTCGACAACATTTGTTAGTGGCTTCCAGTAGAGGGTGAAGAATGGAAGAAACGGACGCGATGGGGACGGTGACGGTCGGCGAGCAGCTGCGTGCCGCCCGCGAGGCGAAAAAGATGAGCCTCGAGGATGTGGCCGCCCAAACGCGGATTCCCCGCCGCCACCTCGAAAGCGTGGAAAACAGCGATTGGGATAAATTGCCCGCGCCGACCTACACCATCGGTTTCGCCAAGAGCTATGCGTTGGCGATTGGCCTCGAGCGCGATCACATCGCCGAGCAGCTGCGCGTCGAAATGGGTGGCGGGCGCCCCGCGACCGCCTCCGTGGAAGTCTTCGAAGCCGCGGACCCGGCGCGGACCATGCCGAAATGGCTGGTCCTCGGCGCCATTGTCGCGGTCATCCTTGTCGTCCTCATCATGACCTGGCTCAACAATCGATCGCTCGCCCCGGCGGAGGGGGAGGATCCGGCGGCCGAGCAGGCCGCCGCGCCAACGCCCGCGGCAACGCCGCCGCCGCAGGCAAACGGGCGGGGATCGGTGGTCCTGACCGCCACCGCGCCCGCGTGGATCCAGGTCAGCGACGGCGGCCGCACGCTGTTTCAGGGCGAGCTCTCGCCGGGACAGTCCTATCCGGTGCCGCAGACGGCGACGGCTCCCACGCTAAAAGCGGGCAAGCCGGAAGCGCTGCGGGTGACCGTCGGTACTACCGTCGCTCCGCCGGTTGGCCAGCCGGGCGTGGTCGCTTCGAACGTCAGCCTGCTGCCTGCTGACCTGATGCGCACCGGTCAGCCAGGCGTCTCGCCGGCGGTTCAGAACGGCGCCGGCTAGGCCTTGATTCATCGCTGCGAAAGCATGGCTCCGCCACGCTCGCGGCGAACGATTTGCCCCGGGGGATTCATGACGTCCGCAAAACTTCGATTCACCGTCGCCGCCGCCGCCCTGCTCGGCGTCGCCGTCACTCCGGCCCTCGCCCAGCGGCAGGCCCCCGCCACCCCCGAACAGCGCATCGAGCGGCTTGAGAACCAGCTTCGCCAGGTCCAGCGGCGGTTGTTCCCGCGCGGGCAGCCGGCCGACACTGCCGGGCTTTCCGACGCTCCCGCCGCGACCCAAGCGTCCGTTCGCTCGCTCGACGACCGTCTCGGCGCTCTCGAGCGGCAGCTCGCCGAAGTGCTCCGCCTTGCGGAGGAAAACGGCAACCGCACGCGACAGATGGAGGCCGAGCTGGGGCGAGTGCGCACTCAGCAGGACAACCGCCTCAGCGCGCTGGAGTTGGCGCTGTCCAATCCTCAGCCGGTGCAGCCGGCGACGGATCAGCCGGCAGCGACGATCCCTCGGCCGGGCGCCAGCAGCAACAACGTGCCGGTCACACGGCCCCCGGTCATTGCCACCGGCGATTCCGGCAACGCCGCTGAGGACCCGGCCGAGATCGCTTATGACGAAGGCTTTCAGCTGTGGCGCCAGGGCCAATTCGATCAGGCAATTACCTCCCTTCGCGCGACCGCTTCCGCCTTCCCCAAGCATCGCCGCGCCAGCTGGGCCAACAATCTCGTCGGGCGGTCCCTGCTCGACAAGGGCGAGCCGCGCGCCGCGGCCGAGGCCCTGCTCGCCAACTACCGCGCCAATCCGCGCGGCGAGCGGGCCGCGGACAGCCTCTTTTATCTCGGCCAGGCGCTGACCAAGCTCAATCAGCCGGCCCAAGCGTGCAAGGCCTATTCGGAGCTGGAGGCGGTCTACGGTGCGTCGGTCCGCGGCGAGCTTCAGCGCCTTCTCCCGCCGGCCAAGGCCGCGGCGAACTGCTGAGGAGTGCGTCGCTTGGGGATATCCGTCCACCCGCTGGCCTAGTCGAGCGCTTCGCCGCCGACCTTCACCCGCTGGTCGATCCCGGCGCTCGCCTTGGACTTGCCGTGTCTGGCGGGCCGGACAGCCTCGCCCTGCTGTGGCTTGCTGCCGCCGCGCGACCGGGCAGCGTCGAAGCCGCGACGGTCGACCACGACCTTCGCGAGGGCAGCGGCGAAGAGGCGAGCATGGTCGCCGCGGCCTGCGCCCGCCTCGGCGTGCCGCACGCAATCCTGCAGCCCGCCTGGGCCTCTCCACCCGTCACCGCGATCGAGGAGCGGTCGCGCGAAGCCCGCTACGCCGCTCTCGCCGCTTGGATGGCCGCGCGCTCGCTCGCGGCACTCGCGACGGGGCACCACCGCGACGACCAGGCGGAAACGCTGGTGATGCGCCTCAATCGCGGAGCGGGCGTGCGCGGCCTGGCGGCGATGCGACCCGTGGCGCGCGTACCCGGTTGCGATGCCCTACTCGTCCGACCACTGTTGTCGTGGGCCCGGGAGGAGCTCGCGGGGATTTGCGACGCTGCCGGACTGCGGCCAGCGCTCGATCCATCCAATGCCGACTTTCGCTTTGAGCGGGCGCGAGTCCGCAACGCTTTGGCCGCCTCCGACTGGCTCGACCCAGACGCCCTCGCCCGCAGCGCAACCTATCTCGCTGCGGCCGACGAAGCTCTCGACTGGGCCGCCGACGCCGAATGGGATGCCCATGTCGCGCAGGCCGGTGAGGAGCTTCGCTACCGCCCTGTCACCGCCCCACCCGAAATTCGCAGACGAGTGGTGAGCCGGGCAGTCGCGCAGCTGGGCAGCGAAGGCGCCGGCGAGCCGCTTCGGGGTCGCGAAGTCGACCGGCTGCTCGCAATCCTCGAGACGGGGCAAGTCGCGACACTGCGCGGAGTGCGCTGCAGAGGCGGCGGCGAGTGGCGTTTCGCTCCGGCTCCCCCGCGCCGCGCCCACTGAACCCGGCAGCACACGCCCGCTTCATCTCCGGTCCAGCCTTACATTGTCATTAAGCTGTGAGCGCCTATCTTGGCAGCAACCGGCCCGTCGTCCGCGCGAGAGAAACATGAACGAGAAAAAGCCTACCAATCCTTGGGCCAAGAGCCTGCTCATCTGGGCCGGCATCCTGTTCGGCCTGATTCTCTTCGTGCAGATGGTCGGCGGCGGATCGGCCGCCACCGCGGGTGAGCCCGTCCCCTATTCGGAATTCGTCCGCCAGGTCGACGAAGGCAATGTCCGCCAGGTCACCATCGCCTCTTCGCCCTCGGGCAACTCGACTATTACCGGCAAGCTCGACAGCGGCGCCGATTTCCGCACCGTTGCCCCCGCCGACGCCGCCGTTTCCGACCGCCTGATCAAGAGCGGCGTTGCGGTCCAGGTGAAGCAGGAAGAGCAGTCGAGCGTCTGGTTGATCCTTCTCTACCAGTCGCTGCCGTTCATCCTGATGATCGGGCTTGCCATCTTCGTGATGCGCCAGATGCAGAAGAATGCCGGCTCCGGTGCGATGGGGTTTGGCAAGAGCCGCGCGAAGATCCTCGTGCCCAAGGAAGGGCGCGTGACTTTTGCGGACGTCGCCGGCATCGACGAAGCCCGCGAAGAGCTTGAGGAAATCGTCGAATATCTGAAGGATCCCGGCCGGTTCGCCCGCCTTGGCGGCAAGATCCCGAAAGGCGCACTGCTGGTCGGCTCACCCGGCACCGGCAAAACCCTGCTCGCCCGCGCCATCGCGGGTGAAGCGGGCGTTCCCTTCTTCACCATCTCGGGCTCCGACTTCGTCGAGATGTTCGTCGGCGTCGGCGCCAGCCGCGTGCGCGATATGTTCGAACAAGCCAAGAAATCCGCGCCTTGCATCGTCTTCATCGACGAGATCGACGCCGTCGGCCGTCATCGCGGCGCCGGGCTCGGCAACGGCAATGACGAGCGCGAGCAGACGCTCAACCAGCTGCTGGTCGAAATGGACGGGTTCGAGGCCAACGAAGGCATCATCATCATCGCTGCGACCAACCGTCCCGACGTGCTCGACCCGGCGCTGCTTCGTCCCGGCCGGTTCGACCGCCAGGTCGTGGTCCCGCGTCCCGACATTGAAGGCCGTGAGCAGATCCTCGCAGTTCACATGAAGAAGGTCCCGCTGGCGCCTGACGTCGACGGGCGCGTCATCGCCCGCGGCACGCCCGGCTTTTCCGGCGCCGACCTCGCCAACCTCGTCAACGAAGCCGCTTTGCTCGCCGCTCGCAAGGGCAAGCGCCTCGTCGCGATGAGCGAGTTCGAGGAAGCCAAGGACAAGGTGATGATGGGCACGGAGCGCCGCTCGATGGTCATGACCGAGGACGAGAAAAAGATGACCGCCTATCACGAGGCCGGCCACGCCGTCGTCGCAATCCACGAGCCCGCTTCGGACCCCATCCACAAGGCGACCATCATCCCGCGCGGCCGCGCGCTCGGCATGGTCATGCGGCTGCCCGAACGCGACAATTATTCCTATCACCGCGACAAGATGTACGCGAACCTCGCCGTTGCCATGGGCGGCCGCGTCGCCGAGGAAGTCGTGTTTGGCTACGACAAAGTCAGCTCCGGCGCCTCGTCGGACATCCAGTACGCAACCGGCCTGGCTCGCGACATGGTCACCCGCTGGGGCATGTCCGACGCGCTCGGGCCGCTGCAATATGCCGACGCCGACGAGGAAGTCTTCCTCGGCTACTCGATGAACCGGCAGAAGCAGATGTCCAACGAAACGGCGCAAGCCATCGACAAGGAGATCCGCAGCATCGTCGAGGCTGGCTATGACCGCGCCAAGAGCCTTCTGACCGAACACCGCGAGGAGCTCGAAACGCTGGCCAAGGCCTTGCTCGAATATGAGACGCTCTCGGGCGAGGAGATCGACACGGTCGTCGCTGGCGGCTCAATCGACCGCGGTGGACCCAAGGGTCCGGCGATTCCCACGGCCGGCTCCTCGATCCCCAAAGCCAAGCGCGGCCAGCCGCAGGCTCTGGGCGGCGCTGCTCCCGCCGGAGCTTAACGGACTTTCCAGCCGGGTCCCCCTATTCTCGAGGGCTTACCGCCCACACACCTCGACGCCGCCCGTGGACGACAGCCGCGTGGCGTGGCCGATCAAGGTGTGCGAAGTGAATGCGTCGGATGCGCAGCGTCTTAGCTGGAACCGAACTTTACGGGCATGGAAGTCCAGCGAGACTCGGCGGAAACTCTCCAGCAAGTCTGTGCCGATCAACAAGGCCGGCTCGTTCGCAATCCCGAACACGTGAAACGGCGGCAGGTCCGCAAACGCTACCGGCAAGTTTCGAACTGTGATTGAGCCAAGTTCAAGCTCCGGGATCACGGCAACTTGCAGGTCGACAGCCGTGCCCGTGACTCCCGTCGCGGTGACCGTCTCAAACTTCTGACCACGCCGCACCAGCTTGTCGCGAAGCGCCAGATTTCCGATCGTAATCTCTGAGCCGGTGTCGATGATGGCGTCAAGCGAAACCCCGCGCGCCTTGACGTGCGTCAGGATGAGCTGGCCGCGCCGTCGTCGTCCGGTAACGACGATCTCGCCCGGGACATATTCCGGGGGCTTCCTGGCGTCCTCGACCTTGATCAAGCGCTTCTCAAAATCCATCATCAGCCGCCGCTGGACGAGGGCATCGATGCCGATCATGCCCTGGCCACCCAGGTGCTCTTCGCGCAACGCCGGGACTTCCAGATTCCTGATGGTGCTAGGTCCCAAGGTCAGGCTGTCGATTTTTACCCGATCGACGATGTTGCGATCCGTCATTGCATTGAGAACGGCCGGCGTCCCGAGGGGCAGTTGGAGGTCCCGCGCGATGCGCAGGCCGACCACGGACGTGTCCGCGCCGCTGTCGACAAGGAATTGGTAGGGGCCGCGACCGTTGACACGCACTTCGACACTGAGGCGTGTCTCCACCCGTCGAGCTTTGACGTTGTCCCCTCCGATCGCCAGCGTGCTGTCGAGAGCAGCCGGCGGTAGCGGGGCCATGGGCGACACCAGTGGAGGAGCAGGCTTTGGCGCGCTTATTCTTGGCGCTTGCGCGGCGGACTGGACCACTGCCGGAATTGACACAAACAGCAGCAGGACCAGACTGTAGCGAGGCATCACCATGGCGCTCCCCTCCTCGAGGATGTGCCTTCCCTACACCCCGGTTGAGCGCCGTGCCATTTCCAATCGACAGACGGCTGGCGTCGCTCGCCGCAACCTTTGATTCACGCGTCGTGGCGCGTGATTCACGCGTCGGGGCGCGCAGGCCCAGGGCAGCTTCAGCGCGGCTGCGCCCGCTGGAGCGAAGGCGCACCGCGTTCAATTAGCGTTCATCCGCTTGACGGCTTCCATCCGCCGATAATGGGAGGAAAGTGCAAATGAGAATGGAATTTGTATTCGCCGCGCTTGTGCTCGGCATGGCAGCCCCGGCTACGGCAGCTCCGCAGATGAGCGCGGGCGAGTTTCTGGCCAAAGCCGAGCCGCTGTTGAAGAAGAGCAAGGCTTCCCTGATCTTTTCGGGGGACGCGCGGCGGCTGATGCGACTGCTCGGCGAGACTGCGCAGAAGAACCGGGTGCAGCTTGAGGCCGCCCGTGCCGCGGGCCGTCCAACGACGACGTGCCTGCCACCCAAGGGTAAAGCCAAAATCAATGCCGCCGAGCTGATTGCCCATTTGCGCGCGCTGGCTCCGGCGCAACGTGCGCAGGGTTTCGACCTCGCCTTCGCGGGTTATACGGCAAAGAAATATCCCTGCCGCCGCTAGCTAAACACGCCGACCGTCACCAGCAGCATCAGGAACAATGTCAGCGCGACGCTGGTGAAGATGAGCAGCGCCTGGAGGACGGAGTGGAGGAAGTCGTGCCACCAGGCGCCAACGGTGCGGTGGACGTGCGCCTGCTGGCCGCAACAGTGGCAATAGTCTCCGACCAGCTTGCAGCCGCAGTTGAGGCAATTGGTCTCGTGCGTGTGGCCCTTGGCCTCGCCGGTAGCCGGTTCCATCGTCCGTGCGACGATACCGCCCGTGCTGCGTCACCGATCGCTTCGAAGTCTGCCATCAAATTCCCCCCGGCGGCGATATTATGCGCCCTCTTCCGCTCATGCTAGCTGCGGCGGCCATGAAGCGCATCGGTCTTCTCGGCGGCTCCTTCAATCCGGCGCACCAAGGGCACCGGCAGATCAGTCTCGGAGCGATCCGCGCTCTCCGGCTCGATGAAGTCTGGTGGCTGGTCTCGCCCGGCAACCCGCTCAAGGACGGTGCCAGCGACATGGCGCCGTTCGCCGCCCGCTTGAAGTCGGCACAGCGAATGGCGCTTGGAACGGCCATCCGGGCCAGCGACTTCGAGGCGCAAGCGGGCACTCGGTACACCGTCGACACCTTGGGCGAGCTGCTTCGCCGCCACCCGTGCAACCGCTTTATCTGGCTGATGGGCGCCGACGGGCTAAGCGACTTTCACCGCTGGAAGAGTTGGCGTCGCGTGGCCGATATGGTGCCGATTGCGGTGCTCTCGCGCCCCGGCTATGATGGCACTTCCCGTGCGGCGCGCGCAATGGGCTGGCTAAGAAGGTTCGTCCGTCCTTCCGGCCAGGCGAGAAAATGGACGGATTGGAGTGCACCGGCGATTTTGTTGCTTCGCCTGCCGCCCGACCCCACCTCCGCGACCGCGATCCGTGCGCTGGACCCCGATTGGCACCATCGGCCGCCTTACAGCGTTGACGCTGAGCCGCGTTCCGGCGCGCCAACTTCGATCAGGAGATCACTTGCCCGACCTTCCCACGAATAAAGAAAGCGACACGATCCGCGTCGAAGATCTCCATCGGCTGGTACTCCAGTCGCTCGACGACGACCAGGCGCAGGAGGTTGTTTCCATACCGCTGGAAGGTAAGTCGAGCATTGCCGACCATATGGTGATCGCTTCCGGCCGCTCGACCCGCCAGGTGGCGTCGATGGCCAACAAGCTCGCCGAAAAGATCAAGGAGATGCGCGGCCGCTCGCCGCGGGTCGAAGGGCTGCCGACCGCCGACTGGGTGCTGATCGACGCGGACGACGTCATCGTCCACCTGTTCCGCCCCGAAGTCCGCACCTTCTACAATCTGGAGCGGATGTGGGCGTTCGGCGACGAAAGCCCGAAAGCCGCGGGTGCCGCTCCGACCGGCTGAGCATTTTGCTCCTTCACATCGTCGCCAGGGGCAAGATCGGCAGCTCCCCGGAAGCCGATCTGGTCGTCCGCTACCTCAAGCGGATCGCCTGGCCGACCCTGCTGACCGAACTCCCCGACCGCGGCGGTAATCCGCCCGCTCTTCCTTCCAACAGTGTCCGCATCCTGCTCGACGAGCGCGGCGAGGCGCTGTCGTCGATGGCGCTGGCGAAGCGGCTCGAAACCTGGCGCGACGGCGGCAAACGCGAGGCGCG
Source organism: Pseudomonadota bacterium (assembly GCA_030856365.1). GTDB lineage: Bacteria > Pseudomonadota > Alphaproteobacteria > Sphingomonadales > Sphingomonadaceae > Sphingomicrobium. Next base: position 14,482 of record JALYPM010000176.1, read on the forward strand.
CTTCGTCATCGGCGCCGCCGACGGCCATTCGGACGAGGAGCGGGCCGAGGTTGACCTGTTGCTGTCGTTCGGCCCAGCCACCTGGCCGCACTTGCTGGCGCGTGCGATGATTGCTGAGCAGCTGTTCCGCGCCGTTTCCATTCTCTCCAACCACCCCTATCACCGCGAGGGATGATCCGGATCCGCAGCCTTGGACGAGCGGCGCTTGCGCTACCGCTGCTGCTTGGTCCCGCATTCCTGCTCGCCGCCAGCGCTCCTGAGCCTGCCACCCAGACGCTCGGCGCCGCGCTCAAGCGGGCGCAGACCGAAGCCGCCGCAGCCGATGCCGAAGCGCGGCAGCTCGACAGGCAGGCCGCCGCAGCGAAGGACGAGGTCTCGCGACTGCAGGTCGAGCAGGCCGCCGCCGCCGAAACCATCGCCGGCGCCGAAGCGCGGATCAGCGCCGCCGAAGCTCGGGTGCGGATGGCAGCCGCCCAACTCGCCGATCGCCGGCGCCGGCTCCAGCAGCAGCAGGCACCCGCCGCTTCCCTGCTCGCCGGTCTGGCGCTGATGGCGCAGCGGCCGCCGCTGGTCGCGCTCGCCGACAGCAGAAGCACCGAGGAATTCGTCCGCGTTCGCCTGCTGCTGGATTCCACGCTCCCGGCGATCCGCGCACGATCGGCGGCGCTGTCGTCGCAAGTCGCTCGCGGCCAGACGCTGCAAAAGGCCGCGCTTGCCGCACGCGACGATCTCGTCCGAAGCCGCGACGAGCTGCTGACAAACAAGCGCCGCTTCGCCGCTCTCGAGCGACAGGCGGCACAGCTCGCGGCACGCACCGGCACGCAGGCGCTCGGCGTCGGCGACATCGCGCTCGCCTCGGGCGAGGAGGCCGAGCAGCTGGGCCGCGAGGCTGCAAGCGCTGCAACCGGCGCGCGGCTTGCGCGCGAGATCGCCGGCCTGGGGCCAGCGCCGAGACGGCCGTTCAATCCGGAAGGACGGGAATTCGGACCAGCCTTCCGCTACCAGCTTCCCTCCTCCGCGCGGGTGACCGCAGGCCTCGGTGCGCTAAGCGACAGCGGCATCCGCTCGCGCGGCCTGACGCTCGCCACCTCGCGCGGCGCTCGGCTGCTTTCTCCGGCATCCGGGATCGTCCGCTTCGCCGGACCGTTTCGCCGCTATGACGGTATTGTCATCATTGACCACGGACGCGGCTGGATGAGCCTGATCCTGAATGTCGCAACGCCACTCCGCCGGGGGCAGAAAGTCGCCCTTGGCGATCCGCTCGGAAGCGCGCTCGGCCCGGTCGGAGTGGAACTCACCCGAAGCGGACGCCATGTCTCGCCCGCTCTCATCGCAGGTTCATCTCAACCGCTGTCAAAAGGCCGCAAAGACGGCTAATTACCAAGCCACATCCTCAGGAACGAAGCCCATGATCTCGACGCGCAAACTCCTTCCGCCGCTGGCCTTGGTCGGAGCGCTGGCGCTCGTGCCGGTAACCGCCAGCTCGTTTGCGGCGGCCGACACCTCCAGCTACGAAGAGCTGGAGACGTTCATGAGCGTCTATGAGCGGGTCAAGGCCAATTATGTGAGCCCGGTCGACGACCATACATTGATCAAGGGCGCGATCGACGGAATGCTAGCCGCGCTCGACCCGCATTCCAGCTACGTCGAGGCGTCTGATTTCGACACGCTTCGGGCGACCACTGACGGCAATTACGGCGGGCTGGGAATTACCGTCTCGACCGAGGACGGAACGGTCAAGGTCATCGCCCCCACCGAGGACACTCCGGCATGGCGCGCCGGCATCAAGGCGGGCGACTACATTACCCACATCGACAATGAGTTGCTCTACGGCCTCACGCTCGACGAAGCGGTCGAAAAGATGCGTGGCCTGCCGGGCTCGCGCACTAAGCTCAGCATCGTCCGCCCTGGGCGTGACAAGCCGTTCGATGTCACCCTGGTGCGCGAACGCATCGAGCTTCGCCCCGTCAAGTGGGAGATCAAGGACGGCGTTGGAGTCATCAACATCAACACCTTCTCCGGCAACACCGGAGCGGCGACCGAGGCGGCGTTGCTGGCAATCGACAAGGCGACCGGCGGTAAGCCGCTGGGCTATGTCGTCGACCTGCGATCCAACCCCGGGGGCCTGCTCGATCAGGCGATCGAGGTTAGCGACGCCTTCCTCGATCGCGGCGAGATCGTCTCGCAGCGCGGCCGCGCCAAGAATGACATCGAACGCTATTATGCTCGCCCGGGCGACATGGCGCATGGCCTGCCGGTGATCGTGCTCATCGATGCCGGCAGCGCATCCGCGGCGGAAATCGTCGCCGGCGCCTTGCAGGACCATCGCCGCGCGATCGTCATGGGCGAGCGCAGCTTTGGCAAGGGATCGGTGCAGACCGTCGTCCAGACCGGCCCGAAGAGCGCGCTCCGACTGACCACCGCCGTCTACTACACGCCGTCGGGCAAGTCCGTGCAGGCGGGCGGGATCGACCCCGACGTCGCGGTTCCGCAGCTGACCGACGAGGATTACAGGGATCGGCGCGTGGTGCGTGAGGCGGATCTTCGCCGCCACCTGCTTAGCCAGGCCAAGGTCGACGATAAATTGCTGGAGGCGGAGGATGCGTCAAAGGATCCACGCTTCGCCTTCACCGCCGCCGAGCTCGAGACGAAGGGCATTGAGGACTTCCAGCTCGATTATGCGGTCAAGACGCTGAGGCGGCTGGCGCCAGGTGGAACCCGGATTGCGGCGAAGGGCGGGCCGGCAAAGTCCCGCTAAGCCGATGAGCGAAGCTGCACTCTCAGGCGCCGGTCGGCGAACGGCAATGGCCGCCCCGGCGCTAGCGCGCCTGGTTGCCCTACTGCTGCCGCTCTTCCTCCTCGGCGGAGCGCTTGGATCGCAGCATATCGGCGGCCTTCACCCGTGCGAGATGTGCTATTGGCAACGCTGGCCGCACGCCGCAGCGATCCTGCTCGCAGCCGCCGCCTTCACGGCACCGGCCGAACGAAGTCGCGCGCGCGCGCTCACGCTGCTCGCCGCGCTGGCCATCGCAGTCTCGGGCGCGATCGGCGTCTATCACGCGGGTGTGGAGCTTGGAATTTTCGAGGGGCTGACCACCTGCACGGCAAGCGGTGCGATGACCCTGGACGACATCATGAATGTCCCGCTGGTCCGCTGCGACGAGGTGCAATGGTCGTTGCTCGGCATCTCGATGGCCGGGTGGAACGCGATCCTCTCGCTTAGTGGAGCGGCGGTCATTGCCATTCTGGTTCGCAAGGGAGCTCGCGCATGAGCGACTGGCGCCCCGGCGATCGGAAGCCGGACCTCGAGTCCATGCTCAGGGTCAACCAGGCCGGCGAATATGGCGCGACCCGAATCTATGCCGGCCAGCTTGCGGTTCTCCGGCGAAGTTCGCCCGCGTCCAAGCTCGTGTCGCGGATGGCCCAGCAGGAGGACCGTCACCTCGCCCGCTTCAACGCGTTGATGGCCGAGCGGCGGGTCCGCCCGACGGCGCTGCAGCCGCTGTGGAACGTCGCCGGTTTTGCGCTGGGGGCTGCCACTGCCCTCATTTCCGAGGAAGCGGCGATGGCCTGCACTGACGCGGTCGAGACCGAAATCGACAAGCATTATGCAAGCCAGCTGACTGACATCGGCGAGGACGACCCTGAGCTTGCCGCGGACATCGCCGAATTTCAGGCGGAGGAACTCGAGCATCGGGACGCCGCGCGGGAAGCGGGCTCCGCGCTTGCACCGGCGTATCCGCTGATGACCGCGGTGATCCGTGCCGGATGCAGGGTCGCCATCGAACTTTCGAAGAAGATTTGAGGAACCCCTTCAGCGGTTCGCCCGCTGATTGGCCTGAAAGGACGGACGCAATGAGGAAGACAGTCGCAACTCTGGTCGCCGCCGCCGTGGCCGGCGTTGGCCTCGCCGCGCTCCCCGCGCCGGCAATCGCGCAGAGCAACCGAATCGCCGAAGTGATCGTCTACGGCAACGACGCCTGCCCTCGCTCAACCGATGATGAAGTCGTCGTGTGCGCGCGCAAGCCGGAAGCCGACCGATACCGCATCCCCGAGCAATATCGGTCGAGCGGGACTCGCCAGGAGCGCCAATCCTGGGCCAGCCGCGCCACCCAGTTCGAGACCGTCGGCGCGACCGGAATCAACAGCTGCTCCGCGGTCGGTCCGGGCGGGCACACCGGCTGCCTGCAGAACATCATCGATCAGGCCCGCGACGAGCGACGCGAGCAGATCGAAGGCAACACGCCGCCGGAATAAGGCATGCGCGATTACGGAGCATATCCTCTCTCCGTGCGTCTGGTCGCTAACGGCGCGGCCGTACCAGAGGAGAGCGCGATGACGGACCAGACACAATGCCGTTGAGCGATGCCGTACCGCCGGGCCGCGCCCGTGAGCTCGCGCAGGAGAACCGCTTTCTGACCCTGTGCCGCGTCGGCTTCCTTGCCCGGGGCCTGCTTTACATCATGGTCGCACTGCTGGTGCTGCAGACCGGCCGCACCGAGGATTTGACCGGCGCACTCGGGCAGCTTGCCAGCGGAAGCGGCCGCCTGTTGCTGGTCGTCGTCGCAGCCGGCCTTGCGACTTATGGGTTGTGGCGGCTGGCCGATGCCGCGTTCGGGATCGAGCATCGCGGTAGCGACCGCGAGGCGATCGTGAAAAGGGCCGGAGCGGGGCTTTCCGGCGCCATTCACCTCTATCTGTCGTACAAGGCCGTTCGCATCGTTGTCGCTGGCGAATCTGCCGCCAAGAATGAGCAGCAGACAGCCGACTGGCTGCTCGATCTTGCAGGGGGTTCGATTGTTCTCGCCTTGGTGGCGGCGGGGCTGGCAATTGCCGGCGTTGCCCAGCTGCTCAACGCCAGCCGTTGCAATTTCCTGCACAACCTCGACCACCGTGCGACGGCCCCAGCGATGAAATGGCTGGGCCGTATCGGCTACGCCGCGCGCGGCGTGATCTTTTTGACCGTGGCTTTCCTGATCGGCCGCGCCGCCCTCGACGGGCGCTCGGCCGAAGTCGCTGGAATGGAGCAGGCGCTCGACTTCTTCTCCGGTCCTGTACTCTATGCCGTCGCACTTGGCCTGATGCTGTTCGGTGCCTTTAGCATTATCGAAGGGCTGTTTCGGCGCCTGCAAGAACCGCCAGGAGCTGACGAAATGAAGCGCCAAATACGGAATAAGGTGCAGGTTTAGAACGAATTTCGCCCGTTTCGCTGGACAGCGACCACCCAAGAACATATCTAGAACGGATGGCTCAACTCGACGTTCAATCCAAGCTCGCAATTCTCGCGGACGCCGCGAAATATGACGCATCCTGCGCCTCGTCGGGCACGGCCAAGCGCGATAGCCGCGGGGGCAAGGGGATCGGCTCGACCGAAGGCATGGGCATCTGCCACGCCTATGCGCCGGACGGCCGCTGCATCTCGCTGCTGAAGATCCTGCTGACCAACAGCTGTATTTTCGACTGCCATTACTGCATCAACCGCAAGAGCTCGAACGTGCGGCGCGCGCGGTTCACGGCGCAGGAGGTCGTGCGGCTGACCCTCGCCTTCTACAAGCGCAACTATATCGAGGGGCTGTTCCTTTCTTCCGGCATCATCCGGTCGTCAAATTACACCATGGAGCAACTCGTCGAGGTCGCGCGGTCGCTTCGCGAGGACCATGACTTCCGCGGCTATATTCACCTCAAGACCATTCCCGATGCTGATCCGGAACTGGTCCGGCTGGCGGGGCTGCACGCCGACCGCATTTCCATCAACGTCGAGCTTCCGACCGAGCAGGGGCTCAACGACCTCGCGCCGGAGAAGTCGGTTCGGCAAATCGAAGGCGCGATGGCCTCGATGAAGTCGGACATCGACGGTGCGCGCGACGCGAGCAGCCGCTTCAAGTCTGCGCCAAGCTTCGCACCTGCCGGTCAGTCCACGCAGATGATTGTCGGCGCCGACGCGGCGAACGACGGCGATATCGTCCGGCGGGCTTCCACGCTTTACGACCGCTTCGGCCTGCGGCGCGTCTATTATTCCGCTTTCTCGCCGATCCCGGATGCCAGCGCGGTTCTGCCGCTGAAACGCCCGCCGCTGATGCGCGAACACCGGCTTTACCAGTCGGACTGGCTGATGCGTTTCTATGGGTTCAAACCGGCAGAAGTCGCGGCGGCGGCGGACGACAAGGGCATGCTCCCTCTCGACATCGATCCCAAGCTGGCGTGGGCGCTGAAGTTTCGCGGGCAGTTCCCCGTCGACGTCAACCGCGCGCCCAAGGAGCAATTGCTGCGTGTGCCCGGCCTTGGCGTCAAGGCGGTCGATCGGCTGATCGCTTCGCGGCGGTTTCGGCGGCTGCGGCTCGAAGATGTCGCGCGGCTGACTGTGTCGATCGCCAAGGTGCGGCCGTTCATCGTCGCTGGCGACTGGCGCCCGACCCTGCTGACCGACCGCGCCGACCTGCGCAGCCTGGTCGCGCCCAAACGACAGCAGCTGGAGCTGTTTGCCGCCTGAGATGTTGCGCGAAGGTCCAATGATCGATGCCCATCGCGTGACCCTCGCCGCAGAGGATGATTTCGAAGGCTGGCGCGACGCCGCCCGCGATCTCGCTGAAGCGGCGGTGCCCCCGCCGGCGATCGTGTGGCGGGTCGACGGCGGCGAACAGGATTTGTTCGGCGCGGAAGGGACCCAGCCGGCTGCGCCGAGCTTTCCGGTACCGCGCGTGTTCGTGCAACTCGCGCAATCGGTGATTTGCCACAGCGATTCTGAACGGTTTGCTTTGCTGTATTCTCTTCTGTGGCGGCTGCGCACCGATCGGAGAGCGATGGAGGATCGTGCCGACCCTTTGGTCGATCGGCTGGAGAGGCTAGCCAAGGAGGTGCGCCGCGACATTCACAAGATGCACGCGTTCGTTCGCTTCCGTGAAGTCGACGCCGGTACGGAAAGCTCGCGCTTCATCGCCTTTTTCGAGCCCGATCACCACATCGTCCGTGCTGCCTCTGGCTTCTTCGCCCGCCGCTTCACAGCCATGCGTTGGTCGATCCTGACGCCGGAGCTGTCGGTTCACTGGGACGGCGAGACTCTGAGCGAGGGGCCGGGCGCGACCCGCGCCGACTCGCCTTCGGGCGATCCGCTCGAGGAAACCTGGCGCACTTACTATGCGTCCATCTTCAACCCCGCCCGCCTGAAGGTCGGCGCGATGCTGAAGGAGATGCCAAAGAAATATTGGCGCAACATGCCCGAGACTTCGCTCGTTCAGCCGCTGATTGCCGGTGCTCGAGCAAGGGAGATCGACATGATCGCGCGCTCACGCGGCGAAGCGGCGGCGGCGGCCGGCGAAGGGCTCAAGAACGCGCTTCAGGTGGAACGGCGGGTCGAACCCGGCGGCAATTTGCGCGCATCATGGGAAGCCCTTCTCAAGGACGCGCGGGACTGCACCCGCTGCGAACTCTACAAATGCGGCACGCAGACGGTGTTCGGGGAAGGGCCGCTTGACGCGCGCATCCTGTTTGTCGGCGAGCAGCCGGGCGATCAGGAGGACCTCGCCGGCCGCCCATTCGTCGGCCCCGCGGGACAATTGTTCGACGAGGCGCTGGAGAAGGCCGGGATCGAGCGCGCGGAGACCTACGTCACCAACGCCGTTAAGCATTTCAAATTCATACAGCGCGGCAAAAGGCGCATCCACAACAAGCCCGATGCCGGCGAAATCGACGCCTGCCGCTGGTGGATCGAGCAGGAGCGCGAGCTGATCCGCCCGTCGGTCACGGTCGCACTTGGCGCGACTGCCGCGCGCTCGCTGATCGGCAAGACGGTCACCATCGGCATGGTTCGCGGCTCACCGCTCACCCTTGCCGACGGCAGAGAATGCTGGGTGACGGTGCACCCTAGCTTCCTGCTCCGCATCCCAGAACCGGACCGCCGCCGCGAAGAGCGCGCGCGCTTTGTCGAGGACCTGAAGACGATCAAGCGGCGATCTGAGCAGCTTGCCGCCTGACGACCGTCAGAAGCCGAACTTGACCGTCGCCTTGGCCGACCTTGGCGCGCCTGGAGCGATATTGTTGTCGTTATGGGCCGCTGGAAAATAGTCGGCCCCGAGAAGGTTCTCGACATTGAGTTGCGCCTCGACGCCCCGCGTCAATTTGTAGAACAGTGCCGCATCGACCCGCGCGTATCCGGGCAGCTTCACCTGATTGCTCAGCGACGCATAAGAGCTCGAGCGGGCAACCGCTCCAACACCGATTCCAAGCGCTTGAGTGACGTCGTAGCGGGTCCACAGTGACAGGCTGTGGCGCGGCACCAGCGGCACCTCACGGCCTTCCGGCGCCGTCGTTGTAGTCTCGGTAATCTTCGCCTTCTGCAGCGCATAGCCGGCCGAGATTTGCCAGCGATCGCTGATGCTGCGTTCAAGCCCCAGCTCAAGGCCGCGGCTGCGCTGAGCTCCCGTCAGCACGGTCAGGTCATTCTCGTCCCTGGCCTGGGTGTTGGTTCGTTTGAGCTGGTAGAGTGCGGCGGTCGCAAGCAAGCCTTCGATCGGCTCCCACTTCAGCCCCGCCTCGATATTGTCGAACCGCTCGGGCTTCAACGCCTCGCTGGTCAAGCTCAGATTGTTGAACTGGTCGCCCGACTGAGGAAGATAGGAGCGGCTGTAGCTGGTGTAGAGCGACAGGTTCCGCATCGGCTTGACGATCAGGCCGAGGCGCGGCGACCATGTTTGGTCGGTTCGCTCGAATGTTTGGCCGGTGCTGCGGTTGACGATATCAATGGCGAAGCGGTCGAAGCGAAGGCCGGCGACCAGCTCCATCCAGTCGGTGAGGCGAATCTGGTCCTGGGCGTAGATGGCGGCGATGTTCGCCTTACTGTCGTTGTTGGCGCCGCCGCCGGTAAAGGCGACAGGCACGTCGATCGTGACGAGGTCGATCGGCACGAAGATCGTGCTCCCGCCGATGCCGAATTCCGACGTTGCGAACACACCGTTGCGCCTTTGATTATATCCCTTCTGCCGCCCAAGCTCGAACCCGACGAGCAAGGTCTGGTCGATGCCGCCGAATGCACCCTCCCAGATCAGGTCCGTCTGGCTGAAGAGGTTCTTGCGCTTAGTCGTGTCGTTATAGGCTGACAGCCCGACCCTGCCGGCGTTCGGCCCCGCAGTGTTGAGCGGCCCTGCCGGATAGATGTTCTGATAGAATTTGTCATAGTCGCCGTAGAGCGTGCGGTTGCGCAACGTCAGCCCGCCGCCGAAGTTGTGCTGGACCGCGACATTGCCGATGCTCACCTTGGCCTGGTTGTAGCTGTCGTCGGGATCTCCGAAGAAGGTGCGGTCGAAGCCCTCCAGCGGCTTCCCGTTGAGTGACGGCACGCCGCGATCGGTGGTGCGCCGGTCGTTCAGATGTTCGAAACCGATGTCGATGCGGGTGTTGGGGGCGGGGAGCAAGCCGAGGGTCGGGTTGACCGCATAGCGTTCCAGGTCGACGTGGCGGCGGAAGCTGTCGCCATTCTCGTAAACGCCGTTGACGCGGAGCCCGACTGCGCTTCCGAGCGGCTGATCGACGTCGCCCGACAGGCGAATGCCGCCATGGCTGTCCCCCGAAGCAAGGAAGCCGCGGTAAGTTCCGAGGCTGGAGCGCTTGATCACCCGGTTGATGACGCCGCCGCCACCGCCGCGGCCGAAGATCATCGCGTTGGGGCCTTTGAGAACTTCGACCCGGTCGACATTGTAGAAGTCGCGATAATAAGCGACGTCGTCGCGGATCCCGTCGATGAAGAAGTCGGCTGTGGTGTTGTTGCCGCGGATCGTGAACTGGTCGCGGTTGCCCTCGCCGGTGGCGGCCGTCGCGCCGGGGACAAACAGCAGCAGCTCGTTGAACGAGCGCAGCGCCTGATCTTCGATCTGCCTTTCGGAGATGACGGTCAGCGCCTGCGGGATTTCCTTGACGTCGGTGTTGGTGCGGGTGGCGGTACTGGTCGTACGCACACCATATTCAGGACGCTGCCCGGTGACGATGATCTGCTGCTCGTCGGCGGATGCGCCGGTGTCTCTCGTGACGATGACGGCGTCGTTGGTGAGTGCGGGCGAAGCGCTCGACAAAAATGCAGCGACGAGTGAAATGGAAGGCCAGTGCATTGAAAGTCCCCTTGGTGTCGGGGCGCCACTATCGTTATTGATAGTCATTCGCAATAGCGATTATTCGGCAGCGAGCATGGTCTCCGCGACGCCGAGGTCCACCGACACCAGCCGGCTGATGCCCTTCTCGATCATCGTCACTCCGTAAAGCCGGTGCATTCGGCTCATGGTCACCGCATTATGAGTGACGATCAGGTAACGCGTGTCCGTCTCGCGCGTCATCCGGTCGAGGAGGTCGCAGAAACGTTCGACGTTGGCGTCGTCCAGCGGCGCATCGACCTCGTCGAGGACGCAAATTGGCGCCGGGTTGGTCAGGAACAGAGCGAAGATCAGCGCCGTTGCGGTCAGCGCCTGCTCGCCGCCGGACAAAAGCGTCAGCGACGACAGCCGCTTGCCGGGCGGCTGGGCCAATATTTCCAGGCCCGCTTCCAGCGGATCGTCGCTCTCGACCAGTTCGAGATGCGCCTGGCCGCCTTCGAACAAGGTGGTGAACAGGCTCTGGAAATGGGTGTTGACCTGCTCGAACGCGTCGAGCAATCGCACCCGCCCCTCGCGGTTGAGGCTGCCGATCGATCCGCGCAGCCGGTGGATCGCTTGGGTCAGTTCCTCCGCCTCGGCCGCACCGGTCGCCCGTGACTCTTCCAGTTCGGCAAGCTCCTGCTCGGCAACCAGATTGACCGGACCAATCCGCTCGCGTTCGGCGGTCAGCCGCTCGAGCGTCCCCGATTCCGCGTCCGGATCGCGCTCTTCATCCGAGTCGAAGCCGATCTTCTCCGCCAGCCGCTGCGGCAGGCACTCGAAGCGCTCAAGGCAGATGCGCGCATATTCCGCGCGCCGCGACTCCTGGGCCTCGGCGCGGGCCAGCGCCGCTGCCCTCCTCTCGCGCGCTCCTGCCAGCGCCTCATTCGCAGCGGCGAGCTTGATTGCTGCCTCGGCAACGGTCTGCTCCGCCTCGCGCTCGCTGAGGCCGGCGGCGGCCAGCGCCTGCTGGCTCTCAGAATTCTCGCGCTCGAGTTCGCCAATGGCGAGGTCGAGTCGCGCGGGTTCAGGCTCCAGTTCCGTGCTTTCCTCCCGCTGTCGCGACTGCCGCTCGATCGCCGCCGCAAGCCGCTCTTCGGCGTTCGACTGTCGCCGCCGCCAATCCACCTGCTCGATACCCGCAGCGCCGTGCCGCTCGCGCGCTGCGGCCGTTTCGCGGCCCCTTGTCGCCGCCTCCGCCCGCTTGTCGGCCACAGCCGAGGCGGTGGCGGAAGCGCTTTCGCGCGCCGAGTCGATATCGTGCTGCATCGCGGCAGGGTCAGGAAGCGCCGCCAGCGCCGCGTCCGCAGTGGCCACCGATTCGCGCGCAGTCTCCAGGACCGGCGCAAGGTCCGACTGTCGCTCGCCAAGCGCCAGTCGCTGAGCTTCCAGCCGCTCTAGCGCCGACGCAGCGCTATCCACGGCTCGCGCGGCGTCGCGGGAATCGCGCTCGGCTGCGGCGATATCCGAACGTGCGCCTTCGGCTTCGGCGCGCAGGCGTTCGATCTGGGCAGATGCCGCGTTGCGCCCGTCCGAGGCGACCTCCGCGGCCGCTTCAAGGCCCGGAAGCTGCCGGGATAGTTCTCCCATACGGTTGGCCCGCAGCAGCCTCTCCGCGGCGGCAGCTCCGCCACCTTCCGAGACAAAGCCGTCCCAGCGCCTCAGCCGCCCGGCAAGCGTGACCAACCGCTGGCCGACGGCGAGCTCCTGGCCGCCGTCCATCTCCGCAACCGCGACCTGCCGAAGGCGGCGGATCAGCTCGGGTGGAGCAATCGCATGATCGGCGAGCGAGTCGAGGCCCGTCGGCAACGGCGGATCGCCGGCGGCTGCCCTGCTCCCCTCCCAGCGGCGCGGACCCTCCCCACCAATGGCCGCGTCCGCATCCTCTCCCAGCGCTGCGGCCAGCGCATGCTCATAGCCCGACTCGGCGCGCAGGCTGGCGATCGCCGAGCCACCACTATGGTCGAGCGCGCGGACGAGCGCGTCATGTTCCGACCGTGCCGCCGACAGCGCTGCTCTGGCGGATGCCAGTGCGCTCTCCGCACGGTCGCGCTGCTCCGCCGCCGCGCTGCGCCCTTCCTCGGCAGCCACCCGCTGCTGCTCGGCTTGAGCAAAAGCGCTCGCCGCCGCTGCGCCCTTTAGAAGCGCTTCCGCTTGCGCAGCTCGATGGTCCGATCCGTCACCAAGCGCCTGAAGCTGCGACGCTAGCGCGCCTGTCTCATTCTCAGTGCGGCGCAGCTGGTTGCGCGCTGCCTCCAGCGCGGCTTCGGCGACCCGCCGCTCCGCGCGCATCGCCGCCTGGCGAGCGAGCAACTCGGCCAGCGCCGTCTCCGACTCACGCGACTTGGCTTCGAGATCGGTCAACTCGGCGGCGATCCGCGCTGCCTGGTCTTCGGCGTCGGCAAGCCTTTGTTCGATCGCCGACCGCTCCTGCTCCAACTGCCCAATCGCGGCGACTGCATCGGCCTTGAGCGCCTCTTCACGAGCGATATCGCCGGCGAGCGACCCGTCGAGGCGCGACAATTCCTCCAGCCGCCGAGCAACGGTGTCACGCCGCGCGCGCGCTGAAGCCAGTTGATGCGCCAGCTCGTGGCTTAAATCCCGCAGACGAGCGAGTTCCGCTCGCCGTTCGGCCAGCAGGGCAGCGGCTTGCTCTTGCTCCTGGCGCACGGCGGCCATCGACTCGGTCAGTGCGGCGACTTGCGATTCCGCCTCGCGCGCCTCCGCGCTGGCGGCCTCGGCGCTGCGATCCGATTCGACCCAGCGGGCGTGGACCAGCCGCGCCTCGACGACGCGGATCTTGTCGCTGAGCTGCCGGTAGCGCTCGGCGGCGCGCGCCTGCCGCCGAAGCGCTGCGGCACGCTGTTCCTGCTCGCCGAGGATTTCGCCAAGGCGGGTGAGATTGGCCTCGGTCGCGCGAAGCTTCTGCTCGGCATCCTTACGGCGGGCGTGGAGACCGGAAATGCCCGCCGCTTCCTCAAGCAGGAGGCGGCGCTCGGTCGGCTTGGCGGCGATGATCGATCCGACTTTGCCCTGGCTGACCAGCGCGGGCGAATGAGCGCCTGTCGCCGCGTCGGCGAACAACAGCGAGACATCCTTGGCACGAACGTCGCGGCCGTCGATCCGGTAGGCGGAGCCCGCGCCCCGCTCGATCCGGCGAGTGACTTCGCTTTCCCCCGCCGGGCCGCCCTCCTCGCCCGCGTCACGCTCGAGCAGCAGCGACACTTCGGCGAAATCGCGGGGCGGCCGGCTGGCGGTGCCGGCGAAGATCACATCTTCCATTCCGCCGCCGCGAAGCGACTTCGGACTGCCCTCGCCCATGGCCCAGCGGATCGCCTCGAGGAGGTTGGACTTGCCGCAACCGTTGGGGCCGACCACTCCGGTCAGCCCCGGCTCAATGCGAAGCTCGGACGGCTCGACGAAGCTCTTGAACCCGCTGAGCTTCAGCCGTCTGATCTTCACTTTGCGCCCTCCCCCCGGAGCAACGCTATCCGCGCTCGCCGAGCGCCGCCTGGATCTGCGGCTCGAGCGTCTGCCAGGTTGAGGCATTGTCGAGCAGATCGCCGTTAAGCACGAACGAGGGCGTCCCACGGAAATCCGGATACTTGCTGGTCGTGTCACCGTTCATCTCAACCAGCCGGTTGACCTCGGCCTCATCGGCCAGACAGGCACTGCTCTTGGCCGACGGAAGGCCGCGCTGCGCCGCCCACTGCTGCAGGCCGGCGATCTTGGCGATTTCGGTGAACTGCTGCTGCGGCGGAAGCGAGGACAGCGCCTGTTGCTGGGCCGCCGGCGTCGCCTGCAGCTTGCCCATGAACTCGCTCTGCCCGGCAAACAGCTGCCGGGTCAGCGGGAAGAACTGCTTGGGGCCACCGCAACGGGCAATCAGCGAAGCGGTGACGTCCAGCGAATCGCGCACGTAGTTGCGGAATTCGAAGGAGACACGGCCGCTCTTCACATATTTGTCGATCAGCGGCTGAAGCGCGGCTTCGTCGAAGTCGGCACAATGCGGGCAAGTCATCGATCCGAACTCGACCAGCTTCACGCCGGCACTCGGATTGCCCATCAGATAGCCGCCTTCGGCGGTCTGCGTAACAACGGTCGACCAATCCCCGCCCTGCGGCGGCGGCACTGCCTGCGCGGTGCCCGCGGAATTGCTGTTGGCGCCGGTGCCGTTCTCGGCGTTGCAGGCGGCGCTGGCAAAAATCGCCGCCACGGCCATGGTCAGTTGGATCGGCTTCATAGGGTCACTTGCTCCGGTGAATGACAGGAATGACGATTTCGTCGGGATTGGGGACGACGGGAGCGCCACTAGTCGCGGTCAGGCTCGCCGCCAAGGATTCGAGGCAGGCGCGAAGCTCGGGGTCGGCGATTTCGCGAATGCCTTCGCCAAGCTCCATCGGCACCGGCCGCAGCTCTGGCCGCTTCGGCCGCGCCGGGGCAGCGGGCGGGCGCCCCTGGCGGAAGACCAGACGCGCAACCGCCGGATAGCCGAAGAAGCGATTGACCCGCTCAACAATCAGCGGCGTCAGATGCTGGATCAGCGGTGCGTGAGCGCCCTCGACCAGCAAGGTCAGCACTCCGCCCGACTTCTTGCCCGCCGGGAAGCTGATCGATTCGGGCGAGGAGACCTTCGCGTAGCGCTCGCCGACAATCTCTTTCCAGCGGCTGACCACGGATGACTGAACGAAGCCGAAGCGGCGGAACGCGACCCCGCCGATGTCGCCGACCATCTCGCCCGCGGCACGCACGCGTCCGCTGCGGGGGGCGTCTTTCGGCTGAGTCACTCTCTTCGCCATCGCTTCAGGTCATGCCATAGCGACCCGATGCAAGCCAATGCCGCTCAACGGCTGATCCAACATTATGTGGATAACTTCCGGCATTTGCCCTGGCGTTCGCCACCCGGATCGGCCCCGCCGGAGCCCTATCGCGTGTGGCTGAGCGAGGTCATGCTCCAGCAGACTACCGTTGCCGCCGTCACCCCGCGGTTCGAGCGATTCGTTGCGCGCTGGCCGACGACCGAAGCGCTGGCGACGGCACTCGACGAGGATATTCTCTCCGAATGGGCCGGCCTCGGCTACTACGCCCGTGCCCGCAACCTCATCGCCTGTGCCCGTGAAGTCGCGGCGCGCGGCGGCTTTCCCGAGACGGAAGAGGAGCTCCGCAAGCTTCCGGGCGTCGGCGCCTATACCGCCGCCGCGATCGCCGCCATCGCCTTCGGCAAGCGCGCCATCGTCGTCGATACCAACGTCGCGCGGGTCGTGGCGCGGCTGAATGCGCTCGATCGGTTGGTCAGGAGCTCGGCGGCTCGGCTGCATGCGCTGACCGACCGGCTGACGCCCGCAACTGGAGCCGGCGAATTCGCCCAGGCGATGATGGACCTGGGCGCGACGATTTGCCGGCCTCGCCAGCCTTTATGCGGCAAGTGCCCGCTACAGCCCGATTGCGCGGCCTTCGCCAGCGGTGATCCGGAGCGCTTTCCGCCCACCCCGGAGAAGCGGGCGCGGCCGGTGCGGCACGGCACCGCCTGGTGGACCGAACGAGACGGCTGCGTCTGGCTGGTGCGCCGCCCCACTCGCGGAATGCTCGGCGGAATGCCTGCGTTGCCGGGCGGTGAGTGGGATGCCGACGCGCCGCCTGTCGGGGAGCCAATCACCTTGGTGCGCTTCGATTTCACTCACTTCCGCCTGTTCCTGTCGGTCGTGAAGTGCGCGACTCCAACCGGAGAGGGCTGGTGGCAGCCGATCGGCACGTTCGCCGAGGCCGGTCTGCCGACCCTTTACGTGCGCGCGATCGAGCAGGTGATCGGCGGGCGGTCGAGGCTGGCGGCGTGATCGCTGTCATCCGCTCGGAAGGCTCCGCCGGCAACACCTGCTTGCGCTTGAAGAACCGCCCGCCGCCCCCTAAAGGGCATGCCCAATTCGTGCACAGTTTGGCCGCTCGGCCGACGGGGACTTCATGACCGACCGCTTCAACACCATTGCCGGCTGGGTATTGTTCGCAGGCATTATCGCGCTCGGCGGATCCATCGTCAGCGGCGAGGTGTTCAGTGGTCACCGGCCGGAGACAATGGGCTATCCGATCCCCGGCGTGGTCGCCGAGGGCGAAGGCGAGGTTGCGGCGGAAAAGCCGATCGCCTGCTATCTCGCCGCCGCCGACCCGGCCAAGGGTCAGACCAGCTTCGCCAAATGCTCAGCCTGCCACAATGCCGAACCGGGCGGCGCCAACGCTCTCGGCCCGGCGCTCTACGGCGTCCTGGGCAATCCGGTTGCCGCCCATCCCGGCTACGCTTTCTCGGAGCCGCTGAAGTCGAAGGGCGGAACATGGGATTTCGAGACGATGAGCGCCTGGCTCGCCAATCCGAAAGGGTTCGCTCAGGGCACGAAAATGACCTTCGCTGGCCTGTCGAACCCGGAAGAGCGCGCCAACATCATTGCCTTCCTCAACAGCCGCGACGCCTCCCCTCTGCCGCTGCCAGCAGCCGGGCCGGAATGCGCCGATGACGCAGCTGCTGCGGGCGCACCCGCAGCAGCTTCGAATGCGGTCGCGCCGACCACCGGCGATGCTTCCACGCCGGCACAGGGTGGAAGCGCCACCCCTGCGGGCGGAAACGCGCTCGGCAACGCGACGGCGGCCAACCCGCCTACCGGTCAGAAAGCCGCGACTGGCGGCGAGCAACAGAACAACCAGTAAGCGCCCGCCTCAGGCCTCTTCGTAGTATCGCTCGACAAACGCCCAGGCCTCAACCGGATCCTCGCACCAGTGGAACAGTTCCAGATCGTGCTGGGCGATCACGCCCTCGTCGGCGAGCGCCTGGAAATCGACCACCTTGCTCCAGAACTCGCGGCCGAACAGCAGCACCGGTAGCGGCCGGACCTTGCCGGTCTGGATCAAGGTCAGCAGCTCAAAGAATTCGTCGAACGTGCCGAAGCCGCCGGGAAAAACCGCAACGGCCCGGGCGCGCAGCAGGAAGTGCATCTTGCGAAGCGCGAAATAGTGAAACTGGAAGCTGAGGTCCGGCGTCACGTATCGGTTGGGCATCTGCTCATGCGCGAGCACGATGTTGAGGCCGATCGACTCCGCTCCGACGTCGTTGGCGCCGCGGTTTGCCGCCTCCATCATCGACGGGCCGCCGCCCGAGCAAACGACGAACTGACGCTGGCCATCCTCGTCGCAGTCGCAATTGCTGGCCAGCCGCGCGAGAACGCGCGCCACGTCATAATATTTGGACTTGGCCTTTAGCCGCTCGGCGACCTCGCGCTCGCGGTCATCGGTCGCCGCCTCGACCAAAGCATCGGCCATCGCGGGCTCGGGAATCCGCGCCGAGCCATAGAAGACGAAGGTCGATCCGATCTTCGCCTCGTTCATCATCAGCTCGGGCTTCAGTAGCTCAAGCTGGAAGCGGACCGCGCGTAGATCTTCGCGCAGCAGGAACTCGGTGTCCTGAAAGGCCAGGCGGTAAGCGGAACTCTCCGTCTGGGGCGCCGACGGGACATGCTGAGCCGCCTGAGCATCGACCTTCGAGGTAGGGAAAATGCGTTTCGGGGGGACGGGATCGTTCATGCGCGCGGCTCTAGCCGAGCCGCTGCCATTCCCCAACAGCTCAGGACTTGCGCCCTGCCTGGCCGTAAGCCGAGCCGGCAGCGGCCCCGACTCCCGCGAAGATCAGGCTTAAGCTGCCGTTGATGATCAGCGCCGCCTCCAGGAACGGGTCATCCAGGCTACCGCCACGGATGACCGACACCAGCAGATATATGGCGAGGGCGGCGAGCGTTGCCGCAAACATGGACGGGACGATCCGCCAGCACCTGAAATAGACGAGAGAGAAGGCGATGGCCGCCGCGACGGCATAGTCGAGCCACAGCGCCGCTTCGCTCAATAGACGCGGGCCTTGGGCTTGATGTACTCGACGTCCTCGCTGAGCGTGTACTGGTGCACCGGGCGGTAATCGATGCTGACGCCGCCGCCGGTGCCACCCCAGCCCTCGAACCAGGCGAGCGTGTGCTTCATCCAGTTGGCGTCGTCGCGCTGGGGGTAGTCCTCGTGCATGTGGGCGCCGCGGCTTTCCTTGCGGTTGGCGGCACAATGCATGGTGACCACCGCCTGCCCAATCATGTTGTCGAGCTCCAGCGTCTCGACCAGATCGCTGTTCCAGATCAGGCTGCGGTCGGTGACCTTCACATCCTGCATCCGCGCGTTGATCTGGTCGATCTTGCCTACGCCTTCCGTCAGGGTCTGCTCGGTGCGGAACACTGCGCAATCGGCCTGCATCGTCCGCTGCATTTCGAGGCGGATCTGCGCAGTCGGGCTGCCGCCGTCGGCGTAGCGGAAACGATCGAGCCGGCCGAGCGCCAGTTCCGTCGAGTCCTTGACCAGCTCCGGCAGAGTGGCTCCGCGCGTGGCGACTTCGGCGAGGCGGAGGCCGGCCGCGCGGCCGAACACGACGAGATCGATCAGGCTGTTCGAGCCGAGGCGGTTGGCGCCATGCACCGAAACGCAGGCCGCTTCACCGACGGCAAACAGGCCCGGAACGACCGAGTCCGGATTTCCGTCGCGGAGCGTCACCACCTCGCCGTGATAGTTGGTCGGGATGCCGCCCATATTATAATGCACCGTCGGCACCACCGGGATCGGCTGGCGCGTCAGGTCGACCCCGGCGAAGGTCATCGCCGTCTCGGTAATTCCCGGTAGCCGCTCGGCCAAAATCTTCGGATCGATATGGTCGAGGTGAAGGAAAATATGGTCCTTGCTGTCACCGACACCGCGGCCCTCGCGGATCTCCATTGCCATCGAGCGTGAAACTACGTCGCGGCTGGCAAGGTCCTTTGCGCTCGGAGCGTAGCGCTCCATGAAGCGCTCGCCTTCGGAATTGGTGAGGTAGCCGCCCTCGCCGCGTGCGCCTTCGGTGATCAGCACACCCGCGCCGTAAATCCCGGTCGGGTGGAACTGGACGAACTCCATGTCCTGCAGCGGCAGGCCGGCGCGAAGCACCATCGCATTGCCGTCGCCGGTGCAGGTGTGCGCCGAGGTCGCCGAAAAATAGGTCCGCCCGTAGCCGCCGGTCGCAAGTACGACGGCCTGGCTGCGGAAGCGGTGGATCGACCCGTCGTCGAGGCACAAGGCGACGACGCCGCGGCACTCCCCGCCCTCCATGATCAGGTCGAGCGCGAAATATTCGATGAAGAAGTCCGCGTCATACTTCAGGCTCTGCTGGTAGAGCGTGTGGAGCATCGCATGGCCGGTGCGGTCGGCGGCGGCGCAAGTGCGCTGCGCGGCAGGGCCCTCGCCCATGTTCTGGGTCATTCCGCCGAAGGCGCGCTGGTAGATTTTGCCCTCGTCGGTACGGCTGAACGGCATTCCGGCATGCTCGAGCTCATAAACGGCCGCCGGTGCTTCACGGACGAGATATTCGATCGCGTCCTGGTCCCCGAGCCAGTCGGAGCCCTTGACGGTATCGTACATGTGCCATGTCCAGTGGTCCGGCCCCATGTTGCCGAGCGCCGCGGCGATTCCGCCCTGCGCCGCCACGGTATGGCTTCGCGTCGGGAACACTTTCGTGACGCAGGCGGTGCGCAGGCCCTTTTCCGCCGCGCCCATCGTCGCGCGAAGACCGGCGCCGCCGGCACCGACGACGACGACGTCATAGCTGTGGTCGATGATCTTGTAGGCGCTCAATCTGCCACTCCGAAGGCGATGCGGGCGAGCGAGAACAAAGCCCAAGCCCCGGCTCCCACCGCCAGGAACAGCAGGATGGTATTGCTGGCGAAGCGATTGCCCTCGTCATGCACATAATCGTCGACGACGACCTTCATCCCGTCGAGCGCGTGCTGAAAGCTGAGCACGATGAAAAGGGCCATCGGCACGGCCGCTGTCGGCTCGCGCAGCCATTCGGTGAGCGTCTGCTTGTCCAGCGCCGGCAGCCACAGCAGCGAAGCCAGCAGCCATGCGCTGAGCAGGACCAATGCCGCGCTGATCGTCTTTTCCGCCAGCCAATGCTGGCCGCCGTGGCCGGCCGTGCCGAGGCCGTGGACCTTGCCCTGCGGGGTCGCGCTTTCGCTCTGGCTCATCGTGCCACTCCCAGAAGATAGGCCCACAACAGCGCGGTTAGCACCAGTGATCCAATGATTGTCGCCACTGCGGCGCTCTTGTTGACGTTGAGTTCGAATGCCTGGCCGGCGTCCATGAACAGGTGGCGGATGCCCGAGAGCAGATGCTGGAAGAAGGCCCAGCTGATGCCGATCAGGACGACTATCCCAAACCAGTGACGGGTGAAGGCGCTGAAATCGGCATAAGCGCTGTCGCTTCCGGCGAGGGCAGCGAGCCACCAGGTGAGCAGCGCGAGGCCGACGAGGGTCAGCGCTCCGCCGGTAATCCGGTGGAGGATCGACACTAGCATATGCGGTCCCCAGCGCCAGATGCTGAGGTGCGGTGACAAGGGTCGCGGTGAGGTGGCGGCCATGACCTGCCTTTCGAACGATGGAGGCCGTTTTGGCCTGCGTGAATGGATCGCCGCCCGCTTAGAGGCGCGCTTGCCGCGAAGCAACATGAGAGCCGCTCCGCCTAACCTCGTCTTAACCATTTCCACGGCAAGGAAGCAGCGAACATTGGTTGAGCGGGAAACGATGATGGCGAGCGCGAACAAAGATCAGGGCAAGTCCGGCGACCGGGCGTACGACCTCGCCCGGGGGCTTCGCGCATTCGGCCCCAGCGGCGATCTTGCCGTGCGAGCGGCCCGCTTGTGGGCGCACATTGGGCATGCGGAAATGGACATCGCGCGCGCGTTCTGGGTCAGCTATCGCAAGGGTGAGGACGTTGGTTCGTCATTTTCGGACGGCGAGCTCGACCGCTATTCGGCCAAGGTGCTTCCTTACATCCGCGACAAGTTCCAGCGTACCGACCGGTCCGACTGGATCGCGGCCGCGCGTGGCTATGTCGAAAGCGCCACCACCGCCGGCGTGTCGCTGACCACCCTGATGGCGGCGCTTCTCGCCGAGAATGAAGCCACTTTCGAAGC
This sequence comes from Pseudomonadota bacterium, assembly GCA_030856365.1. GTDB lineage: Bacteria > Pseudomonadota > Alphaproteobacteria > Sphingomonadales > Sphingomonadaceae > Sphingomicrobium. The sequence continues at coordinate 35,611 of JALYPM010000176.1, forward strand.
GGTGAAGTCGGTTGCCGACGATGCCGAGCGCCAGGAGCTCTTCCGCACGCTTCACGCGGTGAAGATGCTCGAGAGCGACGTCTGGTATCACCACGGCCTCTCAATCGCGCAGGAAGCCCATGAGGCGCGGCTGTCGGAGCAGGCAAGCGAGTTTAACCGCAAGGTCGGCGGCGTCGTCGGCAAGTTCACCACCGAGAGCGAGCAGTTGCGCGCCCAGGCATCCAGCACCTCGTCCAGCGCACGTGGAATGCTCGGCAAGACGAGCGAAGTCGCGGCCGCCGCGGAGCAATCCGCCGTTGCCATGCGCGAAGCCGCTCAGACAGCGGCCGGCCTCATTCGCGCGATCGAAGACGCCCGGACTGAAGTCGAGGTCGCCGCGGACGTCGCGATCCGCGCCGGCGACCAGGCCAGCCAGGCGGTGAAGGTCAGCCACGCGCTGTCCGCCCACGTCGAGGCGATCGAGTCGATCCTCGGCCTGATCCGCGACATCGCGGGCCAAACCAACCTGCTGGCGCTCAACGCAACGATCGAGGCGGCCCGTGCCGGCGATGCGGGCCGTGGATTTGCGGTCGTCGCACAGGAAGTGAAGAGTCTCGCTTCGCAAACGGCGCGCGCCACCGACGACATCACCAACAAGATCACCGCCATCCAGCAAGCGACCCGCCAGACGGTCGACGCCAACGGATCGATCCAGGCGACCGTCGAGGAAGTGCAGAGCTCCGCCAACCGAATCCGCCAGGCGATGGAGCTTCAGGCGCAGACGGTGACGATGATCACCGCCGCGGTCGACGAGACGGCGCTCGCCGCCGATTCGATGAGCTCGACCATCGCCGCGATCCGCTCCGACACCGAAAACGTGGCGCAGGACATCGATCAGGTCGAGCAGGGCTTCGGCCGCTTCAGCCAGCAGATCGCCGACTTCAGGACCACCACAAGCGACTTCGTCGCCCGCTTCGCGGCCTGATCCTTTCCTCGCCCGGCCCGCGCGGCTAGGCGGGGGCGATGAACGTCCTTGTCACCGGAGCAAGCCGCGGAATCGGCGCAGCGGCCCTCGCTCTCCTTCGCTCCACCGGCCACAATGTCGCCGGCCATTCCACCGGTGGTAACGACGGACTTGTCGCGGGCGATTTCGCCGATCCCGAATCACCGCGGCGAGTCTGGAATGAAGCGCTGGAGCGGCTCGGCGGTAAAATCGACGTGCTGGTCAACAATGCCGGCGTTTTCGAAGCGATCGCCGACGATGCTCCCGACGACGAGTGGCAGGCCGCCTGGCAGCGCACCCTGACGATCAACCTCCAGGCGTCGGCCGACCTTTGTCGCCTCGCCATCGCCCACTTCCGCGAGCGGGGCGGCGAAGGCCGGATCGTCAATATCGCCAGCCGCGCCGCCTTTCGCGGCGATTCGCCCAAGCATTGGCACTATGCCGCGTCCAAGGCAGGCATGGTGGCGATGACCCGGAGCATCGCGCGTGGCTATGCGGCCGAGGACATCCTAGCCTTCGCGGTTACTCCGGGTTTCACCGTTACCGAGATGACGCAGGAATATCTCGACAGCCGCGGCGGCGCTCAAATCCTCGCCGAGATCCCGCTTGGTCGCGTTGCCAGCACCGACGAAATCGCCGAGACCATCCGCTGGCTCGCCATCGATGCTCCGCCATCGGCCACCGGCGCGGTCATCGACGTCAATGGAGCGAGCTATGTTCGTTAGTCTCGTGCTTGCCTTGGCGCTGGCCCAGCAGATCACCGTCCCGCTCGGCAAGCCGCCGCGGCAAGTGGAGCGGCCGGTCGCTCCGATCGAAACCGCCGGGCCCGCTTTCGCCGCGGCCTGCAAGGAATTTGACGAGTGGGACAAGCCGGCGCCGCCGGTACGCATCCACGGCAACGTCTATCTCGTCGGCACCTGCGGCATCTCCGCAATCCTGGTCACCGGCAGCGGCGGCCATGTCCTGATCGACGCGGGCACGGAAGCGGGCGCCGAAATCGTCGCGCGCAACATTCGCAACCTCGGGTTCCAGCTGGCCGACGTCAAATATCTGCTGCAGAGCCATGAGCATATCGACCATGTCGGCGGCATTGCGAGGCTGCAGCAGCTGACGGGCGCGCAATTGGTCGCCTCTCCTGCCGCGGCCGCAGTGTTCCGGACAGGCACTTCCGGCCCCGCCGACCCGCAAGTCGGAATGCACCCGCCCTTCCCGGCCGCGACCGTGAACCGCATCATCAACGGCGGCGAGACGGTCCGCCTCGGCAGCCTTCAGTTCACCGCCATCGCCACGCCCGGCCACACGCCGGGTGCGCTCAGCTGGCAATGGGTCAGCTGCGACGGCGGCGTCTGCCGGACGATGGTCTACGCCGACAGCCTCTCCCCGATCAGCCGCGACGGTTATCGCTTTAGCGACCATCCCGCCTACGTCACCGCCTTCCGCGCCGGGCTGCGGAAGCTAACCGCCGCCGAATGCGACATCCTGCTGACGCCCCACCCCTCGGCGAGCGACATGATCAAGCGCATGGCGGGAACGGCGCCGCTGACCAACAGCAGCGGATGCGCCGATTATTCGGCCGCGATAGCCAAGCGACTAGACGAGCGGCTGGCGAAGGAAGCCGGCGGTAAATGAGCTGGCGGGTGACGCTTGCCTGCACGCGAGCGCAGGCGGAGGCGCTTCCTGAAGCGGAGAACCTGTTCATCGGCGACCCGTCGCCGCCGGTGCTGGTCGCCGATGAGCCGGATCCGGCCCAGCCCGACCGCTGGCTGATTTACGCTTACTTCGAGCGGCCCCCCAGCGATAATGACACGGCCGCCCTCTCCTCCCTCGGCTACGGCGAGCCAACGCTGGAAGCCCTGCCCGAAGCCGACTGGGTGACGATGAGCCAAGCCGGGCTGGACCCGATCCGCGCCGGCCGCTTCTACGTTCACACGCCAACCCACCGCGGCGGCGTTCCGGCGGGCGCGGTCGCGCTCGAAATCGATGCCGGTCTTGCCTTCGGCACCGGTCAGCATGCGACCACCTCCGGCTGCCTCACCGCGCTTGATGATCTCGCAAGCAATGATTGCCGATTTACAAATGTTGCGGACATCGGCACCGGCACCGGCCTGCTTGCCTTCGCGGCGCTGGCACTGTGGCCCGAGGCCCGCTGCATCGCCACCGATATCGACGAGATCGCGGTCGACGTCACCCGCGACAACGCCGCCATCAACGGCGTGAAGCTCGGCCATGGTCCCGGCGAGATGCTGCTAGCCACAGCCGACGGCATGGACTCGCCAATGCTCGCCGCTCGCGCCCCGTTCGACCTGCTGATCGCCAACATCCTCACCGGCCCGCTGATCGAACTCGCACCGGATTTGGCCAGCGCGCTTTCGCCCGGCGCAACGATCATCGTCGCAGGCTTGCTGGACACGCAAGTAGATGCGGTGATCAACGCCTACCGGGAGCAGGGCCTGACGCTGAGTGACCGCGGGGCGGGCGAATGGCCGGTACTGGTGTTGGAGGCTTAAGCCGCTCGCACAAGCTGAATATGACCCTCTCAGTAGAGTGTCCTCATTCAAATCCAAGTTGGAAGGATGCAAGCTAAAATGACCGTGCGTGCGGAAGTCCAAGTTAATCTGACCGCACACAATTTTGAGTTCGGTAGCCTTGCGAGAACGCCGTCAGATGATGCTGTCCAAAGCAGCCATGGCAAATTTCTTGTCAGGCCTGCTGTCCAAAGCAGCCATGGCAAATTTCTTGTCAGGCCGCGGCAGGGACTTCACCGACTCCAGGTGCGTGCGCAGTGCCTGCGCAACGGGCTTACCGATCATCCCGAACGATTGTGCATTGTGAAGGTCAAGCTGAGCCGTCGTGAAGCGTGGCAGCATGGAGAAGCTGACGACTGACTGTCTTGTGCTGGATGGAGCTAGCGAAGGAAAGTCGCTGCAGGGGAAGATGCAGTCGTTCGCGTATCCGTTATCGGAGTTCAGGAACAGGAAAAGGAAAGTCCCGTGTTCGTTGGCGCCGAGGCAGATGTGGTATTTGCGATAGCCCACACTCGGTGCCATCACAAAGATGATCTCACCGCATTGCGGAGTGATGCTCACCAGTGACTGGAAACGAACGCTAAGTCGGCAATCAACTTGGGATCGGGACGCTCCAGCAGGTCCTCATACTGCATCGGGAAGCGCTTTGCGTCACCCCGCTGCGCCCATGCCTTCTGATAGGCCGGGTCGTCATGCGTCTTATTCCAGACGCCACGAAAGCCAAGCTTCAGCACGAGATCCTGAGCAGCGTCGAGCTCTTCGATGTCACTCTCAGAAAGTATTTCCTCTGATCCATCCCGCTGAGCGCCGAAATACCTAATGGCACGTCCGTCGGCCGGTTCGGTTTGCCAGAGTGCTTCATCCACTTCGATTGCCTCGAAGGCGTGAAGAGCTTCTTTCAGCACGTCGTAGCTCAGCGAAGGCACAGGGCCGTCCGGCAATGCATGATACTGGTCAAACGTGATGGGGCGTCGGTACCGATTCAGATGACTCTTATCGGCGAAGAATAATGCCTTGAGAATGTCGTACTGAGTAACCACGAATTTCATGGTATCTGATCGATGGATCAAATGCAGTATGGCTTCGCGCACACGTGCACCGTCCGGCATCATGGCACTTGGGTGAGCCTTCCAACGGCCTGAAGCCGAGCTTTGATAGGCGAGTTCCATACGAAGCCTCATATAATGACAGGATGGACAAACGTCGAGGTTGGGATTTTCGGTGCCGGTTGTGACGCCACTTGCCTGATCAAGTGCGAGCTCCGGCGGCTGCCCCGTACTCTTGGTAGTTTTATTCATTTTCCACTCCATGGACTGATTCGGATTATCCGTGCCCGGTAGTGGCCCGCTAACCCGGCGCTCGGGCATGCGGCTCAAGCCTTATTCTCAGATCGACAAATCTAGGTGACGCCGTATCGCGTTGAGGGCTACTGACAGCTTGAAGTCAGGCTCGAGAGATCAGACCGTTGACCCGGACATCCACACTCTCAGCCCGTCGAATAGGTCCAGCTCTAGGACGGCACCTCGATCCCACCCTCCGGCCAGCTGCAAGTCCGGCCGATTGCGGAGGATAGACTTAGTTCTCCGAGGATTGGATGCGGCACGTTGATCGATCTCGCCGCAAGAAATCATTCTGGCAGCGTAGTCCAGAACTTGTTGCCGCGGCACGTATGACGTGACC
>JALYPM010000011.1 GCA_030856365.1 Pseudomonadota bacterium
CGAAAGCCGCGACGGCGAACTGGTCGAAGGCAGTGACGAACACCACCGCGGGCGAGTCCGTGGAAGCAAGGGCCCGTGCGACCTCGATGCCGTCGAGGCCCGGCATCGCGATGTCCAGAAGCACGACATCGGGCTTGAGGGCGTGAGCCATTCTTACCGCGCTTTCGCCGTCGCTCGCGGTGCCAACCAGGTCGATTCCGCCGCAGCAAGCGAGCAGCAGTTGCAATCGTTCGGCGGCGAGCGGCTCGTCGTCAGCGATCAGGAGCTTCAGCTCGATCTTGTCATCCATTGGTCCGAACCAGCGGCAACGTCATGATCACTCGATAGCCGCCATCGCCTAGCGGGCCAAATTCGCATTGTGCTGCCGGGCCGAAGCGCGCGTTGAGCCGCTCCGACACGTTGACCAGCCCGACGCCGGTGCCCTCCGGCGGTGCGGCGGCACTTTTCCGAAGCGCGCTTCCGGCGCCGTTGACGACCTCGATGGTAAACCGTTCCGGACCTGCCTCCCGGGCAGTGATGCGCAACTCTACTTTCTCACGCGTCGTCGACACGCCGTACTTAATCGCATTCTCGACCACCGGCTGAAGGATCAGTGCAGGGAGGCGCGCCGTTTCGAGGTCTGCGGGGACGTCGATCGCCACCTTCAACCGCCGGGGGAAACGCACCTTTTCGATGTCGAGATAAAGCCGCTGCAGCTCAATCTCCTCGGCCAGGCTCACGTCTGCCGAGGCGTCGAGGGAAAGGCTTGAGCGGAAGAAGTTCGAAAGCTTGAGGATCATCGTCTCTGCTTCGGCATTGCGCGAGGCCATGATCAGCGAGGAGAGGGAGTTCAGCGTATTGAACAGGAAATGCGGGTTGACCTGATATCGCAGCGCCCGGACCTGGGCTGCGCGCGCCGCGCTTTCGGCCTCGGTGGCGCGCTGGCGGGCGCCAAGCGCTTCGGCCTGGGCCAAGCGGGCGATGTAGAATGAAGCCCAGGCCGCGAAGAAGAATAGCCAGATGACGGCGGTATCCGCGACGACCCGGAAGCGCCGCTGGCCGTCCAGCTCGCCCACGCGAGGCAAAGTGAGCACTAGCGGCTCGGAGGCGGCGCGCTCGACTCGAACCGTCTGGCCCTGTCCGACGACGACGAAGCCCTCGCGGGCCTGGAAGCGAAACTTCTCCTGCGAATCTCGCATTCCCTTTTCCGCCAGCAGCAGCAGGCCCGCCATAGCCCATGCCGCAATGAAGCAGCCGATGCCGGCGACCATCGCCTTGCGCCGGATACTGGGCCCTGGGCTGAAGGTTGCGACGGCGGCGTAGATCAGGCCGGTGAGGATGATGCCAAAGCCAAGGGTAATCAGCTTGTTCTGCACGATCGTGCCGGGATCGGAGCTCAACAGCGCCCGCGCGAGGACGGTCAGCGCGTAGAACAGCCAGAAACCGAGGATCGACTTGACCGCCAGGGGCCAGTCGGAAAAGCGGCGCTGCCGAACGCTCTGCAGTGGCGAATGGAACATAGGACAGCCTTGTAGTGACGGGCACCGGGGGTGGGCAATCGCAGCGTGGCGTGTTTGCAGAAGTGGCGGCACCGCCGGTCGAAACGGACGCTGTGCCGAACCGCGGCAATGAGGAACGGTGCGGTCGTTTCGGTCGTTTAACCGCAGACTTGTTGAGGGAATATTCAGTGGACCATGATCGCAAAACGCCACCGGCGACTATCTCGGGCGAGCCGGAGAAGGAGCTCGAAGACCAGCTCAAGCGCAGCCCACATGATGCCGACAAGAAGGTCGACGTTGGCAGCGATCAATCGATGGATGCGTCGGACCCCCCAGCGACGTCGCAGCCCGGATCGACGCGAGAGCCTGCTCCTTCGTCCGGCTTTCAGGACTGATCGGCCACCGCGCGTCCGGCTATGAGTAAGTGGCCGATAATCAACACGACCCAAATATATGGGGATAAGTGAAATTTTCGCGTTGCCGCAGCGCGCCGCCTCTGATTCTATGTGAACGGGGGGCGGGATTGTGGTTAAGCAATATGCAACCATAGCGGAAGCATGATCCCGTCCAGGCAAAAGGAGTCGGGGTCATGATCACGCGGACCAATCAGCCAGCCAATGGCGCTCTGCTGATTTCCGAGATGAAGGAGTTCGCCGGCTTCTCGAAGGCGACGCAGCGGTACATCCGCCGCTCCATCGATGTTGCTTACGGACGCCGTGACGCGATCGAGTGCTGGGCGCGCGACGAAGGGGAGGCTTCCTCGATCCGCGCGCAGGCTCGTTTGTATAAGCAGCTGGAGCATCTGCGTCTGCAGGTTCCGGACGACAGCGGCCTGGAAATGATCGAGCCCTTTCTTGGCACGCTGATCGCGATCAGCGCATTCGATCTTGGCCAGGACCGGCTTTTGAATTTCGCCGCCTATCGTTTCATGTATGAAAGGCTGATCGGTGCCTCAGCACGCCCGTGGCTGCCCGCGGCCTTCTGTGCCGCGGCCGCCCTTCCGCACCTTCACCCGGAAAGGCGCCGGACGCTATTGCAGTCGATCAGCGAAAGCGCTGCGACCGCTCCGGGCTGGTCCAATCGGGAGCCGGCGTTCTGGCCTGAGTGGGTCGAAAAGGTCGACCTTCAGGCCGCCGCTTAAGCTCGTCCCGTCATCTAAGCGGGCGCCGTGATATACGGATAAATCTCGGCCAGCTGCCTTAGGCTGTCGTTCGCGCTCTTGTGATGCACGAAGATGCCGCCGGCATTTTCCCACAAGTGGCGGTGATTCTCCCGGTCGTCGACCAGCACGTCCCCATGATCCATGTGGAGGTGCTTCTCGCGCGCCCTGGTGGTGATGATCGGCACGCCCGGGAAATGCTCGGCGGCCCATTGCTCCTTCTGCGGCGCCGCCCATTTGCCGAGTGGCAGCCCGGTCAGGATGGTCGGTTTGAGATGTTTCACCGCCTCGAACAACTCCTGCGCATCCGGCATTTCTTCCAGCGATCCATAGAAGTTTGGCGCCCTTGCCAGCCGCTTCCAGAACTCGCCACGCCCATGCCGCGCCTCGAACGCATCGGGCAGCATCCCAAGCAAGCTTTGCGCGCCGGCGTCGAAATCGGCGAGAACCCCGTCGCAATCGAGGAACAGGTGCGGTTGCCTGGCGGCCATCAAAATCGGTCGGGCTTCAGCCGGATGCTGATCGGATCGTCAATACGCTCCCAGCCATGGTCGCGGAGCATGTCATTGCTTTCGCGCGCCTTGCGCCCGGGCCCAAGCGACCAGGTGATGTGGTAGGTCGAACCGTCCGGCCGATCGGTCGTCCCGCCGATCTCCACCACCAGGCATTCCAGGCTGTCCCCGTCGTCGGAGCGGCCGACGACCGTGGCGCAATTCTCTGCCGGCAACGGCGTATCGGCACCGGCGCCAGCCTTCAGCGTCACATGGTCCGCGACGACGTAATCGTATTTCGGAGTGAAGCGCTGGAGCAGGCGGTCGCGCTCGTTGGGCGGGAGCTTCCAGCCGATGACGGTTCCGGGTCGTGCCATGCCTGCCCGACGCCGCAGCAGCTGATCAGTTCCTCGACTGCAGCCCGGCGACGAGCGCGGCTGCGAACTCGCCGAGCGTATCGTCGCGAGCGCCCATGATCAGGATCCGGTCGCCGTCGCGCGCCTCGGCAAGCAGCGCCTCACCAAGGGCCGCACGGTCCGCAATGTGCACGGCTTCTCCGCCGGCTGCGGTAACTTGCTGCGCCAGCCAGTCCGACCCCCGGCTGCGCTCGACGGTGCCGCCCTGATAAACGGGATCGGGCAGGTACAGACGGTCGTCCGGTGCCATGCCGCGCGCAAGGCTCTCGGCCAGCGGCTCGCCCATCTTGGCGAGCGGACCGTAACCATGGGGCTGGAACATAATCAGCAGCCTGCCGGGGTGGCCGCGGAGCGTATCGAGCGTGGCTTCGATCTTGTCCGGGTTGTGCGCGAAGTCGTCGATCACCGTCACTCCCGCAGCGGCGCCGACGGTTTCCAAGCGCCTTTTGAGGCCTTCAAATCGCTGAAGGGCCGATGCCGCGAGCTCAAGTGGGACGCCAAGCGCCCAAGCGGCGGCAAGGGCCGCAAGCGCGTTCGACGCATTGTGGCGGCCCGGCACCGCAAGAGTCACCTCATGCGACTCGTTTCCTGCGACAACGGTGAAGCGGGAACCGTGAGGAAGCAGCTCGAGCGACTTTCCCTGCAGATCCGCTCCGGGGCTGTCGAAGCCATATCCGATGCTCCGGTCCGCCGGCAGCGAGTCGGCCATCGCTCGGGTCTCCGGATCGTCGAGGTTGACGATCGCCTTGCGAGCCGCTCCCAGAAATCCAGAGAACAGCGCGCGCAGCTCCGCCATTTCCTTATGATCGAGGCTGATATTGGTGAGCACCGCCACTTCCGGCTTGTAGAGCGCGATCGAGCCGTCGCTTTCGTCAACCTCACTGACGAACAGCTCGGGGTCGCCGACCAGCGCGCTGGCGAAGGGGGCAGCCGCAGTCACGAAATTCTTCATCACCGCGCCGTTCATTACCGTCGGCTGGCGATGCTGGTCGTGCAGGATCCAGCCGATCATGCCCGTCACGGTCGACTTGCCGCTAGTCCCGCCGACGGCGACGCTACGCTGGGCAGCATTGAGCAACTGGGCGAGGAATTGCGGGCGGGTCAGATGCTTCAGCCCAAGCTCGCGCGCGCGCGCCACGTCCGGAACCGTCTCCTCGACTGCGGCGGATGTGACCAGGGTCATCCCCTGATCGAGCCCCGATCCGTCCTGCGGATGAAGCCCGATGCCGAGCGATTTCAGATAGTCGAACTTGGGCGCGAGGCGGCCGGCGTCGAGAGCGCGGTCGGAGCCGGAGACGCGGCGGCCGGAGGCGCGGACGATCGACGCTAGGGGAAGCATTCCGCTACCGCCGATGCCGCAAAAGAAGATTGGGGAATCGCTCATCGCCGCCGCCCTATTGCGCGACGGCGGCGATGACAAATAGGGAGTGACGATGAAGATTGCGGTGGTTGCCCCAAGCTGTCCTTTGAGCCCCGCGGCTGCCACGCAGGTCGAGGCCATTGTCGCGGCCCGCGGCGACGCCGACATCGCCATCCATCCGCAATGTTTCCTCAGCGACGGCCACTTCGCGGGGCCAGACGCGGAGCGACTGGCAGCACTTCGGGAAGTGATGGCGGACCCGTCAGTCGATGCAGTCTGGTTCGCGCGCGGCGGCTATGGCTCCAACCGCATCGCCGAGCAGGCGGTCGCGGAGCTGCCGGAGGCAGCGCGCGCGAAGCTCCTTATGGGCTACAGCGATTCCGGTTTCCTCCATGCCGCCTTCCACAAGGCGGGCCTGCGGGTCGCCTGGGGGCCGATGCCGCATGACGCCCTGCGCGAGGGCGGAGACGCTGCTGTCGGCCGAGCGCTCGACTGGCTGGTGCGGCGCGACCCTGCCGCGCTGGAGCCCGGGCTCCAGCCGCCAGCCATGGCCTTCAACATGACGGTGCTGTCGAACCTGCTCGGGACCCCGCTGGAGCCGGACTTCACCGGCGTCGATCTCCTGATCGAGGAGCTCAGCGAACATCACTATCGCATCGACCGCACGATGTTTCACCTCACTTCGAGTGCAAACCTGCGGCGGGTGGCGCGCATTCGGCTCGGCCGCGTAGCCGATGTCCCTGGCAACGAACCGCAGTTCGGCAGCGACGAACTGGCGATCGTTGAGCATTGGTGCCGCAGCGCCGGCATCCCGTTCGGCGGCCGGGCAGACATAGGCCACGACGCCGCCAACCATGTCGTCCCATTCGGTTCACCGGAAAGTTGGGCCGCCTAGAGAGGGGAGCCATTGC
>JALYPM010000019.1 GCA_030856365.1 Pseudomonadota bacterium
GTAATGAACGCGGCTGCGCAGCGATTGTACATGTACGAGAACGGCCAGGTCGTGGACTCGATGCGGGTGGTCGTCGGCAAGCCCAAATATGCGACGCCGATGATGAGCGCGTTCATCCGCTACGCGGCGCTCAACCCCTATTGGAACGTCCCGCCCGATCTCACCGCCGAGCGGATCGCGCCGAATGTTCGCAAGCAAGGCGCCGCCTATCTGCGCCGGCTAGGCTATGAAGTGCTGTCCGACTGGGGCCCCAATCCCAATGTCGTCGACCCGGCAACCATCGACTGGAAAGCGGTGGCCGACGGCTCCATCCGAATCCGCGTCCGGCAGCTTCCGGGGCCGCACAATGCGATGGGGCAGATGAAATTCATGTTCCCGAACATCGAGGGGGTCTACCTCCACGACACGCCCGAGAAGGAGCTGCTGACCGAGGCATCGCGGTTGTTCAGCGGCGGCTGCGTGCGACTGGAAGACGCGCCGCGGTTGGGCCGCTGGCTGTTCGGCACGACGCTCAACGCCAATGGCGCGGAGCCCGAGCAGCCCGTCCCGCTCGCCAATCCAGTCCCGGTCTATCTGACTTATCTGACCGCGGTGCCGAGCGGATCGTCGGTCGCCTTCTTCGACGACATCTATGGCCGCGACGCGGTCCGCCTGGCCCAACCAACCGGAGCAACTGCGCTTTCCAGCGCGCGCTAGGCATTGCCTTAGCGCGGGGACCAGTCGGGGAACCAGCTGATGTCCTGAGCGACCGGGCGGCCCTGCGGATCGCGGGCTGGCCGGAAGCGGACATGCTGGACCGTCATCTGGCACATCAGCGAGTCGACGACCGGACTGCCGCTCGAGCGCGCGATGCGGCAATGCGAAGGGCGGCCGTCGGTGTTCACCTTGACGGTGATGCCGACCGACCCACGCGAAATGCCGCTGACGGCGACGAAGCGGCGGTACTCGCGGTCGGGAATCTTCGACACTCGCTGCGCCGGCGTGAACCCCCGCCCATCGCCGCTACCGTTGCCGCCGCGCCCGCCGCCGCCGAAGCCGCTGCCTTCACCGCCAGCGCCAGTCCCGCTTCCCGGCACGTTGGATGCGCCTGCGGTGCGATCGGCGCCTTCGGGGCCGCGCACTTGGGCAACGATAATCTTCTGCTCGATCGGCAGCGGGATGGGCGGGGTCGGAGCTACCACCGGCGTCGGCTTCGACTTGATGTTCGCGGGCGCCGCTTCGTCCTTGGGTGCGCTGCTCTCCTCCGGCCGCGGCGGCGGTATCGGCTCGGGCGGGGGAGAGGGTACCTCTTCGCGAACAGCGATGGTGGTCAGTCGCTCGACCTCACGCGTGACGATGTCGACGTTGAGGCCGGTGAGGATGATCGCCGCAAGCCCCGCGTGAATCGCAAGCACGCCGACACCCGCCTTGAGGCGGTCGCTGCGGTCGGCCTGGCGATATGCGCCCATCCTACTCCCGACGGCCTGGATTCGGCACTACAAGGAGAAAGTTCTGACCGCGAAACTGTTCCGTCCCGGGTCGAGCGCTACCGTTCGTCGGGCGCGTTGCGGGACTGTTCGAGCCAGCCTTCCAGCCATTTGATCGTATAGCCGCCGTCGAGAAACTCCGGGTCGCGGACGATCTTCTGGTGGAGCGGGACGGTCGTCTTCATCCCCTCGACCACGAACTCCTCCAGCGCGCGCTTGAGGCGCATGATGCAGCGCTCGCGCGTGGTGCCGTAGACGATCAGCTTGCCGATCATGCTGTCGTAGTAGGGCGGCACCTTATAGCCGGCGTAGAGCCCGCTATCAACGCGGACGTGCATTCCGCCGGGGGCGACATAATTCTTCACCGTGCCGGGCGAGGGGGCGAAGGTGTCCGGGTCCTCGGCATTGATTCGGCACTCGATTGCGTGGCCGTGGAGGCGGATCTGGTCCTGGCGGCAGGACAGGCCTTCGCCCTGCGCAATGCGGATCTGCTCGCGCACCAGGTCGATGCCGCTGATCATCTCGGTGACCGGATGCTCGACCTGAAGCCTGGTGTTCATCTCGATGAAGTAGAATTCGCCATTCTCGTACAGGAATTCGATGGTTCCGGCGCCGCGGTAGCTCATCTCGGCCATCGCCTTGCGGACGATCTCGCCCATGTGCTCGCGTTGCTCAGCGGAGATGACCGGCGAGGGCGCTTCCTCGAGCAGTTTCTGGTGGCGGCGCTGGACCGAGCAGTCGCGCTCGCCGAGGTGGATCGCTTCGCCCTGGCCATCGCCGAACACCTGGAACTCGATGTGCTTCGGGTCGGCGAGATATTTTTCCATATAGATGGTTTCGTCGCCAAAGGCGGAGCGGGCCTCGGATGCGGCTTGGCTCATCAGGCTTTCGAGCTGCTCCTCGGCCTCGACCACCTTCATGCCCCTGCCGCCGCCGCCGGACGCGGCCTTGATCAGCACCGGATAGCCGATGCCGGCGGCCAGCTCCCTGGCCTCGGCAACGCTGGTCAGCGGCCCGTCGGAGCCTGGCACCAGCGGCAGTCCGAGCTTGGCGGCAGTGCGCTTGGCCTCGATCTTGTCGCCCATGGTGCGGATATGCTCCGGCTTGGGCCCGACCCAGGCGATGCCGTGATCCTCGACGATTTCGGCGAAACGGGCGTTCTCCGACAGGAAGCCATAGCCGGGGTGGACCGCGTCGGCCTGGACGATCTCAGCGGCCGAGATGATGTTGGGGATGTTGAGATAGGATTCGGTTGCCGGCGGCGGCCCGATGCAGACCGTTTCGTCGGCAAGGCGGACATGCATCGCGTCGGCGTCCGCGGTTGAATGCACCGCGACCGTCTTGATCCCCATCTCGTGACACGCGCGGTGGATACGCAGCGCGATTTCGCCCCGGTTGGCGATCAGCAGCTTCTTGATCATGGCTAGCCGATGATCACCAATGGCTGGTCGAATTCCACCGGCTGGGCATCGGAAACGAAGACCTTCTTCACCACCCCGCCATTGGGCGCGGTGATCGGGTTCATCACCTTCATCGCCTCGACGATCATCAGCGTGTCGCCGGGCTTGACCGTGTCGCCGACGCTGACGAAAGGCGCGGCGCCCGGCTCGGGCGAGACGAACACGGTGCCGACCATCGGGCATCTCACCGTTTCGCCCCTGACTTCTTCTTCAGCCAGTTGAGCCGCTGCAGCCGGCGCTGCCGCCTGCGGAACGGCCGCACCGGGCGCGGCTGCAATCACGGCCGCCGGCTGGCGCGCGACCTTGATCTTGCGATCGCCGTCCTCGACCTCGATTTCGGTGAGGGCGTTGGCGGTCAGCAGCTCGGCGAGCTCGCGAACCAGCGCCGGGTCGATGCGCATCGGTTCGCCTTTCGTTGCGGCGCTGGCCGGCTTGCTGTCGCCCATGGTCTTTCCCTGCGTCATGATTGGCGCGCATCTGTCAGAGCAGCGCCGCCGCGTCCAGTGTCGAGATTGCCAGCGGGGCGATTGCTTCGCGCCAAGTGACTTCCTATCTCGGCACCTGCTCATGAGCCTTGATGACACTCTTTCCGTGACCGTGAATGGCGAGCGCCGGCGCGTGCCGAGCGGCCTTAGCGTCGCCGAGCTGGTCAGCAGCGAACTTGGCCTCGACCCGCTTCGGGTCGCGGTCGAGCGCAATGTCGAAGTGGTGCCGCGCTCGACCCTTGGACAGGTCAAGGTCGAGGACGGCGACGATTACGAGATCGTCCATTTCGTGGGAGGTGGTTAGGTGACTGCGCAGCAGGACATTCGGGCCGACAGCTGGACCGTCGCCGGGCGCACCTTCGCGTCGCGGCTGATCATCGGCACCGGCAAGTATAAGGACTTCGCCGAGAATGCGGCCGCGGTCGAGGCGTCCGGCGCGGAAATCGTCACCGTCGCGGTGCGGCGGGTGAACATCGCCGATCCCAATCAGCCGATGCTGACGGACTTCATCGACCCGAAGCGCTTCACCTATCTCCCCAATACTGCAGGCTGCTTTACCGCCGACGAGGCGATCCGCACGCTGCGGCTGGCGCGCGAGGCGGGCGGGTGGAATCTGGTCAAGCTCGAAGTGCTGGGCGAGGCCAAGACGCTGTATCCCGACATGCGCGAGACGCTGAAGGCAACCGAGGTGCTGGCCAGGGAAGGCTTCGAGCCGATGGTCTATTGCACCGACGACCCGATCGCGGCGAAGCAGCTGGAGGAGGCGGGCGCGGTCGCCGTTATGCCGCTGGGCGCTCCGATCGGATCGGGCCTCGGCCTCCAGAACCTCGTCACCATCCGGCTGGTCGTGGAAGGCGCGAAGGTGCCGGTGCTGGTCGACGCCGGCGTCGGCACGGCCAGCGACGCCGCGGAAGCGATGGAGCTCGGCTGCGACGGCGTGCTGATGAATACGGCCATTGCGGAGGCGAAGAACCCGGTGCTGATGGCGCGGGCGATGAAGGCCGGGGTCGAAGCGGGTCGCCTCGCTTACCTGGCCGGGCGCATGCAGAAGCGGCGCTACGCCGATCCTTCAAGCCCGCTTGCGGGGCTGATCTAAAGGCGCGCTGCAGGCTCTCTCTTTACCTTGCCCGTTCAGGTGGTGATCCGCGACCGGTCTTCTTCCGATACGGATTCAACTTTGCTTATGTTAATCTTCCAGCCGTGTTAAATGCTTGAACACACACCGAATTTCGGGGAAGAGCAAATGCGCGAAGAGCTGATCGATCGCCATGAACGGCGCAAGGAAATGTTCGGCGACCTCCTTCCGCGTCTGGCGATCCAGCCGCATCAGATCGAGGCGTCGATCGCGCCGCAAGGCCCGACCGCGGAGTTCGTTGAGCATGAAGTGCCGAGCCCGTTCGCCGGGCGGTCGTACCGCATCTGGCGCAACGATCCTTCGATCGCGAAAATGGTCAACGACACGCTTGCGGAGCGGACCGAGAAAGGGGCTTAGGCCCCGCGCGATTTTTCGCGGAGCGCGGCAATCGTCGTCTGGTTGCTGATCTGCTCCACATCGGTGCGGCAGTGGATCAGGCGAATTCCGCTCTGCCTCAGCGCCCGGTCCAGGGCGGGCGCGAAGTCTTCGGTCCGCTCTACTGCCTCCGCCCAGCCGCCGAACGCGCGGGCGAGCGCGGCGAAGTCCGGGTTTGCCAGTTGCGTGCCGGAAATCCGCTCGGGATAGTCGCGCTCCTGGTGCATGCGGATCGTGCCGTAGCTGCCGTTGTCGATGAGGATGACGAGCAGGTCCGCGCCGTACTGGACGGCGGTCGCCAGCTCCTGTCCGTTCATCAGAAAATCGCCGTCGCCGGCCACGCACACCACCGGCCGGTCCTTGAAGCGGATGGCGGCCGCGACGGCTGCTGGAAGGCCGTAGCCCATGGTGCCGCTGGTCGGCGCAAGCTGCGTCGGCGCGGGGCCGT
>JALYPM010000024.1 GCA_030856365.1 Pseudomonadota bacterium
GTTGCATTGGCTCCGCTTTGGCGTAGCAGCAAGTCGGAACGCCTCACCTGAGGTTCGTTAATAAGGGGAATAAAATGCGCAAGTACCTTCTTGCAGCGGTCGCAGCGGTTGCGATTGCATCGCCTGCCGCGGCGAATGACAAGGGCGGCTATGTCGGCATCGAGGCCGGTGGAATGGTCGTCCAGGATACCGACTTCCGGTATGACGACGGCGAAATTGAGCGCCGTCGGGGCCTGACCATCGACCACGAGGTCGGTTACGATGCCGATATCATCGGCGGATATGATTTCGGCTCGTTCCGCCTGGAAGGCGAGGCGGCTTACAAGCGTGCGTCGATCGAAGGGGTCCGCACCGACCTTTCGCCGGGCTTTTTCGCGGATGACGTCGACGGCGACGTCACCGTCATTTCGGCGATGGTCAACGGACTGTTGGACTTCAGCGACGAAGGCAGCGGCTGGGGCGGATATGTTGGCCCCGGTATCGGCGTCGCCCGCATCAAACACTCGTTCGATGCGCCTCTGGGCGACGACGACAATGACCGCTTCAGATTCTCTGACACGGGTATCGCCTGGCAGATCGTCGCTGGCGTGCGCAAGCACATCAATCCGGCGACTGAACTGGGCCTCAAGTATCGCTTCTTCACCCTGGAAAACGTTAAAACGACGGGTGACGAGGGCTTCGACGGAGGCGAATTCGAGCTTGACGGCAAGTTCCGTTCGCACAGCCTCCTCGCGAGCCTGATCTTTAACTTCCTTCCGCCGCCTCCGCCGCCGGTCGTGATGGCGCCGCCGCCGCCGCCGCCGATGGCGCCTGCGACGCAGACCTGCCCGGATGGAACGGTGATCCTGGCAACCGAAGTTTGCCCGCTTCCGCCGCCTCCGCCGCCGCCGCCGGCCGGCGAGCGCGGCTAAGGCCCGCACACTCGCCACAAGCGAGAGCAGAAACACTCCCGGTCGGACTTGCTCCGGCCGGGAGTTTTCTTTGTGAGCTGGATCCGGCGCCGCGCGATCTTGTCCAGAGCCTTCGATCGGCCCGGACTCGCGACTGCGCTGAGTTGGAAGCTAGGCTTTCCGGTGCAGTGCGCGCAGGCGCCGCAGTGCCTGTTCGGCGGGATGTGCGCGAGCCTCGGCGCGTGATCGCTCCAGAGTTTTGTACCCGCCGTCGGCTTCGGCGCCGAGCTCGCGCGCGAAGCGGCCCGACCGGATGTCGCCGAGGATCGCCTTCATCCGCTCGCGCACGCCATCGTTCACGATCCCGCGGCCCCCGCGCAGGGCGCCGAATTCGGCGGTGTTGGAGATGACTTCGCGCATTCCGGCAATTCCACGCGCCTCAATGAGTTCCGCCAGGAGCTTCAGCTCGCCGACGCATTCAAGATAGGCCACTTCGGGGGCGACTCCCGCCTCCACCAGCGTCTCGAACCCCGCGATCAGAATCTCGGGTACCGCGCCCCAGACGACGGCATGCTCATTGAAGAGGTCGGCCTCGCACTCCTCGGCGAAGGTCGACGCGATTAGACCGGCCCGCGCGCAGCCGAGGGCGTGCCCATAGGCAAGGGCGATGGCCTTCGCGCCGCCGGTGGCATCTTGCGCCACCGCCCACAGGGCTACCATGCCGCTGCCCGCCTGATAGAGCGAGCGAAGTGCGGTTCCGGGCCCCTTGGGCGCCACCAGGAAAATGTCGAGATCTTCGCGCGGCTCGATCTGCCGGAAGTGGACGGCGAGGCCGTGGCTGAAGCCCAGTGCGGCACCGCGCCGAAGGTCGGGTTCGATGTCGCGATAGAGCCCGGCCTGGACCTCGTCGGGAGTCAGCAGCATCACGATATTGGCGGCGGCGACGGCTTGGTTTAGGTCCGCAACCTTGAGCCCAAGCTCCTGCGCTACGGCCCGGCTGACCGACGATCCGCGCAGCCCGACCACGACGTCCACGCCGCTGTCCTTGAGATTGAGTGCTTGCGCCCGGCCCTGGTTGCCGAAGCCGATGACGGCTACCCTTTTGCCGGCAAGCGCCGCGGGGTCGATGTCCTCTTCGCGCGTGAGCTCCACGACGGCGTTCTAGGCGTTCACCGGGAGCAGCGCCAGCGCTCCGGGCATACCATCTGGGTCAAGCGCAGTGGTGAACCGCGGCCAATCGGCGGGCGGCTGATGGGCAAACCAGGTGTACTGGCGCTTGGCATATTGGCGAGTAGCGCGCTGTCCCGCGGCGATCGCGTCTTCCCGGCTGATCTCGCCGCGGATCAGGGCGGTGATTTCTCTGACGCCGATCGCGCGCATCGCCGGCAGGTGCGGCGACAACTGCCGTGACAGCAACGCCTGCACCTCTTCCACGGCGCCTGCATTCACCATCCGCTCGAACCTTCGGTCGCACCGTGTGTGGAGCCAATCGCGCGGGGGGAGCAGGATCAGCGGACGAAGCATGATGTGATCGCGGATGCCGCCGTCGCGGTAGAGCTGCCAGTCGGCCAGCGTGCGGCCGGTCGAAAGCACCACTTCCAGTGCGCGGGCGATGCGGCTGGTGTCGCCTGGGTTCAGCCGCCGAGAAGCCTGCGGATCAAGCTGCTCGAGCCTGCTCCGATTCCCCTCGACGGAGGCGCATCGGACTTCCGCCCGGACCTTCGGTCCTATCTCCGGCACCGGCGCGATCCCGTCCAGCAAGGTGCGGAGATAGAGTCCGGTGCCCCCGACGAGGATCGGAAGCCTCCCGCCGGAGTGGATCTGCGCGATCTCCTTCTTCGCCAGTTCTGCCCAGGCCGCCGCGGAGCAGGCCTCCGCAGCGTCGAGGATGCCATAGAGTCGGTGCTCGGCCCGCCCTCCGTCCGCCGCCGTGGGAGCAGCGCTGAGCACGGGCAGGTCGCGGTAGACTTGCGCGCTGTCGGCATTGACGATGACCCCGCCACTGCGCTCTGCAAGCTCCAGCGCAAGCGCCGACTTGCCGCTCGCGGTCGGACCGGCGATGAGCGCGAGTGGAGGACGCCCGGATTCACTTATGCCCATTGCAACGCTGATAGCAGCCGGCAGGCTCGATGACAGGCTGGTGGAACGCGCGCTCAATCTGCTTCGCGAAGTCGACACACAAGCGTCGTTCGCCGACTGGATCGATGAAGGCGATGCAGCCGATCTGCGTTTTAGTGGCGATCGTGGCGCAGCGCGGCGGGCGCTCGGGCAGCTTTCCGGCGCAGATGTCGTGGTGCAGGCCGAGGAGCCGCGTTTCCGCAAGCTGCTGGTCGCCGACATGGACTCCACGATCATTGGGCAGGAATGCATCGACGAGCTTGCCGACTTCGCGGGACTGAAACACGAAGTCGCGAGGATCACCGAGCGGGCGATGCAGGGCCAGCTCGACTTTCGCGCCGCCCTTCGCGAGCGGGTGGCACTGCTGTCCGGGCTGAACGAGGGGACGATCGGCCGCTGCCTTGCCGAGCGGGTGGTGGTGAACCCCGGCGCCGAAACGCTGGTGCGTACAATGCGGGCGGGCGGAGCCTTTGCATTGCTGGTTTCGGGCGGGTTCGTGTCCTTTGCGGAGCCGATCGCCAGGATGGTCGGATTTCACGAAGTGCGAGCCAACCGCTTGCGGTTCGTAGGCGGGCAGCTGAGCGGCGAGGTCGAGGAGCCGATCGTCGATGCGCAGTCGAAAGTCGATCTGCTCGTTGCCAAGCGGGAGCAGCTCGGCCTCTCCACGGCCGACGTGCTAGCGGTCGGTGACGGCGCCAACGATCGGTTGATGGTGGACGAGGCAGGGCTTGGCGTTGCCTATCGGGCGAAGCCGGCGTTGGCCGAAGTGGCCGACGCGCGTCTCGATCATCACGGCCTCGATGCGCTGCTGTGGGCGCAGGGTATTCGCAAACGCGAGTGGGTGGCCGAGTAGGCCTTATTTGGCCGCGACCGGGAAGCAGCCTTGGCCGCTTTTGCTAAGCGCGGCACAGGCGGCCGCGGCGGCGGTGCGGGTGGGGAAGGGGCCGACCTGCAGGCGCACCATGTCTCCGACGGGCACCAGCACCATCTGCCGGCCGGCAAGCTGCGGCCGTTGCGACAGCCGCGTGAATAGCGCCTCCGCCGACGCCCGCTTCGAAAAGGCGCCGAGCTGAATGCGCCATCCGCCGGTGGCCGTTTTCGATGCCAAAGGCGCTTTGGGAGGAGCGGCCGGCCTGGGCGCGGGTGTGGCCGCCTTCGCCTTTCGCAGCGCCAGAGCGACACCTTTCCTGCGCTGAGCGACCGGGATCAGCCTGTCCATCTCCGTGAGGGTCACCTTGGCCGCGGTGAGTCCTTTCGCGGCTGCGCGGCTGACGTAGGCATAGGCAAGCACCGGATCGCGAGTCACTCCGTCGCCGTTGAACAGCGCAGTGCCGTAGATCAGAAGCGCGCGTGCGTCGCCGCGCTCCGCTCCGGCCTTGAGCCAGCGCAGGCCGCCATCACGGTCGCCGGATTCGAACAGCAGGAGGCCAAGCGTCACCTGCGCGTCGAGATGATCCTTTCCCGCTGCTCGCAGGAGCCAGATCTGGGCCGCCGCAAGATTGGTCGGCACGCCACGCCCCAGCCGATAGGCCTGGCCGAGGTTGAATGCCGCGTCGGCATCGCCCTTTTCCGCCAGCGGCCGCCAGACGGCGACGGCGGCAGCCGGATCGCCCCGCTGCCAGGCCTCGACGCCGGTCCTCACGCTTTGCGCCGGTGCCGCGGCCGCGGCGAAGGCGGCAAGGCTAATCGTCATTGCGACCAAAGTCCGCATGCACTGCTCCAAGGCTCGACCTGCGCAGCCTAGCCGCGCCGGCCGCCGCCGCAACAGGGTCTTGCCGATGTTAACCAGATTTTAGAGCCTCCAGTGCCAATCCTCGCTGCGAACGGATTTACGGGCTCAAGGGGAAAAGCATGCGCGTTCTGGCTTTGGCATCGCAGAAGGGCGGTTCGGGCAAAACGACTCTGTCCGGCCATCTCGCGGTGCAAGCGCAGCTGGCGGGCGCCGGCCCGGTCTGCCTGATCGATATCGACCCCCAGGGGAGCCTCGCCGACTGGTGGAACGAGCGCGAATCGGAAATGCCGGCGTTCGCGCAGACCACCGTCGCCCGTCTCGCGTCCGACCTCGAAGTGCTTCGCCAGCAGGGCTTCCGCCTTGCGGTAGTCGACACTCCGCCGGCGATCACCATGGCGATCCAGAGCGTCATCGCCGTCGCAGAGTTGATCGTCATTCCGACCCGTCCGAGCCCGCACGACCTTCGCGCCGTCGGCGCCACCGTCGACCTCTGCGACCGCGCCGGCAAGCCATTGATCTTCGTCGTCAACGCGGCAACGCCGAAAGCCAAGATCACTTACGAAGCGGCGGTCGCGCTGTCGCAGCACGGCACCGTCGCTCCGGTCACGCTTCACCACCGCACCGACTTCGCCGCCTCGATGATCGACGGCCGCACCGTGATGGAAGTCGATCCCAAGGGCCGCTCGGCCAAGGAAGTTACCGAGCTTTGGACCTACATCTCCGACCGGCTCGAGAAGAATTTCCGCCGCACAGTGTTTGCTGCCCCCAACGCCGCGCCGGGCAACGGTTCGGCCAGTCCGCGTCCGGTCGGTGGCTTCGGCCGCCGGGTCGTCGGCCAGTAAAGGGCGGCCCGGACATGACAAGCGAACCCAAGGCTTTCGCATCGCTCTCCTCCGGCCTGCTGGCCCGCAAGGGTGCCGCTCGCCCGGCGATGCGGCCCCAGGGCTTTGGCCAGAGCGGTGCCGGTCTCGAGGACCTCGGCTGGAACGACATGGGTTTCGAGCCGCCGCGGGCTGCCGTTGCTCCCATCCGCGACGTCGATCACGATGCGTTCGGCGAGGCCGTTGCCGAGCCGTTGCGTCCAAGCTTCGCTGGCCTGACGCCAATCGATTCGCCGGTGCATAGCCAGCAGGCGGAAATCGCCGGACGGATGGCAGCGGAAGTCGGCAGCGAGGACGAAATCGGCGAGCTCGACGAGACCGCCGAGATCTACGAGCCGGAAGCCGAAGAAGCGTTGGCTGCTCCAGCAATCGTGGAGGTTGCGCCCATTGCAGTTGCCAAGGTCGCCGCAGCGGTTGTCGCAGTCACTCCGGTGCCCGCCCCACGTCGTGCTCCGCGCCCGCGCTCCGCAGCCGGGAGCAAGGCCAAGGCAGCCTTCACGCTTCGCCTCGACCCCGCGCGTCATCTGAAGCTCAGGCTCGCCTGTGCGGTCGGCGGTCAGTCGGCCCAACAGATTGTGACCGAGGCGCTCGATCAATTGCTGGCCGGAATGCCGGAACTCGACGCGATGGCCGCAACGGCCAAACGGAAGGAATAGTTATGGCCAGCACGCAACGCTTCGCAAAGGCTCTTTCCGCCGCGGCGGTCATCGCGATCGCGAGCGGTTGTGCGGGCTCCGGCGCCAAGGCGCCGCAGGTATCCGGCGGTTTCGCCAAGGGCGATTCGAACATCGCGCTGGCGCTGCGGGCGCAGCAGGCTCTCGAGGCCCGCGACTTCGCGACGGCCATCCCGCTATCCGAGCGCGCGGTCGAGAAAGCTCCGAACGACGCCGGTTACCGCGCCCTCCTCGGCAATGCCTATTTCGCGGCCGGGCGCTTTGCTTCGGCCGAAGCGGCCTACAAGGACTCGCTCAGCCTCATTTCCAACCAGCCGCAGGTCATCCTGAAGCTGGTGCTGGTGACGATCGCACAGGGCAAGAAGAGCGAAGCGCTCGCCTTCCTCGCGGCCGGTCAGGAAGTACTCGACCCCGCCGACTACGGGCTTGCGCTGGCTCTGGCCGGCGATCCCTACCAGGCGGTCAGCGTTCTCGAAGCTTCCGCCCGCGCCGTCACGTCCGACCCGCGAGTCCGCCAGAATCTGGCGCTGGCGCACGCCATTGCCGGCGACTGGGAAGCCGCCCGCACGATCGCTGCCCAGGACCTGCCGGCCAATCTCGTCGATCAGCGCGTTCAGGAGTGGATGAAATTTGCCAATCCGGCGCGCGCATCGGACCAGGTCGCATCGCTGACCGGGGTCGTTCCGGCTGCGGACCCGGGACAGCCGGTGCGGCTCGCGCTTCGTCGCAATGACAATATTCGCATGGCCGCTGCAGCCCCGGTTGCGCAGCCGGAACTGCAACCGCAGCCGCAGCCGCAACTGCCCGCCCACGCTGCCATCGCAGAGCCGGCGCCCGAAGCTTATTATGCTCCGGCCGAGCCGCTCGCTGCGCTGCCGGTCGCAGAAATTTCGCCGCCGCCGATGCCGGTTGCCGAATATGTGCCACCCGTCGCCGAAGCGGCACCGGCTGCAAAGGCCAAGCCGATCCTTCGCGCCGCTTCCTTCGTGCCGAAGGCCAAGCGCCCTGTCGCTGCACCGCGAGCACAGGGCAATTCCAATTCGGTCGTCCAGCTGGGCGCCTACGGATCGCGCGAGCGCGTATCGGTGGCATGGGACCAGATCACCAAGCGCTATCCCGGTCTCAAAGCTTATTCGCCGGTGATTGCCCGCTTCAACGGTCCGCGCGGGACCGTGTACCGGCTTTCGGTCAAGGGGTTCGCCAGCCAGCAGGAGGCGCAGGCCCGTTGCCGGACCCTGCAGGGCAAGGGCGGAAGCTGCTTCGTCCGTTCGGTCGCCGGGGATTCGCCGATCAGGATGGCGTCGCGCTAGGCGACGGTCCCCGCGATCATCTCAAGGCAGGTCATCCGGATCGCAACGCCGATCTCGACCTGAAGCGGGATCACCGAGCGCCTGCTATCGTCGGCGATCTCGCCATCGATTTCGACGCCGCGGTTCATCGGGCCCGGGTGCATCACCGCCA
This sequence comes from Pseudomonadota bacterium, assembly GCA_030856365.1. Taxonomy (GTDB): domain Bacteria; phylum Pseudomonadota; class Alphaproteobacteria; order Sphingomonadales; family Sphingomonadaceae; genus Sphingomicrobium. Next base: position 7,757 of record JALYPM010000024.1, read on the forward strand.
CATTGGGCGCGGCCCGGTTGAGGCGCTGCCGCGTGAGGCCGTAGCGGGCGAGATATTCGCCCGGAGCGTCGCCCAAAGCCTCGCTCATCCGTTCCCGCTGCACGCGCAGCATCATCACCACGTCCGCGCCGGCAATCGCGTCGTCGACGCTCATCGCCTCCGGCAAATCGTCCGGGATTAGCGACGGCGGTCCCGCGAGGCGCACTTCGGCGCCCAGTCGCGGCAGCAGTTTGGCATTCGAACGCGCAACCCGGCTATGCTTGATGTCTCCGCAAATGGCGACTTTCAGCCCGTCAAAACGGCCAAAGCGGTGGCGGATCGTCGCCGCGTCGAGAAGCGCCTGGGTCGGATGCTCGTTGGTGCCGTCGCCGGCGTTGACGACCGGGCAGGACACCCACTTCTCGATTTCCGCCGGGGCGCCATTGTCGGGGTGGCGAATGACCAGCACGTCGGGCCGCATGGCTCCGATCGTCGTCGCGGTGTCCGCCAGGCTCTCGCCCTTGTTCACCGAGGAGTTCGCGACGGGCAAGGAGGTGACGAACGCGCCAAGTCGGCCGGCAGCGAGAGAGAATGAGAGCAAGGTCCGGGTCGAGTTCTCGAAGAAGAGGTTGACCACCGAGCGTCCCTCGAGCGGCCCCGCACCGTCGAGCCGGTCGCCGGTCCGTATGTGCGCCAGCCAATGCTTGCCCCGGTCGAGGATGCGAGCGACGTCTTCGTGGCTGAACTGGTCGACGGAAAGGATGTTCACGGCTACCGGACTAGCCTGCGTCGGCTACGCGCGCCAGTGCGTCGATTGCGCCCTGGAGGATGTGCGCTGCGGCGAGCGCGTCGACCTTCTCGGCGCGGCGGGCGCGGCTGACGTCGGCCGCGATCATCGCCCGCTCGACCGCCTGTGTCGACCAGCGCTCGTCCCACAGCAGCAACGGAAGCTCCAGCGGGGCAAGGTTGCGGGCGAAGGCGCGGACCGACTGCGTTCGCGGCGAATCGCTGCCGTCCATGTTGAGCGGGAGGCCGACGACCAACCCGGCAACCGACTGCCTCTCGACGAAGGTGCGAAGCAAGGCCAGATCCTGCGTGAATTTGGCCCGGTGGATGGTCTCCGCAGGTCCGGCAAAGCTCCAGCCCGGATCGCAGGTGGCAAGGCCGATGGTACGGGTGCCGACGTCGAGCCCGGCAAGCTTGCCGCCGCCCGGAAAGAGCGCCGCATAGGCTGCAGCGTCGGCGGTGATCAGCGCTGCCACGCCGCCGTCCGCCGCTCCGCGTCCTTGCGCACCGCGCCCCAGAACAGGGCATAATCGTACACGTGATAATTGTTGCCCGGCAGAACATAGGGCCCCAGCGGCGGGATCGCGCCGTCGATGAGCAGGACTCCGTTTTCGCAACGGGCGCCGACCTGGCCGGGGGTAAGCGTGGCGCTGGTGAGGTCCGCGGTCGGGACCAAAGTCCCCGGATTTACGGAGGGCGGCGCCGATCCGTTCTGTGTTCCCGTCAGCGGGTTGACGCACAGCATGTCCTCGCGGCTTCGCTCAATGCCGGACGGGCCAGGGGTGCCTTTCCAGGAATCGATCAGCATGTCCGGGTTGGATGGCTCGCCAAAGCTCAGCCACGACAGGACGCAGCCCGTCTGATCCGCGGCGGTGCAGGGCGGCAGGCCGGTCGCCGGAAGATCGGAGCGGGTGCTGACCGGCCAGCCGACGACATAGGCCGCGATCAGCCGGTCCTTTAGCTTCCCTCCGTGGCGGACAAGCAGCCGCGACAGATGAAGCGCACCCTGGCTGTGTCCGGCGAGGATGATCGGCTCGCCCGCCGGGATTGCGGCGAGGAAATGATCGAACGCGCGCTCGACGTCGCCATAGGCGACATCGAGGGCCTTTCGCGCATCCTCGCTGTCGAGGAGGAAAGCGCCGAAGGCGGCCTGCCGATAGCGCGGCGCCCAAACCTCGGCGACGCCATTGAAAGCGCTGGCCTGACTCTGCACGAATAGCCGCGAGCGAAAGTCGGCGTCAGCATTGCCGGATAAGGGCGCGTTCCACAGGTCGCGCTGGAGGTAGGTGGTCGGGTGGATGAAGAAAGCGTGGGCAGGGCGGGTGATCGACGCCTGCGGTGCATCGCCCGGCAAAAAGGCGGACGGATCGTCAGTGATGCCGGGACGGGCAATCCAGCTTTCGGCACTGGCATAGTCGGGTCCGCTGCTTCGCGGCGGCGCCTGAAATTGGCCTTGCGGCGTGGCCTGCTCGATCAGCACTCGCTCGCCGAACTGGAAGATCGCGAAAGCGGCGGCAACGACGAGCAGCGTGAGGATTAAGATGATCAGCAGGAAACGGCGTGCGCACATGGGCGGCGGCGTTAGGGGAGGGCACGGACGCGGGCAAGCAAGGTGAGGCTGCCGCCCGGCCTGACCTCAGGCCAAGGCGAGTTCAGGACGGCCAGTGCCCACGGCGCGGTGAGTCCTGCGTCCCCTGGACCGGTCTGCGAGATCGTCACCAATCATGATCGCTGTGAAGGCCGCGAACATGAGCAGCGAAGCGATCTGAAGCGCCATTAGCGGCGCTGCGGCCTGGGTGACGAAGGCGAGCGGCACCGCGACGGCGAGCAGAGCCACGACAAGGTGGCCGAGGACGACCAGCGCCTTGCCAAAAACCAGTTGAAGCATCCTGAGCGCGATCATGGGTAGGTAACGCCGACTAGCTTGCGGCGTTCCGGCAGGGCGGGCCAAGCCTTGGGGGAAGGCCGCTTGCTCCTACCCATGGCCGCCGCTATCCGCGCCCGATGTCCGTCGATACCGTCACCGTGCGTCACATCGCCAAGCTCGCGCGCCTCGCAATGAGCGATCAGGAGATTGAGGCGCTGGTGCCCGAGTTCAACAACATCCTTGGCTGGATAGAGCAGCTCGGCGAGGTGAACACCGACGGCATCGAGCCGCTGACGGCGGTGATCGACCAGAAGCTGCGCCTTCGCGACGATCTCGTCGATGACGGCGGCAAGCGCGAGTTGGTCCTCGCCAATGCCCCGGACGCACAGCATGGCTTCTTCGCCGTTCCGAAAGTCATCGAATGAGCGAGTTGACGGCCAAGACGATCGCTGAGCTGCGTGACGGTATCCGTTCCGGCGCGTTTGCCGCGCGTGAAGTGGCGGAGGCGTACAATGCGGCGGTTGCGGCCGCGCGGCAGCTCAACGCCTACACCGTCGAGACCCCCGAAGACGCGCTGGCCGCGGCCGATGCCGCCGACAGCGGTCGCGCTTCGGGCGAACTTGGAGCGCTTGCGGGCATACCGCTGGGCATCAAGGATCTGTTCGCGACCCGCGGCGTCAATACCACGGCCGGCAGCAATATCCTGAAGGGCTTCAAGCCGGAATATGAAAGCAGTGTCACCGCCAACTTGCGGCGCGCGGGGGCGGGCATGCTCGGCAAGCTCAACATGGACGAGTTCGCGATGGGCTCGTCCAACGAGACCAGCGCCTACGGCCCGGTGCTCAGCCCATGGAAACGCAATGACGGCAGCAACAATGCGCTGACACCCGGCGGCTCCTCGGGCGGATCGGCGGCGGCCGTGGCGGCCGGCATCGCGCCCGGAGTCACCGGCACCGACACCGGCGGCTCGATCCGCCAGCCCGCCGCCTTTACCGGCATCTGCGGGATCAAGCCCACCTATGGCCGCTGCTCGCGCTGGGGTATCGTCTCCTTCGCCTCCTCGCTCGACCAGGCGGGACCGCTGGCGAGGACGGTGCGCGATTGCGCGATCCTGTTGGAGGCGATGGCCGGGTTTGACCCCAAGGACTCGACCTCACTGGACCTGTCGGTGCCGCAGTGGGAAGCGGGATTGTCCGGCGATCTAAATGGCAAGCGCGTCGGCATTCCGAAAGAGTATCGCATTGAGGGTGTGCCCGAGGACATCAACGCTCTGTGGGACCGCGGCATCGAATGGCTTCGCGACGCCGGGGCGGAGCCGGTCGAGATCAGCCTTCCGCACACCAAATATGCGCTTCCGACCTATTACATCATCGCGCCCGCCGAAGCTTCGTCCAACCTCGCGCGCTATGATGGCGTGCGTTACGGACTTCGCGAAGTGCCCGAAGGCGGTAATCTCGACGCCATGTACGCCGCCACCCGTGCCGCCGGGTTCGGAGCCGAGGTCAAGCGGCGGATCATGATCGGCACCTATGTGCTGTCCGCCGGCTTCTACGACGCTTATTTCAACAAGGCGCAGCGGGTCCGTGCGCTGATCAAGCAGGATTTCGCGCGCGCGTTCGAACAGTGCGACCTGATCCTGACGCCGACCGCTCCCTCGGCCGCGTTCGGGATCGGCGAGACCACCGATCCGCTGGCAATGTACCTCAACGACGTGTTCGCCGTGCCCGCAAGTCTTGCCGGCCTGCCGGCGATGAGCGTTCCGGGCGGGCTCGATGCGCTGGGTCTTCCGCTCGGCCTGCACATCATCGGCCGGGAACTGGACGAGCAGACCGTGCTCAACGCCGGGCTGGCGATCGAGGAGCGCGCGGGGTTCACCTATCGCGCGGAGAAGTGGTGGTAATGGCTGACGCAGGCGCACCTTACCGGATCAAGGGCGAAACCGGCGAGTGGGAGGTCGTGATCGGGCTCGAAGTCCACGCGCAGATTACCGCCACGGCCTCCAAGCTATTCTCCGGCGCCGCCACGGCGTTCGGGGCCGAGCCCAACACCCAGGTCAGCCTGATCGACGCCGCGATGCCCGGGATGCTCCCGGTCCCCAATCGCGATTGCATCCGCCAGGCCGTGCGCACCGGCATGGCGCTGGAGGCGGTGATCAACCGCTGGAGCCGCTTCGACCGCAAAAATTATTTCTACGCCGATTTGCCGCAGGGCTATCAGATTAGCCAGCTGTTCCACCCTTTGGTCGGCGAGGGTGAGATCGAGGTTTTGCTCGACGACAAGGACGAGAGCAGCGCCAAGACCATCGGCATCGAGCGCATCCATGTCGAGCAGGACGCGGGCAAGCTGATGCACGACCAGCACCCGACCATGTCGTACATCGATCTCAACCGCGCCGGCGTCGCGCTGATGGAGATCGTGTCGCGCCCGGACATGCGTTCTCCCGCCGAAGCAGGGGCTTATCTCAGGAAATTGAGGGCGATCCTCCGCTACGTCGGCTCCTGCGATGGCAATATGGAAGAAGGGTCGATGCGCGCTGACGTCAACGTCAGCGTGCGCAAGCCGGGCGAAGAGCTCGGCACCCGCACCGAGACCAAGAACGTCAATTCGGTGCGCTTTGTGATGGCGGTGATCGAGCATGAGGCGCGGCGCCAGGTCGAGGCAATTGAGGGCGGCGGCACCATCGTTCAGGAAACGCGCCTCTACGATCCGGACAAGGGCGTCACCCGCTCGCTGCGGTCGAAGGAAGACGCGCACGATTATCGCTACTTCCCCGATCCCGACCTGCTTCCGCTCGAGCTCGACGATGCGTTCCTCGAGGAATGCCGTGAGAGCCTGCCCGAGCTGCCCGACGCCAAGCGCAAACGCTACGAGGCGCAGGGGATCACGCCCTACAATGCGAGCGTGCTCACCGCGGACGTCGAGATCGCCCGCTGGTTTGATCAGCTCCTGGAGGAAGGCGCGGAACCCAAGCAGGGCGCCAACTGGGTCGTCGCCGAGCTGTTCGGTGCGCTCAATCGACTCGACCGCAGCATCGAGGACAGCCCGGTCTCGCCGCCACACGCCGCGGAGCTGCTCAAGCTGGTCGCCGACGGCACCATTTCCGGAAGTCTTGCCAAACAGGTGTTCGAGATCATGCTGAAAACCGGGCAAGGCGCGGGGCAGATTGTCGAGGAGCGGGGGCTCAGGCAGACCAGTGACACCGGCGCGATCGATGCAGAGATCGACAAGATACTGGCAGCCAACGCCGATAAGGTCGATCAGTACAAGGCCGGCAAGCAGGCGCTGTTCGGCTTTTTCGTGGGTCAGACGATGAAGGCGATGGCCGGCAAGGCCAACCCGCAGGTGGTCAATGAGCGGCTGCGGGCGAAGCTGGACTAGACTTAAGCGGAGCGAGATTGCTCCGATCGACTCGCAACGACGGGGAACGACATGCGTAAACTTGCCGCTCTAGCTGCCGCCTTGCTCGCCGCCACCGCATCCGCGACCCCGCCGCTTCCGCCGCCGATGCCCCCGGCGCCGCCGCCCAAGCTGCTGATCGTCATCGCCGTCGACATGCTCTCGTCCGATTTGTTCGACGAATATCGTCCGCAGTTTACCGGCGGGCTGGCGCGGCTGGCGCGGGGGGCCGCCTTCCGCAACGGCTACCAGGCGCACGCAGCGACCGAGACCTGCCCTGGCCACGCGGGCATGCTCACCGGCGCCTATCCCGCGCGCGCCGGCATCGTCGCCAACGACTGGTACGACCTTGGCGCCGCGCGCGAGGACAAGCATATCTACTGCGCCGAGGATGAAAGCGTCCCGGGCAGCAATTCGGACCGCTACACCGTCTCGCCGGTCCATTTGCGGGTTCCTACGCTGGGCGACATGCTCAAGGCGCGCTCGCCGCGCAGCCTCAATATCGCCGTCGCCGGCAAGGATCGTGCCGCGGTGATGATGAGCGGCCGCCGCGTCGACCAGCGCTGGTACTTCCCCAAGGACCGCTTCATCACCGACCTCACGGCCGCTCGCGTGCCGGGCGCGGTCGCCGCCACTAACCG
>JALYPM010000025.1 GCA_030856365.1 Pseudomonadota bacterium
CGATGGTGAGGGTAGAGGCGAAGCCTTCCTCGACCGTGCCGAGCTTTCGCCCGCCGCGAAAGCGGACGTCGATCAGCGGCGCCTCGACGATGATCCCGGCGTTCATCCGGTGCTGGACCGCCACCGCCGGCTTGGCGATCCGCCAGCGGCCGTCGCCCTCCGGCACCAGGCGGCGAAACTTGTCATAGGCCTTGAGCGAATAGCCGCCGGTGGCGATGAAGTTGAGGATCTCGGTGAACGCCTCATCCCGAAGCCCAGCGTAAGGCGCGGCGGAGCGGATTTCCGCCAGCAGCGCCTTTTCCTCGAACGGCACCGCGCAGGCGAGGGCGAGGATGTGCTGCGCGAGCACGTCGAGGGTGCCGGGCCGGAAGGTCTCCGGGTCGAGCTCGCCTTCGTCGATCGCATCCAGCGCCGCGCGCGCTTCCAGATATTCGAAGCGGTTGCCCGGAACGATGGTGCCCTTGCTCGGCTCGTCGAGCCGGTGGTTGGCGCGGCCGATCCGCTGCAGCAGCCGCGAGCTTCCCTTGGGCGCGCCCATCTGAACGACGAGGTCGACATTGCCCCAGTCGATGCCGAGGTCGAGGCTGGCGGTGGCGACCAGCCCGCGCAGCCTGCCCGCCGCCATCGCCGCCTCGACCCGCCGCCGCGCCTCCATTGCCAGGCTGCCGTGGTGAATCCCGATCGGCAGCGACTGATCGTTGACCGCCCACAAATCCTGGAAGATCAGCTCGGCGAGGCTGCGCGTGTTGCAGAAGATCAGCGTCGTCTTGTGCCGCTCGACCAGCTCCATCACCTCGCGCGCCGCGTGCCGCCCCGAATGGCCGCCCCACGGGATCCGGCCTTGCGGGATCAGGATCGAAAGTTCCGGCTCCGCTCCCGGATCGCCGATCACCACATCGACCAGCTCCTCGTCCGCATCCGGCGCGAGCCAGCCGCGATAGGCGTCGGGATCGCTGATCGTCGCCGACAGCCCGACCCGCCGAAGCTCCGGAGCGATCCGCTGCAGCCGCGCCATCGACAGCGACAAGAGGTCGCCGCGCTTCTCCTTGGCGAAGCCGTGGAGCTCGTCGACGACGATCGCCTGCAGCCCCTCGAACATGGTGAAGCTGTCCGGATAGCTCAGCAGCAGGCTCAGCGACTCCGGCGTCGTCAGCAAAATGTGCGGCGGCCGCGCCCGCTGCCGCGCCTTGCGGTCCGACGGCGTGTCGCCGGTGCGGGTCTCGGCGCGGATCGCCAGCCCCATCTCCTCGATCGGGCCGAGCAGGTTGCGCTGCACGTCGACCGCCAGCGCTTTGAGCGGCGACACGTAGAGCGAGTGCAGCCCCTCGCGCGGGTTTTCGGCGAGGTCCACGATGGTCGGCAGGAAGCCGGCGAGTGTCTTTCCCGCGCCCGTGGCCGCGACCAGCAGCGCGCTACGGCCGCGCCGCGCCAGCTCCAGCATCTCCAGCTGGTGCCGCCTCGGCGCCCATCCGCGCCTGGCAAACCAGTTCTCGATGACCGGCGGTAACGGCTTGCCCGTCAGAGGCGTTCGCTTCCCTTGTCCTTATGGTGATCCTCAACCCCGTCAGTGCCGTCACGGCGTCTTTGCTCTTCCTCGGCATAGACGCTGCGGGTTCCGGCCTCGCTGATGTTGTCCTCCCGCGTGCCGTGCCGGCTGCGGCCCCAGCGCAACGCCAGCCAGATCAGCAGCCCAAGCAGGATTAGCGGACCGACGATGTTCACCAGCGACCAAAGGGTTTCGTCCATTTGCATCCTCCCGTTGCCGGAACCGTCCGGCCGTTTCGCTCACTATAGCTCGTAATGGGCCGCCTGGGTTCCTGGATCGAGCCTTTTCCGCAAGGCATCTATGTGCGGCCCGCCGACGCATGGGTTGACCCGTCCGAGCCGAAAGCACGCGCTCTGGTCACCCACGGCCACGCCGATCACGCCCGCGGCGGCCATGGCGAGGTGTGGGCGACGCCGGAAACGCTGGCGATCATGGACACCCGCTACGGCGAGCAGACCAGCCGCCCCGTCGTCTATGGGGAGAGCGTTCGCATCGGCGAGGTCGAGGTCGGCTTCGTCCCCGCCGGCCACGTGCTCGGATCCGCCCAGATCGTGCTCGAGCATGAAGGAGAGCGAGTGGTCGTATCCGGCGACTACAAGCGCCGCCCCGACCCGACCTGCGCGCCGTTCGTGCCGGTGCCGTGCGATATCTTCATCACCGAGGCGACGTTCGGACTGCCGGTGTTCCGCCACCCCGATACCGGCGCCGAGATCGACCGATTGCTCCACCGCCTCCACGCCGATCCCACGCGCTGCGTGCTGGTCGGCGCCTATGCGCTGGGCAAGGCGCAGCGGGTGATCGCCGAGCTTCGCAAGCGCGGCCATCACGATCCGATCTACTATCATGGCGCGATGGAGCGGCTGTGCCGGCTTTATGAGGAACTCGGCGTGCCACTCGGCGAACTCCGCCACTGCGCGGGAGCCACCAAGGCGGAGATGGCGGGACACATCATCATCGCCCCGCCCGGCGCTCTCAACGACCGCTGGTCGCGGCGGCTGCCGGATCCGGTCACGGCGATGGCCTCGGGCTGGATGCGCATCCGCCAGCGCGCCCGCCAGCGCAACGTCGAGCTGCCCCTGGTCATCTCTGACCACGGCGACTGGGACGAGTTGACCACGACCATCCGTGAGGTCGCCCCGCGCGAAGTCTGGATCACCCACGGCCGCGAGGACGCGCTCAAGCACTGGTGCATGACCCACCAGATCAAGGCGCGGGAGCTGAACCTGGTCGGCTATGAGGATGAGGACGATTAGTGTTTTCCTCCTCTGCATTTGCAGGGGAGGGGGGACCGCCGAAGGCGGTGGAGGGGCTCTACCGATGCGCTAGTGGCTTGGGCTATTGGCGGAGGAGTGAAGTGAGTCAGTCGGAGCGTCAGGAATGAAGTTCGGTATCGACGTCGCGGCCTTTGCGCAGCACGCGCAGAATGCGGACGGCGTCGGGTTCGACAAGGTATGCGATGATTGCACTCCTTTCGAAGGCGATGGTTCGCAAACCAGTTGCGATATAGTTTCTAGGCGTGCCCCTTTCGGAAAAATTCGCCAACGCGTCGCAGCGCGCGCGGATGCGCAAAACGTAATCGCTCGCCTGTTGCCGTCGGAAGCATCGGCCACCCAGTTGAAGATCGCGCGCAGGTCGTTTTCGGCCGCAAGGCTGTAATCAATCTTGAGCGTCACGCTTCAGCCGCTCTGTGCGCCATTCTTCGATTCGACGTCCCAGTTCCTCCGAACTGATTGGCGGACGTGGATCAGCGAGCGCCTCGGCCACTTTCGCCTTCAAGATTTCATCGAACAGTTCGTCCTCGCGATCGAGCGCGCGAAGGCCGTCGCGGATAACTTCCGACGCAGAGGCGTAGCGGCCATCCTTCACGCGCCGCTCGACCTTCTCCGCGAACGGGCCGAGGGTGACGCTAATGGGCTTGTTTGCACGTGCTGACATGGGGTTTTCAGTATGATAATGTCACACTAATTGCAACGCTCTGGTGCGCTTGCTGCTGGTTTCCCGCTTGCGCGGGAATGACGCAAAAGGGGGGCTTAGTGCACCGCCTCCGTCCGCTTCACCCCCGATTGCGCCAATTGCTCGTCAATCTGCGCCACCAGCCGGTCGCGCCCAGCCTCATCGCGGGCTTCCGCCCGCGCCACAAGTACATCCTGCGTGTTCGACGCGCGGAGCAGCCACCAGCCGTCGTCGGTCTTGACCCGTGCGCCGTCAGTGGCGTCGACCTGAGCGCCTGACGCGCGCAGGCGCTCGAGCACCTCATCGACGATCGCGAACTTGCGCGGCTCGTCGACGGGGAAGCGCATCTCGGGCGTCGCGACCGACGTCGGCATCGCGTCCATGATCTCGGTCAGGCCCATGCCGGACTCGCCGACCGCCTCGATCATCCGCACCGCGGCATAGAGCGCGTCGTCGAAGCCGTACCAGCGGTGCTTGAAGAAGATGTGGCCGCTCATCTCGCCCGCCAGCGGCGCGCCCGTTTCCTTCATCTTCGACTTGATCAGGCTGTGGCCGGTCTTCCACATCACCGGCTTGCCGCCCATTTCGGCGATGCGGTCGAACAGCAATTGGCTGGCCTTGACGTCGGCGATGATGGTCGCGCCGGGAAGCTCGCGAAGCACCGGCTCGGCAAGGATCGCCAGCAATTGGTCGCCCCACACCACGCGGCCCTTGCCGTCGACCGCACCGATGCGGTCGCCGTCGCCGTCGAATGCGATCCCGAAATCGAGGCCTTTGTCGGCGACCAGCGCCTTCAAATCCTCGAGATTGGCCTCGACCGTCGGGTCGGGGTGATGATTAGGAAAACTTCCGTCCACGTCGGTGAAGATCGTGTGGTGCTCGCCGGGCAGCCGCTCGATCAGTTTCTCGAGCGCCGGGCCCGCGGCGCCATTGCCCGCGTCCCAGCCGACGTTGAAGCCGATGCCGCCGAAGTCGCGAACCAGCCGAGCGACATAGGCGTCTAGGACGTCCTGCTCCTCGACCGTGCCGTCGCCCTCGCTCCAGCGGCCTTCGGCGCAGCGGCGCCCGAGCGCCTGAATCTCCGCTCCGAAGACGGAGCGGCCGAGCAGCAGCATCTTGAAGCCGTTATAGTCGCACGGGTTGTGGCTTCCGGTGACCTGGATGCCGCCATCCACGCCCAGCTCCGAAGTCGCATAATAGAGCATCGGGCTCGGCCCCATGCCGACCCGAATGACATCGAGGCCGCCCTTGGTGAGGCCCTCGATCAGCGCGCCTTCCAGCTCCGGCGAGTGGCTGCGGCCGTCGCGGCCGACGGCGACGCGGCGGGCGCCCTCGTCGCGGGCCAGCGCGGAATAGCCGCGGCCGATCGCATAGGCGTCGTCCCGGGTGAGCGTTTTGCCAACGATTCCGCGAACGTCATATTCGCGCAGGATGGTGGGATTGAAAATGTGGGTCATTACGCTTCCGAACGATGGTGGGGGGATATGGTTCACCCGTCTTGGCGAGGGTTCGCTCGGAAGCAATCAAGAAGGTGTTTCACACAGATGGACGAAGGCGCGAAGGGTTCGCCGCTTCTTTTCGTGCCTTCGTGCCTTCGTGTGAGACTTTGAAAGCTCAGGCGACCTTGGCCTGCTCTTCTCCCGCGACCGGCACAGCCAGTCCCGCGACCATCTCCCGAAGCTCCTGCCGCGCGGCGATGTGCCCCAGCCCGACCTCGCCGAGCTGCTTCAGGTCGAGCAGAGTCAGCCCCTTGGGAAACAGCTCGCGGTAGATCACGCGCTCGCCGAGGCCGGGGATGACCCGGAAGCCGACGCGGCGGGCAAGCTCGTCGAGCGCGGCGCCGACGCGGCGGAGGTTGTGGCTCTCGACGTGCTGCAGGCGGTTGCGCAGCACCACCCAGTCGACGCTCTTGCCGGTGACCTTGGCGCGCTGGGTGCGGCTGTTCCAGATCAGCTCGGCGTAGAAGCTGGGCTTGGTGATCTTGAAATTCTCCGGATGCACTTGGCCGATCAGGTCGAGGTCGACGAAGCTGTCGTTCATCGGCGTTACCAAAGTATCGGCGCGCAGGATGGCCGCGCGGGCGATCGGATCATCGCGGCCCGGCGTGTCGATCACGATTACGTCGGTATCGGCGCTCAGCCGCTCGAGCGCGGCGGCCAGCGCCTCCTCGCTCTGATCGTCCAGCACTTCATAGCGCGCCTGGGGAAGCTCCAGCTCCAGCCGCCGCATCGTCGCGTCGCGGTTCTCGAGATAGCGGGTCATCGTCCGCTGGCGGCTGTCGAGGTCGAGCGCTCCGACCCGGTGGCCGCTCGCCGCCAGCGCAACAGCGGTGTGTACAGCGGTGGTCGACTTGCCGGTGCCGCCCTTTTCGTTGGCGAAGACGATGCAATGCGGGTTGTTCATGAGCCTTGATCTTTCCCCCCGGCGCGCCGCAAAGCGCCGTCAAGCAACGGTTTATCGGAGGGGCAGCCCGCGTGCAAACGGTCCGTGAGGTGCGGGAGCTGACAAAAGCGATCGCTTCGCTCCAGGCAAACGGTGAGCGGCTGGCGCTGGTGCCGACGATGGGCGCGCTCCACGCCGGCCATCTAGCGCTAATTTCCGAGGCCCGGCGCCACGCCGACCGGGTCGTCGCCACCATCTTCGTCAATCCGCTCCAGTTCGGGGCTAGCGAGGACCTCGGCCGCTACCCGCGGCAGGAAGCGGCCGATGCCGCGATGCTGGACGAGGCCGGCTGCGACCTGCTGTGGCTGCCCGCCGTCGGCGACATCTATCCCGACGGCTTCGCCACCAGCATCCGCGTCGCCGGCGTCAGCGAGCGCTGGGACGGCGAGGCGCGCCCCGGGCATTTCGATGGGGTGGCCACCGTCGTCGCCAAGCTGCTGGTCGCGGTAATGCCGGACGCCGCCTTGTTCGGGGAAAAGGATTTTCAGCAGCTGGCGGTGATCCGGCGGCTGACCATCGACCTTGGGCTCAACGTGGAGATCCTCGGAGTGCCGACTGTGCGCGACGAAGACGGCTTCGCCCTGTCGTCGCGCAACGCCTATTTGTCCGCCGACGAACGGGCGCGGGCGCTCGCGCTGCCCCGTTCGCTCGAACATGCGCGGGATGCGATCGCCGGGGGAGAGCCGGTGGCGCGGGCGCTGGACGCCGCACGGCGGGCACTCCGCGACGCGGGCTTTTCCCGCATCGACTATCTCGCTTTGGTCGACGCGGGCACCCTGGAGCCGGTCGATAGCGCGGGCACTGACCAGCGCCTGATCGCCGCTGCCGTGATCGGCAACACCAGGCTGATCGACAACATGGCATTAGGAGCGAATGCCATCCCAGCAAGGTGATCACGGCGTTAACCATTTGTTTGCAATCCGGGCCCGACAAGTCGTCTCACAAGTGGGGAGATTTCAAATGGGTGCCATCAGTCAGAAAGGTGCGGAGTTCCTGATCCGCAGCCGCCTTGCCGACGCCGAAGCCGGCGATGTCGATGCTCTGTTCGAGCTTGGCGTATCTTATTCGACGGGCCGCGGCGGAGCGCCGGTGGATCTGGTCGAGGCGCACAAATGGTTCAACCTGGCGGCTCTGTCGGGCTGCACGCGCGGGCAGCAGTGCCGCGCCGAGATCTCCATCGAGATGACCGCGCGCGAAATCGCCGAGGCCCAGCGCCAGGCGCGCTCCTGGCTCGGAGCGAACCAGCCCCAGCGCTACGCCGCTTAAGGCTCGGCGCCCTAAGGTTCGATCAGCGTCTGAACCCGGCGGTTGAGCGCGGTTGCAGCGGGGCCGACGGCGCCGCTCGCGGGTCGCTCCTTGCCCCAGGCGATGATTGTCAGCCGCTCGGCCTCGACTCCCAGCGAGACGAGATAGTTGCGGACCGCAGCCGCACGGCGCTCCGAAATGCCGATGCTATGTTCGCGAGTGCCCCGCTCGTCCGAATGGCCGGCGATCCGCGCGCGCAGGTACGGGTTGGTGTTGAGATACATCGCCTGCGCACCCAGCGTCGCCCGCGCCTGCGGTGACAGCAGAGTGCCGCTCGGCCCGAAATAGACGGCGTCAGACCCGACCTGGGCGGAGAATTGCGCCTGCGCGGTGGGCGGGGGGGCTGGCACCTGCGCCAGCGCCGGCGAAGCGGCCAGCGTCAGGCCGATGGCCGCAAGCTTCAAGCCACGCATTCTCAACTCCTCACCGGTGACCAGCTGGCGTCGGACGCGTCCTGCGGCGTCGACACCTGCCGCGGCGCGCCGCCCGACTGCGGCACGTTGAACAATCGCGATCGGCCGGTGGCCGGATCGCTGCGGTTGAACAGGATCATCTGCCCGCTCGGCGCCCAGGTCGGCGCCTCGTCCGTCGTTCCGTTGGTCAGCAGTCGCTCGGCCGTTCCGTCCGGCGCCATCGTCGCGATCTGCATCGCTTCCCCGGCGATGCGGGTGAATGCGATGAGGTCGCCGGTCGGGCTCCACACCGGCGATCCGTAGCGCGCGCCGCCGAAGCTGATCCGCCGTTGATCGCTGCCGTCGGCGTTCATCACATAGAGCTGCTGCGATCCCGAGCGGTCGCTTTCGAACACGATCTGCCGGCCGTCGGGCGAAAAGCTCGCCGCCGTGTCGATCCCCGGGGTGCTGGTCAGGCGATAGGTCTGCCCGCCGTCGGCTTGCGTGATGTAGATGTCGGTATTGCCGTTGCTTGCGCCGGAAAAAACGATCTGACGGCCGTCGGGCGAGAAGCTGGGCGCGAAGCTCATGCCCCCGGGCGGCGCCAGGCTGCGCTCCTGCCGGTCGGCGATGCTCATCACACGGACCTGCGGCACGCGGTCGGCGTAGCTGACGAACGCGATCCGCTCGCCGTCGGGAGAGAAGCGAGGCGCCAGCACCGTGACCGCGCCCGGCGTCAGATAATCATGGTTGGTGCCGTCCCGGTCCATGATCGCGAGGCGCTTGATCAGCTGCATGCGGTCGCCGGTCTCGGCGATATAGGCGATGCGGGTGTCGAAGATGCCAGGCTGCCCGGTCATGCCCTTGAGCGCCGCGTCGGCGCAGCGGTGGGCCGCGCGGCGCCAGTCTCTCGGGGCAACGAGAAAGCCCTGCCGCCCGACCTCGCGTCCGGCGTTGACGTCATAGACGTAGCAGCCGACCGCCAGCCGGCCGTCCTCGCGCGGATCGACGAAGCCGAACAGCAGCGCCCGCGCCCCGCGCTTGCGCCACTCGTTGAACAAAGGCGCGGTCGCCTCGGGGCGCGAATAGGCCCGCATCGCTTCGGGCGCGAGCGGCACGAACAGCCCGCTCGAGCGAAGGTCGGCGACGATCAGCTCGGAGATGTTGGCGCCGATGCGCACCGCATCGCCATGCGGCGTGGCGACGTTGCGGGTCGCCGGCAGCTGCGGGACGGCAATCGTGATCGGCTGCGGCGGCGCGGTCTGGGCCGCGGCCGCTCCGGTCAGGCACAGCGCCATCGTTGCCAGGACAATCTTCGCCAGTTTCACGCTTTTGCTTCTCCTCGGGCAGCCGCCCGGAATGCTTCGACCCAATGCTTCGGCTGCCGCAGCGGCCGCCCCTCCGGGGTCACGAACGCCGCCGTCACCCGTCCGTCCGTCAGAGTCTCGGCTCCGCGCATGACTCGCTGCTGAATGATGACGGACGAGGCCCGCACTTGCTCGACGGTGCTGACGACGACGATGGCGTCCCCGGCCCGCGCCGAGCGAAGGTAGCGGACCTGCACCTCGGCAACAACATAAGTGCAGCCGTCTTCGTTGAAGCGGTCGAAGTGATTGACGCCCGTCGCCAGGATCATGTCGGAACGCGCCCGCTCCATGAACTTGAGATAATTGGGATAATAAACGACGCCGAAGGCATCGGTGTCCTCGAAATAGACGGTGATCGCGAAACGGTGTTCCGCCCCGACAAAGCCGCCGCGATAGGGTGTGTCGATCGGGGACGTCATCGGCGCGGCGGCAAATCTTCCAGCTGGCGGATCAGGTCGCCCTGCGCGATCGCCATGTCGGCGAGGTGCATTCCCCAGCCCGGGATGAACATGCCGAGCATCCCGACTTCGCCGTAGATGCGGTCGGTGCGCTTGTCCTTCGGATCGGCGTTGGTGCGCACGGAAAGATAGCCGCGCGCCCCGTCGTTGACGCAGCGGCCGGACACCAGGCCTTCGGTGCGCAGGTAGGGCGCGGGCGGAGCGCCATCGCTCGACCAGCGGATCGGCCCGCCCGGTACCGGCAGCCCGAAGCGCGCGCTCCAATAGCTGTCGAGCTTCTCCCAAGCGGCCGATCCGGGTCGCGCCGGGTTGGTGCAGGCGACCGTCATTCCCGGCACCGCCGCAAGCCCGAACATTGCGCCGGCTGGCGGCGCATTCTTCTCGCGGAAGCTGACCCAGCTCATCACGCAGCCCGTCTCGCCCGGCGCCGCGCAGGTCGGGGTCGACTTGAAGGTGCCGCCGACGCGCTTTCCGGCGGGCACGAACAGATTGTAGCCGGGCAGGATCGCGCGAACCATCTGCCTGGCTACCGGCTTGCCCTCGATCTCGCGCTTGATCAGCTGCTGGAGCATCAGCGAGCCCTGGCTGTGACCGATGAGCACGAACGGCCGCCCCTTGTTGTGCTTGGCAAGATAGGTCCGCCAGGCGTTGGCGACGTCGCCATAAGCCAGCATCGCCGGCCGAACCATGTCGGCCCCGGTCGCCGCGGCCGCGATCGCGGAAAGCGTCATCTGGCGATAGACGGGCGCGAAGGTCCGGCACACCGAGCCGAAGCGCGCGAACTGGCTCTGCACCGCCGACCGCTCGCTGGCGTCGGGCACCAGGTCGCTGTTGATGCCCCGATCGGCGGACACCGTCGGATAGACATAGAAGCAATCGATCGGCGGGTTCTCGGCGATGCGATGCGCGCCGTTGGAGCCATAGCCGTTGGGATTGAGCGCCGCCGTCGCCAGCGGCTTGCTGCAGACATCGTCGCGCCCCGGCAGGCACAGCCAGTTGGCGGGTTTGATATAGTCCGCGGTCGCGGGCGCCGTCGGCGCCTGGGCCGAAGCAGGCACGGCGGCGGCAAGAGCGGCCAACAAGGCAGTCAGTTGCAGGATCACTTGGGCGGAACTCCACTCTCGAACAGGCCGGTCTGGCTTCCGGCGGGAGGGTTGAGGCCGAGGTGGCTGTAGCCGCGGCCGTTGAGACAGCGGCCTCGTGCCGTCCGCGCGATGAGGCCGAGCTGAATGAGAAAGGGCTCGATCACGTCCTCGATCGTGTCGCGCGGCTCGCTGAGCCCGGCGGCGAGCGTCTCGACGCCCACCGGACCCCCGCCGTAGAGATCGGCGATCATCGTCAGATAGCGCCGGTCCATCGCGTCGAGCCCCAGCCCGTCGATCTCCAGCCGGTCGAGCGCCCGGTCGGCCACTGCCGCGTCGATGCTGTCGGCACCCACCGCGTGGGCGAAATCCCGCACTCGTCGAAGCAGCCGCCCCGCGATCCGCGGCGTGCCTCGCGAGCGGCGCGCAATCTCATGAGCGCCGTCGGGGGCAAGCCCGACCCCGAGCAGCCGCGCCGCCCGCGTCACCACCTGCTCCAATTCCGCCACGGTGTAGAAATTGAGGCGAATGGGAATCCCGAAACGGTCGCGCAGCGGTGTCGTCAGCAGGCCCTGCCGGGTGGTCGCCCCGACCAAAGTGAAGCGCGGCAAATCGATCCGCACCGACCGCGCCGACGGCCCTTCGCCGATCATCAGGTCGAGCGCGCGGTCCTCCATCGCCGGATAAAGCACTTCCTCGACCGCCGGATTGAGCCGGTGGATCTCGTCGATGAACAGGACGTCGCCGTCCTCGAGGTTGGTCAGCAATGCGGCAAGATCGCCCGACTTGGCGATCACCGGGCCGGACGTGGCGCGGAAGCCGACCCCCATCTCGCGGGCGAGGATCGCGGCCAGCGTGGTCTTGCCCAGCCCCGGCGGCCCGAAGAACAGCACATGGTCGAGCGCCTCGCCGCGGCTTCTCGCCGCGTTGACGAACACCCGCAGATTCTCGCGCGCACCCTGCTGCCCGACGAACTCGTCAAGGCTGCGCGGGCGAAGCGCCGCGTCGGCGTCCTCCGACGTGCGTTCGGGCGTGGTGATGTGGTCGGGATCGGTCATTTGGCCTTGATGAATTCGTCCGCCTGCACACCGGCCTGCCGGAGGATGCCGGCAAGTGTGCCTGTCTTGATCTCTTTGTGGAGAGGTACGACGCATCCTGCTGAATCGCGTCGCAAGACATGGCTGCCACGTTGACGAACTTGCCCGAACCCAAGCCGTTCCAGAATTTTAATGACCTCCTGCCCCGACAGGACAGGAAGCCTAGGCATGTTCCTCCACGCTGAACGTCGTGACGAAAGAGGCTCCAGAGACTTTGGTCGGAAACTCTTCGAGAAACAGTTCCGCGGCGCGCAGACTGGCCAGGGCTTCGTCGATGGTCTCGCCCTGGCTTGTGCTGCCCGTCTCCGGATTGAAGGCGATGTAGCCTCCCTCCTGCGCCGGCGTCAGAATGGCAGTCGCTTGCAAGTCGTCTCTCCAGTCCCTTTCGCGGCAGCTTACCGCGCCGTGCAGGTCAAGACCAGTGTACGCCCGATCAATGCATATGCTCGACATCGTCGCCGAGGATGGTCACCCACGGGTGCTTGCGCTCCTCCCACACCGAGAAGCGAGGGGGCGGGAATGCTGGATCGGCAAAGGCCCCGACCGGGATCGCGACCAGATCCGGCATGTGCTGGGTCACGAAATGGACGGTCGAGCCGCATTCCGGGCAGAAGTGATCGGTCGCCGTCAATCCGCTGTCGGCGGTGCGGGTCCAGGATGTCGACTTTCCCTCGACTGTCACTTGATCCGCGGGCCACCGCGCCTGCACCGAAAAGGCGCTTCCCGTCCGCTGCTGGCAGACGAGGCAGTGACAGGCGGAGATGCGGACCGGCTCGCCGGTGACGGTCGCGTTGAGCTGCCCGCAGCGGCAGGAAGCAGTGCGCGTGGTCACTTTGACGGCACTTCCGGCCGCGAGCTCTTGCGTTGCCACGGCCAGCGTCCCTCGATCTCCGCTTCGAGCGAGAAACTGAGCAGGGTTCGGATGATGACGATCACCGCCAGCGATAGGACGTTTTCCAGGGTTAGCTCGATCACCACCGTGTTGATGATGTCGGCGGCAACCAAAAATTCCAGCCCGACGAGGATGGTGCGTCCCAGGCTCGACCGGAACTCGCCGATGATTTTTTCCGTCTCCTCCCGCCGCGCAAGGTGGATCAGGAATAGCGCCAATGTGACAAAGGCGCCGACGGCGATGATCGCCACGCCGATCAGCTCGATCGCCTGCACCACCGGCGGCACCAACGTTTCGGAGAGTTGCTTCAGCACCGTCTGAGCCTACCGCGCCGCCTTCTTCAGCGCCAGCCGGACCAAAGCGTCGAGCGTCGCATCGTCACCAAGCTCGCCCTCCGCTGCGGCAACGGCGGCGCTGGCGTCGGCGGGCTTGAAGCCGAGGTTGGACAAAGCGGACAGCGCATCGGCCGCGGCTCCGGCGCGCGGCAGGGGCGCGCCCGCGGTCCCGGCGAGGCCGGGCGCTCCGAGCTTGCCCTGAAGCTCGTTGGCAATGCGCTGGGCAAGCTTGGGCCCGACCCCGCTGGCGCGGGCGATCATCGCCTTGTTGCCGGTGGAAACTGCACGCGACAGCTCGTCCGGGCCGAGGACGGAGAGGATCGCGAGCGCCACGCGGCCGCCGACGCCCTGGACGCTGGTGAGGGCGCGAAACGACTCCCGTTCGCCGGCGGTGGCAAAGCCGAACAGCGTCATCGAATCCTCGCGCACCTGCATCTCGGTCAGCAGCAGCACGTCGCTCCCGACGGAGCCGATCGCATCGAGGGTGCGGGAGGAGGCAAGCACCCAATAGCCGACGCCAGCAACATCGATCACGGCACTGTCGGTGCCGGTCTCGGCAAGCGTTCCGGTCAGGCGGGCGATCATGTCCGTGCTCCTCTCCCCTTGCGGGAGAGGATAGCGGAGCTTCGCAGCTTGCTGCCTAGCGAAGCTTGGTGAGGGGTATCAGCCGCCGGCGCAATCACCCTCACCCAACTCCGCCTAAGTTACCCGGACAAATCCGGCTCACTAAGGCTCCGTAACCCTCTCCCGTCAAGGGAGAGTGGCTGTGCGCCGCGCACTCGCCAAATGATGCGCGTGGGTGATTGCGACTGCCAAGGCGTCGGCGGCATCGGGCCCGGCGATTTGGGCTCCCGGCAGCAGGCGCTGGACCATTGCGCGGACCTGCGGCTTGTCCGCGCCGCCGGTGCCGACCACCGCCTTCTTGACCAACGTCGGAGCATATTCGCCGACGGAGATGCCGGAGCGTGCCGCGCACATCAGCACCACTCCGCGCGCCTGGCCGAGCTTCAGCGTCGACTGTGGGTTCTTGTTGACGAACACTCCCTCGACCGCGGCGGCGGCGGGCTCATGCTCGGCGAGCAGGGTCTCAAGCTGGCGGGCGAGGTCGGCGAGCCGCTCGGCCAGGGGGGCGGCGGTGCGAGTCCTGATCTGGCCGTTGCCGCGGTGGGACAGGCGGTTGCCGTCGGCCTCGATCAGGCCCCAGCCGGTGGTGCCAAGGCCGGGGTCGAGTCCGAGAACGAGCATCAGCGGAACCGCAACGCGGACCGTGGCCTAATGATCGCCAAGGCCCTCGAGCGAGATCGGATCGGCGAATTCGGCGCCGATGCGCTCACCGGCAACCCATTTAACCACCGCATTGGCACGCTCCCTGCCGGGAAGCATCAGCCACACGCGCGCGCCGACCTCGAAGGTCTCGCCCGCTTCAGCCATGAAGCCATGTTCGGAAATGTTGAGCAGGCGCGCCTCGACACCGGTGGCGCCGAGCTCGCGCACTTTGGCCTCGATCTCGACCGGGACCCGCAACGACCGCCGCCGGTCCGCCGGGTCGTCAATCTCGCCGATCCGCGCCTTGATCATCGCAAAACTCATCTCCATTCCGCTAACACTCCAGCGGACGGTCGAAGTTGACGCCGATCCGGCCGTCCCGAACCCAGCACACTTTGCCGGGCACCGAAGAACGGCCGGGCAGCCCCAGCTCAACCGGGTCGCCGATATGCGGCAACGACGAAAGAATTACCATAGCGCCCGAGCGCGACAGGTTGAGCAGCCGGACGTCATGACTGGCGCCGCCTTGGAGCAACATCGCCCGGTCCGCGGGCGGTGGATCGCGCGGCTCGTCGCGCTGGTCGAACATGCGCGTCACGCTTCGCGGGATCATCCCGCCATCGAAAAATTCCGAAGCCATCGGCTCCTCCCCACAAACATCTTGGCAAGGATGTTAAAGCGCTCGCGTTAAGGCTTGGTTGCCGCGCCGAAATGGTGATTTATCGAGGCGGATGTGGCGTTTAGGTCACTGGAAGAGGCCGTTCATCGGGTGTATTGTCGCCTTGCGCCATGACGGGTGGGTCATTGCCAAGGGGTGGTATCGAAGTGGAAATCAGAACGGTGAGCGCGCGCTTGAGGTCGATCGCAATATTCGGGGCGCTGAGCGCGCTTCCTGTTGGCTATGCCGCCGCGCAGCAGGCCGGGGCGCCGGTCGCGCCCCCAGTCGCAGCGCCCGCGCAGGCTGCCCCGGCC
>JALYPM010000041.1 GCA_030856365.1 Pseudomonadota bacterium
GTTCGAGGTCATCGCCTGAACGGCGCCCTTGCGCAGACGTCCGGCTTCCGCATTCGTCACGTTTTCCGGTCCAGACCGGTAAGTTGCGTGCGCCACGGTTATCCGGCCGCCGAATCCATGAACATCCGGCCACCCGTTTCACGGGCATCCGGCCACCCTCGACTGAGGGCCTGCGGGGCAATCTGAAGCCGCCTATCCTGCCGCGTTTGGACGCGGACGGGAGGCGAGATGCGAAGTTGCCGATGAGGAAGATCAGGCGGTCCATGTTGTAGGCGAGGTTGGCGAGGGTTGTAGGACGCCAGTTCATTGAGTCCGTAAGGCGACATCCAGGTTTACGAGGCGTCGCTTTGGCCTGATCGATTTTCCGGTGGGGTCTGCCGGGGGAGGACGATGGGTCGTCTCGAGAGCGAGGGACGGACGGCAATGGCTGTTTTGCTGGATCAGGGTCATTCCCAGAGCGCGGTCGCGCGGCTTCTGGGGGTTACGGAAGGAGCGGTGCGTTATCACCGCAAGCGTCGCAAGGCGGGCGTTGTGGACGGACGCACGCAGCAGGATTTCAAGGTTTCGGTTCACGGGGAGGCCATCGCGCACTGGCGGGCGCAGCAGGGTGACGGTCGGATCAACCTGGCCGCGCTTCACGCCTGGCTTCATCGGGAACATGGCTATGAAGGCAGCCTGAGATCGGTTCAGCGCTATTGGAAGCGGACCTGGCCGACCCCGGCGGTCCGGGCGCGGCGCCGGGTGGAAACGCCGATCGGCGCGCAGGCGCAGGTTGACTGGGCGGAGTTCCCGGCGGTGGTTCTGGGCCGCGAGGTGGTCGACCTCGTCGCGCTGGTGGTGACGCTGTCGTGGAGCCGGAAGCGGGCGGTTGTCTGGGCGCGATCGAAGGACATGCTATCCTGGCAGGCGTGCCAGACGGCGTGCTTTCAGCGCCTTGGCGGGGCGCCGGCGGTGCTGCGGATCGACAACGTGAAGACGGCGATCGCCAAGGGCGCCGGCGCCTGGGGTGTCATCAACGCGACCTATCGCGGCTTTGCTGCGCAGTTGAAGTTCCACATCGATGCCTGCCAGCCGCGCCACCCCCAGGGGAAGGGGAAGGTCGAGCGCCATGTGCGCGATCTGCGTGAGACGGTCGATCCCTACAGCGAGGTCTTCGACAGCCTCGAGGACCTGCAGGCCGTGACCGACGCACGGCTGGAGGAGCGGGCTGCACGGCTGCGCTGCCCGGCAACGGGCGCCACCATTGCCGATGCCTGGGAGCAGGAGCGGCGACTTCTGACCCGGCTGCCCGAGACGCTGCCGGAGCCCTTCGATATCGTCGTGCGCCGCCCGGTCGGTATGGACTGCATGGTCAACTTCGAGGGACGACAGTACAGCGCGCCGTTCCGCTTCGTCGGGCAGGAGGTCGAGGTGCGTGGGCTGGCTGGCCGCGTCCAGATCCTCAAGGACAATGCCGTGATCGCCGTGCATGCCCGCAGCACGGATGCGCTGATCCTGCGGGATGAGGCCCACTACGAGGGCGAGGATACGGCTCGGGTCCGGGCGCCGATGCCGCTCGGCAAGATGGGACGCCGATTGCAGGAGATCGCCGCCAGCAACGTCCAGCACCGCTCGATCGAGCTCTATGCCCGGCTGGCGGAGGTGGCCCGATGAGCGCTCCGCGTGTGAAGCTCGACATCGACGCAACGCGCGACAAGTTGGCGACGCTTGGCCTTGGTCACGCCGTCGAGGCGCTGGAGGGTCTGCTGGCCGAGGCCGTGCAGAGCGAGCTGGCCGCCCATGTGTTTCTCGATCGCCTGCTCGATGCGGAACGATCCGGTCGGGAGGAGCGGCGCATCAAGACGATGCTGAAGACCTCGAAGATCCCGACGGGCCAGACGCTCGAGAACTTCGACTTCGCCTTCCAGCCGGCGATCGAGCGCTCCCGGATCGAGACGCTGGCGACCGGCGCCTGGATCCGGAACGCCGAGGTCGTCCTGCTACAGGGCCCGCCCGGGGTGGGGAAGAGTCATTTGCTCGTGAGCCTCGGTGTGCGGGCGATCCAGCTCGGCTTCTCGGTCCAGTACTTCCGTTTCGACGAACTGCTGACCGCGCTCGGCGCCGACGCCCATCTGCCATCCGCCCGGATCAAGAGTCGGAAATACATGTCCAGTTCACTCCTGCTGATCGACGAGATGGGCTACGACCCGATGACCCGCGCGGAGGCAAGCCTGTTCTTCCGCCTGGTCAGCTACCGATACGGTCGCGGGGCCATGATCATCACCACCAACAAGAGCATCCGCGACTGGACCGAACTTCTGGCCGGGGATGAAGTGCTGGCCACCGCCATCCTCGATCGCCTGCTGCACCGCGCTCATGTTCTCAACATCAAGGGCCGCAGCTATCGCCTGCGCGACCTCGAAGAAGCCCTCAGGGCCTGATCATTCCGGAAAAGCCAGACGGCCCGCGGCCCCGGGGCGCGCGCTCTGACTCTTGGCGGTCAGCGCGCCCCCCGGCGCCGCTAACGTTGCGCGACACCTCGTAAGACTGGGTGTCGCCTTAGCTCGTAAAAGTAGGTGTCGCTTGACAGGTGAAACGCAACCCTATGCGCGAACCTACAGACCCTCAAAAGTCCAGGTTCTCCACGCTCAGCGCGTTCGCCTGGATGAAGTCGCGCCGCGGCTCGACCTCGTCGCCCATCAGCTTGGTGAAGATCTCATCGGCATCGTCGGCATGCTCGACGCGAACCTGCAACAGCGTTCGCGCCTCGGGGTCGAGCGTCGTCTCCCACAGCTGCTCGGGGTTCATCTCGCCCAAGCCCTTGTAGCGTTGCAGCGCCAGCCCCTTCACGCCCTCGCGCATCACCGCGTCGAGGAGGTCGGTCGGGCCGTGGATCGCCTGCTCGCGGTCCTTGCGCACCAGCGCCGCCGTCTCGCCGTAGACCTCCTGCAGCGCCCGCGTCAGCCCAGCGAGCCGCCTCGCCTCCGCCGAGCGCAAGGCGAAGCCGTCGATCTCGCGCGCCTCCTCGACGCCGCGCAGCACCCGCCAGAGCCGCAGGCCCTTGTCCTGGGT
>JALYPM010000069.1 GCA_030856365.1 Pseudomonadota bacterium
GTAGTTGGCTGACATGCTCCGATCAGCGTACCAGCCCTGTCCTGGGCGCATCGGTCGGCATCCCCCGGGTAATCCCCCCGGGAAATCAGGGGATCGGAAGGTAGAATTTTCTCGCCACGATGGATGAGGAGATTCGGATGAAGACGTCACGTTTCAGCGACGGCCAGATCATGGGGATTCTGAAGCGGGCCGAGACCGGCGTGCCGGTTCCGGAGCTCTGCCGCGAGCATGGCATGAGCAGCGCGTCGTTCTACAAATGGCGTGCGAAGTACGGTGGCATGGACGCCTCGCTGATGGCCGAGATGAAGACGGTCGCGTCGGAGAACCAGCGGCTGAAGCGGATGTTCGCGGATCTGAGCATGCAGAACGAGCTCTTGAAGGAGGCGCTCGGAAAAAAGCCTTGAGGCCATCTCGCCGCCGCGAGATGGCCGAAACCGCCGTGAAAGAGCAAGGCGTGAGCATCGCGCTGGCCTGCCGCGCCTTCGGGATCAGCGAGGCGTGCTATCGGTATCGGCCGAAGCTCGGCGACGAAAACGCCGTAATCGCCGACTGGCTGCTGCGCCTGACGGCGGCGCATCGCGCTTGGGGCTTCGGTCTGTGCTTCCTCTATCTGAGGAACATCAAGGGCTTCGGCTGGAACCACAAGCGGGTCTATCGCATCTATCGGGAGCTCGAGCTGAACCTGCGGATCAAGCCGAGAAAGCGCCTGAAGCGGGACAAGCCGGATGCCCTGGCCGTGCCGGAGGCTGCCAACCAGACCTGGTCGATGGACTTCATGGCGGACCAACTGGCCGACGGCCGGTCGTTCCGGACCCTGAACGTCATCGATGACTTCAATCGCGAGGGGCTGGGGATCGAGGTGGACTTCTCGCTCCCGGCCGCCCGGGTCGTGCGGGTCCTGGACCAGATCATCGAATGGCGCGGGAAACCCGCGGCGATCCGGGTCGACAACGGCCCCGAATATGTCAGCGGTACGCTGATGACCTGGGCCGAGAAGCAGGGGATCGCGCTTCGGTTCATCCAGCCCGGCAAGCCCCAGCAGAACGCCTACATCGAGCGCTACAACCGCACGGTCCGAGCGGAGTGGCTCGGACAGTACATCTTCGAAACCATGGAGGAGGTTCAGCGGCACGCCACCCGGTGGCTATGGACATACAACAACGAACGCCCAAACATGGCGATCGGCGGCGTCACACCCGCCATGAAGCTGATGGCAATGAAACTGGCGGCTTAGTTCTACCTACCTGCTCCCCGAAAAAGGGGGGGAATACCCGAGCACCTGCTCGACATAGGCGAGGAAGGCCGCGCCGTTCATCGGGCCGTCGATGACCATCGGCGCGTCCAGGCCGCCGAGGCGCAACCCGGCGACGAAGGTGGTCGTGCGCCAGTGGCCGTGCGGGATGCTGGCGAACAGCCGCTCGCCCTTCGGGCAGCGCCCGCGCAGGCGCGCCATCTTGGTGTTCAACCCGGTCTCGTCGATGAAGATCAGCCGCTCCGGGTCGAGATCGGGCTGACCGTCGAACCAGGCTTCGCGCGCCGCCTTCACGTCCGCGCGCGCCTGCTCGCTGGCGTGGCCCGTCTTTTTTTCACCGTGATCCCGCGCGTGTCAAAGAACCGCCAGAGCGTCCCGACCCCCGCCGACATGCTGCGCTCCGCGAGCAGTCGCGCCCGCATCTCCTCCAGCGTGATGTCGCGCTGGCCTTCGATCAGGCCGAGGAGAAAGCCTTCATGCGCGTCCAGCTTCGATCCCCCGGGGTTCCCCTGCCGACGCGGCGTCCGCTCGCCGGTCTCACGCCACCGCCGCACCCAGACGATCGCCGTGGCGACACCGACCCCGAACCGCGCCGCAGCGCCCCGGGCCGACGCCCCGCTGGAGACGACGTCGATCACCCGACCCCGCAAATCCGCCGAATACGCCTGTCCCACGTCCCGCCTCGCTCGTTGATCGAGGTCGAGATTCGCATCTCCAGGCGCTCCTGTGAATCCCGTCATGAATCGGAGTTAGCCGAAAATGCTCTAGGCGTCGTCTTCCAGCATCGCTTTCGTGCCGCCTCCATAGCGCTGAAGAAGCTCGTTCAGAGCAATCGGCTCGGCGCGGTGAGCAGCGTTCAGGTCGCGGTGCCGTGGTGGCGGCCTCAGTCCTACTACGACTCGGCGGGACGAGGCACTTATGAACGCGACGGCGGCGGCGTTCTGATAGCCAGGCGATTCACACACTCGACCTGCTCCTTTGGCTCATCGGCGTACCGGCAGAGG
>JALYPM010000093.1 GCA_030856365.1 Pseudomonadota bacterium
GCGGCCATGTCTTCACCGACCGCATTCTGCGCGTCCGCGGCCGCGAGGAGACGCTCATCCTCGGCTCCGACACGCTGCGGCCGCTGGTGCGCGAGCTCCTGCCCGAGGCCGAAATCGTCAGCCGTCCGCGCTTCTCGACCCTTCGCTATGCTGGCGGGGTCAAGCTGTCGCGGCTTCCGCCACGTTCCGCGGTCGTCGCCTTCTCCGGCGAGCAGGTCTATGCGATCGCCGAGATGCTCCGCCGTTTTCGCGGCGGCGCAGCGGTGGTGATGGGCGCGCTCTCGCCCGCCACCCGCAATGCCCAGGTCGCGATGTTCCAGCGCGGCGAGGTCGACTATCTCGTCGCCACCGACGCCATCGGCATGGGTCTCAACATGGACGTCACCCATGTTGCCTTCGCGGGCCTCGAGAAGTTCGACGGCCGCCGCAACCGCCGCCTCTCCATTTCCGAAATGGCGCAGATCGCCGGGCGCGCCGGGCGCCACCAGCGCGACGGGAGCTTCGGATCGCTGAGCCTTGGCAGCGAGGAAAGCGCCAGCTTTAGCGAAGAGGAGATCGAGGCGATCGAGGAGCATCGCTTCCGCCCGCTCGACTTCCTCTACTGGCGCAACCCCGACCTCGACTTCACCGATGTGCGGTCACTGATCGCCAGCCTGGAGCAGCGCAGCGACGATCCGCTGCTTCGCTCCGCCCCGGAAGCGATCGATCTCGCGGTGCTCAAGCTGATCGCCCAGGACCCCAGCATCATCGTCAGGCGCGGCGTTGCGGCGCGGCGGCTGTGGGCGGTCTGCGGGCTCCCCGACTTTCGCAAGGTCGGCCCAATGCACCACGCACGCATGGTGCGGCGGCTGTTCAGCTATATCGGCGAGGGCGGGCACATCCCCCACGAATGGTTCGCCGCCGAGGTCACGCGGCTCGACAATGTCAACGGCGACATCGAGGCGCTGGCGGACCGGCTCGCCGGAGTGCGGAGCTGGGCCTATATCGCGCACCGGTCGGACTGGCTCGCCGATCCGGCCAAATGGGCCGAGCGGACCCGCCAGGTGGAAGCGCGCCTCTCCGACGCGCTGCACGAGCGGCTGACCCAACGTTTCGTCGATCGCCGCACCGCGGTTTTGGTGCGCGACATCGGCGCTCGCGGAGCCGACGCGCTTCCGGTGACGGTCGCCGCCGACGGCGAGGTCAGCGTCGGGCCGGAGCCGATCGGCCACCTCAGCGGCTTCGACTTTCGCGTCGATCCCAATGCCCGGCTGGCCGACAAGCGCCTGCTGCTGGCAGCGGCGGAGCGGCGGCTTGGCGAGGAACTCGACCGCCGCGCCCAGGCTTTGCTCGACGCACCGAACGAGGCCTTTTCGCTGCTGATCGAGGAGGACGGCCGCGTGGCGGTCGGCTGGGAAGGTCACACCTTGGCGCGGCTTGCTCCCGGGCGCTCGCTGCTGGAGCCGGCAATTCGCACCGCGCGGGCGCTCGACCGACTATCGGCCAGCCGCCGTTCGGCCCTTCGAGCGCGGCTCGAAGCCTGGCTCGACGCGATGGTTGCGCGCAACCTTGCGCCGCTCAAGACGCTTGGCGCCGCAGCCGGGGATCGTGCCAGCTCGCCCGGCGTGCGGGCGCTTGCCGCAATGCTTACCGACGCCGGCGGAGCGATCCCGCGCCGCTCGATGGTGGAGTCGATCGCCGTGCTGGAGCAGGCCGACCGCCAGTCCCTTCACCGCCTCGGCGTCCGCCTCGGTCCGCTCGACGTTTATGTCGCGACCCTGCTCAAGCCCGCCGCTCAGCAATGGCGGGCGGCGCTGGTTGCGGTGCGCTCCGCTTCGGGGATGCCGGCGCTGCCCCCGGCAGGAGCGGCCATCCTCGGCGCCGAGGCTGATCCTCGAGGCGCGGCGCTCGCCTATCGCCGCCTCGGCAGTCAATGGCTGCGCATCGACCTTGCTGATCGCCTCGCCAGCCACGCGCACAAGGTGCGTTCGGCGGGCGGCGAGGATCCTGTCGACCGCGCGCTGGCGACTTCCGTTGGACTTGCGGAGGGAGGCATTGACCGGCTGATGACCGAAGTTGGCTTCGCAAAAGCCGGCGATGCGTGGCGCTGGCGTGGCCGCCGCGGGCAGCGCGACGACCGCCTGCCCAAACGCACCGCCAACGCCTTTGCCGCGCTTGCGGAGCTCAAGCGCTAGGGTGCGCGTCGACCGCTACCTCCACTGCATCCGCATCCTCAAGAGCCGCACGCTCGCTCAGGCGCTGATCGACACCGGCCACGTCCGCATCGACGGCAAGCGCGTCGAAAAGCCCAGCGAAACGGTGCGCCAAGGCAGCATCATCGCTTTCCCGCTCAGCGAGCGCGTGCGGGTGCTGAAGGTGCTCGCGCTGCCCGGACGGCGCGGCCCGCCTGCGGAGGCGCGCGGCTGTTACGAGGAACTTGGCGCCCATTCCCCCGATTGACGATGACGGAAGGGCGGCATAGCGAGCGATTCACCACAGGAGCCCTCTCGCCATGACCTACGTCGTCACCGACGCCTGCATCCGCTGCAAATATATGGACTGCGTCGAGGTCTGCCCTGTCGACTGCTTCTACGAGGGCGAGAATATGCTCGTCATCAATCCCAACGAGTGCATCGATTGCGGCGTGTGCGAACCGGAATGCCCGGCCGAGGCGATCCTTCCCGACACCGAAAGCGGGCTGGAGAAATTCCTCGAGATCAACACCACTTATTCGGCGGAATGGCCCAACATCACCCGCAAGAAGGACAGCCCCGCCGACGCCGACGAGTATAAGGGCGAAGAGGGCAAGCTCGACAAATATTTCTCGGCCGCTCCTGGAGAGGGCGACTAAGCCGCATTCGTCATCACGAAGAAACTACCGCTTGACCGTGAAGGTGTAGCTCAGGCCCAGGCCGCCCGACAGCTGGTTGCGCGAGCCCAGTTCCCGGACGATCGGCGACCTCGCGGCATCGCCCACCAGGCGCTCCGCTCGCGCGTAGCCGAACATGCCGAACCGGGGGTTGAACTGGTAGGACAGCCCGCTGGCAAGCGCGACGGCATGGATGCCACCATCCGGCCGGTAGCTCGGCAGCCCCGATGCCAGCGCCGCCTCCGTGTCCACGCCGAAAAAAGCGCGCTGATAGCGGCTATCGGAGAGCAGCAGGCGCGGCCCGACCGACAGCACATAATTGTCCCCGTCGCGCATGATGTAATCGCCGCCGACCGCGCCGACGATCCCGTCATGGCCGCCGATGCCCTTGCGCAGCTCGCCCCTCAAGCGGAAGCTCTCGCTCGGCTGGAACTCGGCGAAGGCGCCAGCCTCGAATGTGGTCGGCACCTTGCCGACCGGCGCGCCGACGTCCGAATTCTTGCGGCTGCTCTCGATGTTCGCGGCCGGACCGGCCGAGAATTTTTCCTCCGAGATGAGCCGAATACCGAAACTGTCATCGGGCGCTTCGAAGCGGAACGGGTTCGAGCCGCGGGCGAAATCCAGATCCAACAGCGGCGCTACTTCATGGTCGTCCGCGCCAATGAACTCCGGCTGCAACTGCGCGCCGAGTCCGACACGTACGCGCCAATCGTCGTCGCCGTCCTGCGCCTGGGCAGGGCTGGAGACGAGCAGCGCGGCAGCGCAGGATAAGAAAGGGATTTTCATGACAGTGCCGTAACTGTTTGGACGCGAGTTGGTTGCAGTGCCGATTTAACCCTTGCTTAGGTCACTGCGGCTACGATCTCAGGCGACCAAGGCAGGAGGTAGGGGTTTCGTGCCGACCATCGCGCTCAACGTTCCCGCGATCTTGCCGATTGCCGCGATGCGGCAACATCTCGCCCGTGCGCTGCCCGACTGGAAATGGCGCTGTGGCGACGACGATGCTGGCGGGCCCCAGGACCAGGCGACCTTCTCGCGGCCGCAGACCATTATGGGTCACGCGGCCGGCGGCATCGTGATGATGACCATCGAGAGCCGCGACCAGCCGTTGCCGCTGGAGTCGGGCGCTCCGCCGAACCGGTTTCACCTGCATTTGTCGCAGCCGTCCACCGACGATGCCGAGGTCGCCAAGCGGCTGACATTGGTCGTCTGCGCCACGCTGGTCGCCCAGAATGCGGGTGCGCACTGCCAAATCGCAGTGGATGGCAAATGGTATTCGGCCGAAGAAATGGACGAGCTCGCCCTCTGCTCCGCCAGCCCCGCGAGCCGCGCGATTGACGAAAACCCCCTGGCGAGTGGCAACCCGCAGGTCGCCTCACTGCACCCTGAAGCCATGTCGGCCGAGACATTGCCACAGCCCTTCCCACGCCGCGCATCATCCGGCGGGTTCGGCCGCAAGGGCCTTTAGCCCTTCAGCAGACGCTCGACGATCCGTTCCGCCGCTTGCTCTGGCGTCAGCTCGGTGGTGTCGATGCGGATGTCCGGTTGCTCTGGCGCCTCATAGGGGCTGTCGATGCCGGTGAAATTCTTGAGTTCGCCCGCCCGCGCCTTGGCGTAGAGGCCTTTCACGTCGCGCTTCTCGGCTTCCTTTAGCGGCGTGTCGACGAACACTTCGATGAACTCGCCTTCGGGGAGCATCTGGCGGACCATCTCACGCTCTGCCCGGAACGGCGAAATGAACGCTGTGAGGACAATCAGGCCCGCGTCGGCCATCAGCTTGGCGACTTCGCCGACGCGGCGGATGTTCTCGATGCGGTCGGCCTCGGTGAAGCCAAGGTCGCGGTTGAGCCCGTGGCGGAGGTTATCGCCGTCGAGGAGGAAGGTGTGGCGGCCGCGGGCGGCGAGCTTCTTTTCGACCTCGTTGGCAATCGTCGACTTGCCCGCGCCGGAAAGGCCGGTGAACCACAGCACAACCGGCTTCTGGCCCTTGAGTGCGGCGTGAGTCTCGCGCCCTACTTCAAGGTGCTGCCGGTGGATATTGAGCGCCCGGCGGAGCGCAAAGTGGAGCATCCCCGCGGCCACCGTCGCGTTGGTGACCTTATCGATGAGGACGAACCCGCCGAGCACGCGGTTGGGGCTGGAGCCTTCGACCGCATAGGGTTCGAACACCACATCGCGGTCGGTGGACACCTCAGCGACGCCGATCCCGTTCAGCCCCAGCGTCTTGGCGGCGAGATGTTCGAGGGTGTTGACGTTGATCTCATATTTGGGCTCCTGGACCATCGCAGTCACCGTCTGCGTGCCGATCTTCATCCAGTATCCGCGGCCGGGAAGCAGTTCATCCTCGTCCATCCAGACGATCGTCGCTTCAAACTGGTCGGAGGCTTCGGGCGGGTCGCCCGCGGCCGCGATGACGTCGCCGCGCGAGCAATCGACTTCGTCCTCGAGGGTGATCGTCACCGACTGGCCTGCAACCGCCTGGTCCAGGTCGCCCCCGGCTCCGCCACCGCTAGGCATCGTCACCACCCTGGCGACGTGGCTCATCCGCCCCGACGGCAGGATCCGCACCTCTGTGCCCGGCCCGACCGAGCCGGATGCGATCTGCCCGGCAAAGCCGCGGAAGCCCAGGTTCGGGCGGTTCACCCATTGCACCGGCATCCGCAGCGGCTTGCCGGCGTCGGCGCGAACATCGATGTCGACGGTCTCGAGATAGTCGAGCAGCGCCGGCCCTTCGTACCATGGCATATTGCCGCTGCGCGACGACACATTGTCGCCGGCGGTGCCCGACACCGGGATCGCGGCCCAATTCTCGACCCCGATCTTCTCTGCAAAGACCCGATACTCGCTAGTGATCGCGTCAAACGCCTCCTGGTCGTAATCGACCAGATCCAATTTCGTCACCGCAATCACCAGGCGGCGGATGCCGACCAGATGGGCGAGATAGGAGTGGCGGCGAGTCTGCGTCAGGACGCCCTTGCGTGCATCGATCAGCAAGATGGCGACGTCGGCGCTCGAGGCTCCGGTCACCATGTTGCGCGTATATTGCTCGTGGCCGGGCGTGTCGGCGACGATGAACTTGCGCTTCTCGGTCGAAAAGAAACGATAGGCGACGTCGATCGTGATGCCCTGCTCGCGCTCCGCCGACAGCCCGTCGACCAGCAGCGCGAAGTCGAGCTTCGCGCCCTGCGTCCCGACCTTCTTGCTGTCCGCTTCCAGGCTGTCGAGCTGGTCGTCGAATACCTGGTTGCAGTCGTAAAGTAGCCGTCCGATCAGCGTCGACTTGCCGTCGTCGACGCTGCCGCAGGTGATGAAGCGCAGCAACTCCTTCGACTCATGTCGAGCCAGCCATGCGGACACGTCGGTGGCGATCAGCGCGCGGTCGTGCTCGAGCACTCGGACCATCAGAAATAGCCCTCCTGCTTCTTCTTCTCCATGCTGGCGCCGCCCGCATCGCGGTCGATCGCCCGCCCCTGCCGCTCCGACGTGGTGGTCAGCAGCATCTCGGCGACCACTTCCTCCAACGTCGCCGCCCGACTCTCGACGGCGCCGGACAGCGGATAACAGCCCAACGTGCGGAAGCGGACGCTGCGGCCGACCGGCTCCTCGCCATCCAGCGGGAAGCGGTCATCGTCGACCATCAGCAGTAGCCCGTCGCGTGTCACCGTCGGCCGCTCAGCCGCGAAATAGAGTGGGACGATCTCGATCTTCTCGCGCAGGATGTACTGCCACACATCGAGCTCGGTCCAGTTGGACAGCGGGAAAACGCGAACGCTTTCACCCTTGTTCTTGCGGACGTTGTACAATGACCACAGCTCGGGGCGCTGGCGCTTCGGATCCCAGCGGTGGCTGGCGCTTCGGAAGCTGAAAATCCGCTCCTTGGCGCGGCTCTTCTCCTCGTCCCGCCGAGCGCCGCCGAAGGCCGCGTCGAAGCCATATTTGTCGAGCGCCTGCTTGAGCCCTTCGGTCTTCCACAAATCGGTGTGAAGCGGGCCGTGATCGAAGGGATTGATGCCCTTCGCTTCGGCATCCGGATTCTTGTAGACGATCAGGTCGATCGCCGGGTCCGCCGCCACCTTGTCGCGAAGTGCGTACATGTCGCGGAATTTCCAGGTGGTGTCGACGTGCAGCAGCGGGAAGGGCAGCGGGCCGGGGTAGAAGGCCTTGCGGGCAAGATGCAGCATCACCGCCGAATCCTTACCGATCGAATAGAGCATTACCGGCCGCTCAGCCTCGGCGACCGTCTCCCGCAGGATATGGATGCTTTCGGCCTCGAGCCGGTCGAGATGGGTCAGGGCGCGCATGGCGGCTACGCCTAGATAAGCCGCCGCGGGAAGGGAAGCGCTTCGGCGCCTCTAAAATTCAGGGGACAGCAAGGTCGGTTGTCCGACAGGCATGGGCAAAGCTTCATGACAGGAGATTACTTCGTGGGAACACGTCTCGTTATCGTCGCCTCGGTTTCGGCGCTCGTCGCCGCAGCGGCGCCCGCCAGCGCTCAAACGGCGAACTCGGATCAGCCAGCGCAGTCGGCGAGCCGCGCTGACTGGCAAAAGACGCTCGAAGGCCGCTTCGCACAGATGGATGGCAACA
This sequence comes from Pseudomonadota bacterium, assembly GCA_030856365.1. Classification (GTDB taxonomy): domain Bacteria; phylum Pseudomonadota; class Alphaproteobacteria; order Sphingomonadales; family Sphingomonadaceae; genus Sphingomicrobium. The sequence goes on from JALYPM010000093.1 coordinate 7,436, forward strand.
AGGATGGCACGCTCACTCGGGCTGAGCTTCAGGCTACGCACACGCGGACGCTCAACGCCGCGAACGCCGCCGTTGCACAGCGCCTCCAGCAGGAATTCACCGCTACGGACAGCAACAAGGACGGCAAGATCGACCAGGTCGAAGCCGTTGCCGCCGCGCCCGCCAACCGCAAGGCCGATGCGCCCAAGGCCATAGCTAGATTCGACTCCGACAAGGACGGGGCGATCAGCCTTGCCGAGTTCCGCGCCGGCGCCCCGAAGCCGCGATTGGGTGACGTCGCCAACTTTTTGAATCGGTTCGATGCCAACAAGGACGGCTCCGTCACTGCCGCCGAGTACCGGGCGCCCGGCCTGCAGGCGTTCGATGCGCTCGACGCCAACAAGGACGGGGTGGTCAGCGCCGCCGAGCGCCAGCCGCGGCCGGCTCCCCAGGGCCGTTAAACCCAACAGCCGCTCGGCCGCGGCTCCACGACCTGCATGCTGCAGTGAACGCCCGCACTGGCGCGCGGCTCCGCAGCGGCCTAGACCAGCCGCTTCCCGGGGAGCCGCAAGGCTGAGAGGTGGCCAAGGCAATGAAGCGGTGGCCGCGACCCGTCGAACCTGATCCGGCTAGCACCGGTGGAGGGAAGGAGAAAAGCGATGGCGGACGCACCTGCTCGTACTGAACTCAAAGTCACCACCGGCCCGATCCGTGGATCGCGCAAGGTTCACGTCGGCGAACGCCGCGTGGCCATGCGCGAGATTCATCTGGAGCCCTCGTGCGGCGAGCCGCCGCTGCGCGTCTACGACCCGTCCGGTCCCTACACTGACCCGGAAGCCCGAATCGACATCATGGCCGGGCTTCCGGAGCTTCGTGCCGAATGGATCCGGGCACGGGGCGACGTCGAGGAAGTCGCCCAGCGCGAAGTCCGCCCGGAGGACAACGGCCAGCTTGGCCCCGACCGCAGCGGCGGCGTCCAGCCCTTCCCCAACGTCCGCAAGCGCGTGCTGCGCGCCAAACCCGGCGCCAACGTCAGCCAGATGCACTACGCACGCCGCGGCATCGTCACGCCCGAGATGGAATATGTCGCGACCCGCGAGAATCTTGGCCGCGAAATGGCGCGCGAATATAGCCGTGACGGCGAAAGCTTTGGCGCCGCCATCCCCGATTACGTCACGCCCGAATTCGTCCGCGACGAGGTTGCGCGCGGCCGCGCCATCATCCCCAACAACATCAACCACCCCGAATCCGAGCCGATGGCGATCGGCCGCAACTTCCTCGTCAAGATCAACGCCAACATCGGGAATAGCGCGGTCGCTTCCGACGTCGCCGCCGAAGTCGACAAGTTGGTGTGGTCAATTCGCTGGGGCGCCGACACGGTCATGGACCTCTCGACCGGCCGCAACATCCACGACACCCGCGAATGGATTATCCGCAACTCACCCGTGCCGATCGGCACCGTCCCCATCTACCAGGCGCTGGAGAAAGTCGGCGGAGTCGCCGAGGACCTGACCTGGGAGGTCTACCGCGACACTTTGATCGAGCAGGCCGAGCAGGGCGTCGATTATTTCACCATCCACGCCGGGGTGCGCCTGCCCTACGTGCCGATGACCGCCAACCGCGTCACCGGAATCGTCAGCCGCGGCGGCTCGATCATGGCCAAATGGTGCCTCAGCCACCACAAGGAGAGCTTCCTCTACGAGCGCTTCGACGAGATCACCGAGATCATGAAGGCCTATGACATCGCTTACTCGCTGGGCGACGGCCTCCGCCCCGGAAGCATCGCCGACGCCAACGACGAGGCCCAGTTCGCGGAGCTCTACACGCTGGGCGAGCTGACCAAGCGCGCCTGGGCGCAGGACGTGCAAGTGATGATCGAAGGCCCCGGTCACGTCCCGATGCACAAGATCAAGCTCAACATGGAAAAACAGCTCGAGGCCTGCGGCGAGGCGCCCTTCTACACATTGGGGCCGCTGACCACCGACATCGCACCCGGCTACGACCATATCACCAGCGGCATCGGCGCGGCGATGATCGGCTGGTACGGCACGGCGATGCTTTGCTACGTCACCCCCAAGGAGCACCTCGGCCTGCCGGACCGCGACGATGTAAAAGTGGGGGTCGTAACCTACAAGCTCGCCGCCCACGCGGCGGACTTGGCGAAGGGCCACCCCGCCGCCAGAATGCGCGACGATGCGCTCAGCCGCGCCCGCTTCGACTTCCGCTGGCGAGACCAATTCAACCTCAGCCTCGACCCCGACACTGCCGAGCAGTACCACGACCAGACGCTGCCGGCCGAAGGGGCCAAGACGGCGCACTTCTGCTCGATGTGCGGCCCGAAATTCTGCTCGATGAAGATCAGCGCCGAGGTGAGAGAGTTCGCGAAACTGAATCCTCCCGAAGCTGCGCCTGGGGAGGGGGACCAAGCGCAGCTTGGTGAAGGGGTCGGCGCGGCGCCGGAAGAAGCTGCGAGAGCGGCGGAAGAGGGGATGAAGCAGATGTCCGAACGGTACCGCGACGGCGGCGACCTCTACTTGCCGGCGGCGGAGTGACCCTGCGCGCCGCGTTGCTCGCGGCCGCCCTGCTCGCCGCTTGCGGGCGCGAGGCCCCGCCGAACCAGACAAGCGCCGGCC
>JALYPM010000109.1 GCA_030856365.1 Pseudomonadota bacterium
TGATCGCTGCCCTGCCGAAATGCGCCCCTCTCCCCGGCCCGATGGCGGAGTGGTTACGTAGAGGACTGCAAATCCTCGCACGCCGGTTCGATTCCGGCTCGGGCCTCCATCCACTTGACCGCACATACTATGCGAAGCTTGGACTGTCCGGCTCCGGACGGCCATTGTCCGATAATGGCCAATGCCTGTCCGGCAGCCTGGCCGCACCTTCTGAATGCGGATTGAGGATGGCTCTGTCATCACCCAATATACTGCAAGTGATGTGCCAAAGCATCTGACGAGACGCCGAGGCCGGGACATTCAAATCACCAGGCGGAACGTCGCTCCCCCGCCCTCGCCGCTGTCGAGCGCAATGGAGCCCTGGTGGGCCAGCACGATCTGGCGCGCGAGGCTCAGCCCGATCCCGGTGCCCTTCTGCTTGGTGGTGAAAAAGGGAAGAAAGACGTCCTGCTTCAGGCTTTCCGGAACCCCGGGGCCGTTGTCCCCGACCTCGACCGCGGTTCGCCCGTCGCCTGCAGGTGAAAAACTGAGCGTGACCGCGGGCCGGTCGGCGTGCGCGCATGCGGCTTCGGCGGCGTTACGCAACAAGTTGATCAGGACCTGGAACAGCAAGTCGGGATCGGCATCGATCACCAGATCGTCCGGTTCAACGCTCATCTCGAACCTCAGGTCGGCGCGGACATCGCTCGCCCGGAATATCGCCGCCACTTCTTCCGCCCACGCCGTTACCGGGAACTCCCGAGGTCGGATGATCGGTGCTTTGCTGATCTGCCGATAGCTTTCGACGAATTGCATGACTCCGTCCGCGCGCCTTGCCAGCGTCTCCACCGCCTCCAAGGCATCCCTCATGTCGCGGCTGTCGCCGCGGGCCTTCGCAACGAGCGCGGCCGCAGTGTGCGCAAGCGAAGTCACCGGCGTCATCGAGTTCATGATTTCGTGGGTAAGAACGCGGATGAGATCGCTCTGCGCGGCGATCTCGATTGCGTTCAACTCGGACTGGATCGGCTGCACGGCGACCACGCGCACCAGTCCGCCGAGCCGGTGCACGATTGCGGCGCTGACCATCGCCGTTTGCGGGACCGATCCGGAATGCAATGGCACTAGTCGCGGCCGGCCGACGGCACTGTCGTCCAGGCTCCGTACCAAAGCGCTTCCATAAGGGCTGAAGTCGTCGATGCGAACACCACGATGTTTCATGAACAGGCGCCGCGCCGCCTTGTTGCCAAGCTCGACGCGCCCCTCCTCATCGATGATCAGTAGCGCTGTCGGAGCGTCGTCCAGCACGGCTTCGAAGAAGCGGCTGTCGTCGCTCAGCTGCTGCCGCTGGCCACGCAGGTGCCCGATGGCCTGGTTCAGCGCGTCACCGATCTCGGCAAAGCCGCTCCCGTCGCCGCCGAGGCCGAAATTTTGTGAAAGGTCGCCGAACCGGATCGACTCGACGAAACGCGCGAACTCGAGGTTGGTCCGCCGGACATGATGCCACAGCCCTGCAGCAGCTCCAACGAACGCGAGGGCCGTGACCACGCGCACTGCACCGAGTCCCGGCTTCTGGAGCGACCAGACGAAGGCGAAGCTCGCGACCACGACTAACAACAGCCAGACGAAAAGGCCGGCGGCGAAGCGGTCTTTAAAGGCCATGTTTCTCCATGCGCCGGTAGAGTGCAGCCCGCGACAGACCAAGTTCCGCGGCCGCCGACGAGATGTTGTAGCCGTGCTTTCTAAGCGCTACTTCGACCATGTGCCGCTCCGCGCGATCGAGGTTGAGGTCGTCTCCGGCCTGGCGCAGCGGAGGTGCGGCCGGCGCGCTCTGTCCCGAGCGGCGCGAGAGCGCGAAATCCTGCACGTCGAACGCGTCGCCGTCGCCCAGGACTACCGCGCGCTCGGCGGCGTGGCGCAGCGCCCGAACATTTCCCGGCCAGTCGTGCGCTTCGAGCGCCGCAACTACAGCCTCCGGCAAGTCGCGCGAAGGCTTCCCATATTTGCGCGTGTAATGATCGACGAAGTGGCGGGCGAGCAGCGGGATGTCCTCGCGCCGCGCGCGGAGCGACGGAAGCTCGATCTCTACGGTGTTCAATCTGAACAGCAGATCCTGGCGGAACCGACGCTCGTCGTGCAGCTGCTCCGGTGGCAGGTTGGTCGCCGCGATCACCCGCACGGCGATCGGAACCGCCTTGTTGGTTCCGACCGGGATGACCTCTCTTCGCTCAAGCGCCGTCAGCAATTTAGGCTGGAGGTGCAGCGGAAGGTTTCCGATCTCGTCAAGAAAGAGCGTTCCGCCCTCTGCGGCCGGGATGCGGCCGATCCGATCCGACCGGGCGTCGGTGAACGCGCCTTTGGCATGGCCGAAAAGCTCCGACTCAAATAAATTCTCGGCCACCGCTCCAAGGTCGACCGACACCAAGACGCCGTCCGCCCTCAGCGAGCGCCGGTGAAGCTCGCGGGCGACCAACTCCTTGCCCGTGCCATTTTCGCCGAGGATGAGCACATTGGCTTCCGTCGGTCCTGCTTTCTCTATTAGTGAGAAGACGCGGGCCATTCCGGGCGACCGGCCGAGGAACACCTGGTCGACGGCGGCGATCGATGGGCTCGCAGCTGTTCTGCCCTTTGGATCGATCGATGCCGCGTGACGGGACTGGCGCAGAGACGCTGCGGTCCGCACCGCCGCCAGCAGCCGCTCGTTGGACCAGGGCTTGGTCACGAAATCGGTCGCTCCGCGCTTCATCGCCTCGACTGCGACGCTGAGCCCGCCATGGGCCGTAATCATCACGACGACGGCTTCCGGATCGGCCTTCAGGATGCGGCTCAGCCAGTGCAGGCCTTCGGACGAGTTGGTGTCCCCACGGCCGAAATTCACGTCGAGCAGAATCGCGTCGGGCGCCTGCTTGGCGATGCTCTCGAGAGCGTCGGAAGGCGACTGGAATTCGTCGATGACCTTGAACATGTCGCGCAGCAACAACCGCGCCGACAGCAGCACGTCCTGATCGTCGTCGATGACGACGCAGCGATCGAAGGTCGGGCCCCGCTCCACTCGCTCTACTCCTACTCGGTGTCCGGACATGGACAATCAATAATCGTGCCAACTGCTCACTTCCGGACAATTTGCGGAAGCGGGCGGGGTCGGTTTTAGCCGTCAGACCCGAGAAAATGGCGGAAAAACGGACACGGCGCACTTTGGCACGACTCCTGCTCAAGGAAGGGGACAACAGGCCAGGAGGCAAAAATGGCAAAGCTAGAGACGATCTTTTGCGTGACGACATGGGGATTGATGCACGCGTTGCTGATCGCGGCAGCACTGGAATTCGCAAGTCCTGCCGGCCGCGTGCAGCCGGCGATCATCGCCCATCTTGATCTTGCGGCCACGCCGCGCGCGTGAGCGGGCGTTCGGATGCGGACAGCACGTGCCCGATAATGGACAGTTCAGCGGCCCGTGGAGCAACGATGCCGTCCCGCGCCGACTGGCACGGACCTTGCTCTGATCAGGGCGGAGAGTGATCGAATGAAGGTGTCCACATTGCGCACGACGGCTCCGGCAACTGCCGCTCACAGCGGCGGAGGCATGGACCGCGTGGTCGCTCCCACGGGGATGTCGAACCGTGTTAAGATCGCGCTCGCGGCCGGCGCGCTGCTAATTGCGGTCCTGCTCTTCTATCTGATGGCCCCGGGCGCAAACAGCCAGACCGTGGCTGCCGAGCGCCTCACCATTTCCACCGTTCGGAAGGGCACGTTCGACGACTTCATTCCGCTGCGCGCGCGCGTCACTCCGCTCGTTAGTGTTTACCTCGACGCGATCGAGGGAGGCCGCGTCGAGCAGGTCCTGGTCGAGGATGGGACCAGGGTTCAGCAAGGCCAGCTGCTTGCGGTGTTGTCGAATGCCGAGCTTCAGCTCTCGGTCCTCGCCCGACAGACCGAAGTCACCCAGCAGATCAACTCGATGCGAAGCCAGGAGCTGGCGCTGGCGCAGACCCGTTTGCAAAACGAGCGCGCTCTGATCGAAGCCGATCTGGCGACCACCAAGGCGCGGCGCGACTTCCAGGTCCAGGAGCCGCTGGCCGAGCGCGGTTTCGTCTCGACAAGGACGTTCCGGAACAGCCGCGACGAGCTCGAGGCAAACCGCCGGCGAAGCGAAGTCCTGCGCCGTCAGCAATCGACCGACGAGCGTCTCCAGTCGAGCCAGCTCGCGCAATTGCGGCAGACCGCCAATGCTCTCAACAACAGCCTCGGCATTGCGCGCGGAAGCCTGGATGCGCTCAATTTGCGTGCGCCGGTATCAGGTCAGCTCACCGCCTTCTCGATCCAGGTCGGCCAATCGCTCGACCGCGGCGAGCGGCTGGGACAGATCGATACCGAGGGCAACAAGCTGGTTGCGCAGGTCGACGAATTTTATCTTGGGAGAGTAAGGGAAGGTCAGACGGCCACGGCGGAATGGAGCGGCAAAACCTACCGTCTGAAGGTCGCAAAAATCTATCCGCAGGTGCGCAACGGCGCATTCGAAGTCGACTTCCAGTTTGTTGGCGCGGCGCCGTCGAACCTGCAACGCGGCCAGACCCTTCAGACGAAGCTGACCCTCAGTGATCCGGCCCGGGCGCTCCTGATCCCGAATGGCGCCTTCTACAACGAGACGGGCGGCAACTGGGTGTTCGTCGTGACGCCCGACGGGGGCGAAGCGGTAAAGCGGCAAGTCCGCCTCGGCCGCCGCAATTCCGAGTTCATCGAGGTGCTAGACGGCCTCGAGCCCGGCGAGCGCGTCCTGACCTCTCCCTATACCGGCTTCGCCGAACGCGACCGGCTCGACCTCCAGAAAAATTGAAGGAGCCAACCGATGCTAAGCATGCGCGATCTCTCGCGGGTCTACCGCACCGACACCGTCGAAACCTCCGCGCTGGACGGGGTGAACCTGGAAATCGATCCGAGCGAGTTCGTGGCGATCATGGGCCCGTCCGGATGCGGCAAGTCGACGCTGCTCAACGTCATCGGGATGCTCGATAGCCCGACCAGCGGTTCCTACGTTTTCAATGGCCAGGAGGTCGGCGACAAGTCCGAAGCCGACCTGGCCGACGTGCGCAAGCAGAACATCGGCTTCATTTTCCAAAGCTTCAATCTGGTTGACGAACTGTCGGTGCGGGAGAACATCGAACTCGCCTTGCTCTATCACGACGTACCCGCCGCGGAACGCCGGTCGCGTGTCGACGCAGTGATGGACAAGGTCGGGATCGCCCATCGCGCGCGACACCGCCCGAGCCAGCTTTCCGGCGGTCAGCAACAGCGCGTCGCGGTTGCCCGGGCGCTGGTAGCCGATCCCAAGCTGATCCTCGCCGACGAACCCACCGGAAACCTCGACACGCAGCACGGCGAAGAGGTGATGAAGATGCTTCAGGCGCTCAACCGCGAGGGATCGACGATCGTCATGGTCACGCACTCGCCGGCGCATGCAGATTATGCCGGCCGGGTCGTCAACATGCTCGACGGCCGCGTGCTTCAGGAGCGGCGGCGAGCGGCCTGATAGGCACGCGCCGAAGCACTTTCGACGGGAGGATATCGGGATGTGGCGCAATTATATGACGGTCGGCTTCCGGTCGCTGGTCAAGAACAAGACCTATGCCTTCATCAACATCTTCGGTCTGGCGCTCGGCCTCGCCGCCTGCCTGATGATCCTGCTCTACGTTCGATATGAGCGGAGCTTCGACCGCTGGCTGCCGAACGCGGACCAGGTCTACCAGGTTCAGTCGATCAATACCGATCCGGAAACCGGCTTCGTCACCGTCCAGCAGGCGAGCCATGGCGCCGTTTCCGACCCCCTGGAGAAAGACTTCCCGGAGGTAGAGGCGGCAGCACGCGCGGACGGCGGGGAGATCGTCCTCCTCAAGGACGGCGAACCGGTCTTCGCCGAAGTACTGATGACCGAGCCTGAGTTCTTCCAAATCGTTCAGCTGCCCTTCCTGCGCGGCGATCCGGCGACCGCGCTCGCCGGCGCCGACCGGTTGGTCATGAGCCGTTCGGAGGCGATGCGATTCTTCGGCACAATCGACGTGGTCGGCCGCACGCTCACCACAATCCGCCGCGGCGAGAAGCACGAGTTACGCGTTACCGGGGTGTTCGAAGACTTGCCGCGCAACAGCCACTTGGAAATCGCGAATATCGGTCGGATCAGCCCCGAAGCCGCTGAGAATTGCAGTTGGGGGTGCGTCAACGGGACCGTCTACGCCAAGCTCCGCCCGGGAGCGTCCATCGAGGCCATCCACCAGGCAATGCCAACCTGGGAAAAGCGCAACATTCCGCCCGTCGACGTCGGCGGATCGATGGTCAGCGAGGGCGACTCGTATGACTGGCGGCTGGTCAACATCGCCGATGTCCACCTGAGCGGTGCCGACCCCCTCTCGCAGGAGCGCCCGTCCAACGACCGAGCGACGATCGTCACGTTCGCGATCATCGCCCTACTGATCCTCGGAATTGCGGCAGCGAACTTCGTCAATCTAGCCACCGCGCGGGCCGGTCAGCGGGCCCGCGAAGTGGCGCTGCGCAAGGTGCTCGGCGCCAATCGGCGGCAGCTGGTGGTGCAGTTTCTTGGCGAGTCCCTATTGCTCACCGGCATCGCCTTGCTGATCGCGGCCGCGCTGGCCGAGCTTGCGCTGCCGTGGCTGTCCGCTTTCCTCAACGCCGACCTTTCGCTCGACTATGTGGGTGAAGGCGGGGTGATCGGTCCGATGGTCGCACTCTGGCTGGCGGTCGGGTTGGCGGGCGGCCTGTACCCGGCCTTGTATCTGTCGCGCTTCCAGCCCGGCTCCGTCCTGAGGGCGAACAGCTCCTCTTCCGAGCCGCCCGGCACCGGACGGCTGCGGGCTTTTCTGGTGATTGCTCAGTTTGCGGTGTCGATCGCGCTGATCGTGTGCACCCTCGTCATCTATGCGCAGACCCAGTTCGTGCGCACGACCGACGCCGGCTACCGTCGCGGCGGGCTGATGCAGGTCGAAAATTTGGACCGCGCGGCGCTCCTCCCCGTTCAAGAAACCCTGCTTCGCGAAGTACGTGCGCTGCCGGGGGTCGAGAATGCGGCCGCTTCGGCCATCGGTATCGCCGCCGATATCACGCTCAACACGCCCGTTCTGGTTCCCGGGCGCGATAAGCCGCTGACCATTGGTTGGTATAGCGTGTCGCCGGAGTTCTTCGACACGCTGGGAACCCGCGTCCTTGCTGGACGTACGCTGTCGCGCGAATATGCGAACGACAGTCATTCGCTCGCCGATGTCGTGCTCGCGGAACCGGAGGTGATGAACGCACAGATGCGCGAACACGCGGCGCGCGGAGCGAATATCGTCGTCAACCGGCTCGCCGCAAACCAGCTCGGATTCGGCGACCCTGCCGAGGCGGTGGGCAAGACGGTGCGGATCGACAACCTGCCGGATGAGATCGGACTTATGCCCGCGACCATCGTCGGGGTGGTTGAGAATTCCCGGTTCCGCTCGATGCGCGAGCCGCCGGAGCCGATGATCTTCCACGATGACGGGCTCTACCGGACGCTCATCGTCCGGTATAATTCGCCGACGCCTCAAAGCGTGCAGAGCGCGGTCGAACGGGTATGGCGGCGGCTCGCGCCCGACGTGCCGTTCGAGAGCGCTTATGCCGATGCAGCGCTGGGCGAACTCTACCGCGCCGACTGGGCGCGCGGAATGAGCTTCGCCGCCTTCTCCGCGCTGGCGGTAATCATCGCCTGCCTCGGCCTGTTCGGCCTGGCTGCCTTCACCGCCGAGCGCCGGACCAAGGAGATCGGCATCAGGAAGGTGTTCGGAGCGACTGTCCGCGACATCGTAAAGCTGCTCGCCTGGCAGTTCTCGAAACCCGTGATCATCGCCAACCTCATCGCCTGGCCGGTCGCCTGGTGGGTGATGCGCGGCTGGCTCAACGGCTTCGACGCCCGCATTCCCTTGGGGCCGACACCATTCTTCCTGGCGGGCCTGCTCGCGCTCGCGATCGCGATCGGCACTGTCGCCGGCCACGCCTTCCGCATCGCCCGCACCAATCCCATCCTCGCTCTCCGATACGAATAGGAACCGGCATATGTGGCGCAATTATCTGACGGTCGGATTCCGGTCGCTGGTCAAGAACAAGACCTATGCCTTCATCAACATCTTCGGTCTGGCGCTCGGCCTCGCCGCCTGCCTGCTCATCCTGCTCTACGTCCGCTATGAGCTCAGCTACGACAAATGGATTCCCAATTCGGAGAACATCTACCAGGTCCAGACCGACTACATCCACGGAGTGGCCGGAGAGGATTTGCACCTTCAAATGGCGGCCTATGTTGCCAAGGACGCGCTGAAGGAGGACTTCCCGCAGGTCGACAAAACGGTCTACCTGACGCGCGGCGCGCCGGCGGTGGTGCATCAGGGCCAGGCCTTCGCCGTCAATGGCTTTATGGCGGACGGCCTGCTGTTCGATGTCCTCCCGTTCGAGCTGGTGGAAGGCGATTCCGCCACCGCGCTTCGCGACCCCCTGAGCGTCGTCCTGTCGGAGAAGCAGGCGAAGCGATTTTTCGGAGACGCCAACCCGGTCGGGCAGAGCCTGACGCTGCTGGTCGGCGGCGAGAAGGTCGATCACCGGGTCACCGCGGTGATGAAGGACCTGCCGAAGAACTCCCATATCCGCATGGAGATGGTCGTGCGCTTCGATCCGACCTCCTATTTTGCGGAAGCGCCCGACTTTCTTACCAGCTGGGGCAATCAGGCGGGCTGGATCTATGCGACGCTTAAACCGGGCACTGACGTCCGGCAAATTCAGGCCCAGATACCAGCCTGGGAGCGCCGCAACATCCCGCCGGCGGAAGGCCAACCACTGGCCGACCAGCAGGATTACCTGCTCGTCAACGTCGCCGACGTCCATTTGGGCGCCGGCCAGGACGCATCGAATACGCCGGGCAACGATCGCACCACCATCGTTACCTTTGCCATCATCGCCTTGCTGGTGCTGGCCATGGCCTGCGTCAACTTCACCAATCTCGCCACCGCCCGTGCCAGCCAGCGCGCTCGAGAGGTCGCGTTGCGCAAGGTGCTCGGCGCCACCCGCAAGCAACTGATCGCCCAATTCCTCGGCGAGTCGTTCCTGGTCGTAGCGCTGGCGATGCTCGTTGCGGTCGCTGCCGTCGAATTGCTGCTGCCGGTCTATGCCGACTTTCTCGAAGCCGATCTGTCGCTCACCTATCTAGGCGAAGGGGGACTGCTGGTGCCTATTCTTGCACTGGTGGTCATCGTCGGTGCCGCCGGCGGCCTCTACCCGGCGCTTTATCTTTCGCGATTCCGGCCAGCCCAGATCTTGAAAGCAAATCAGTCATCATCGGACGCGCAGGGCTCGGGTGTGCTTCGCAACACCTTAGTGGTGGCGCAATTCGCGGTGTCGATCGGCCTCATCATTTGCACCGCGATTGTCTATGCGCAGTCGGTCCACGTCCGCGAAAGCGACCCGGGCTTCAAACGCGATGGACTGATCCAGGTCGACAGCATCGGCGCCATCGAGGAAGGCGGCCCGACCAACGCGCTGATCCAGCAGGTGTCGCGGATCGACGGCGTGACGTCGGTCGGTCGAACCAGCATCGGCATCAACACCGGTAGCAACAGCACCGCTCAAATCACCGTCCCGGGCCAGGAGCAGACGGTCGAACTCGGCAGCTATATCGTCGATGCGCATTTCTTCCCGACGATGGGAATGGCCCCCGTTGCCGGCAGGCTGTTCGACGACAACCGCCCCGCCGACGATTCCTCCCGCCCCTATCCCCGCATCCCGGAGGTCGACCGGGCGCTGGCGGCACGCGGGCTAAACATCGTCGTCAACGAGCTCGGCGCCGAACGGCTCGGCTTCGACGACCCGGCGAACGCGATCGGCAAGCAGGTCAGATCCGAGATTTTCGACGACCAGACCGACAATTTCGGGCTGCTCCCGCTGACCATCATCGGCGTCGTTCCGAACGCCCGCTTCCGCACCGCCCACGAAGCCGTACAGCCGACCATGTTCCGTTTCAGCCGTCGAGCGCACAGCTGGATGTTGGTGCGCTACGCTGCTGCCGATCCCACCGCCGTTCTGAAAGGCATAGAGAATGTGTGGAAAGGCATCGCTCCCGATGTCCCATTCGAAGCCGAGTTCAGTGAGGACATCATCGCCGAACTCTACGCGGCCGAGGAAGCGCGCGCTCAGACCTTCGCCGCCTTTGCGCTGCTTGCCGTGATCATCGCCTGCCTAGGCCTGTTCGGCCTCGCCGCGTTCACGGCCCAGCGACGCACCAAGGAGATTGGCGTTCGCAAGGTATTCGGGGCCAGTACCCGCGACATCGTGCAACTTCTCGCATGGCAATTCTCCAAGCCGGTGATCGTCGCGAACCTCATCGCTTGGCCGATCGCCTGGTGGGTGATGCGCGATTGGCTGAACGGGTTCGATTCACGGATCGATCTCGGCCCGGGCCCGTTCATCCTCGCCGGCGGTCTCGCGCTGGCGATCGCGCTCGGTACGATTGCGGGCCACGCGTTGAAGGTTTCGCGAGCCAACCCCATTCACGCTCTTCGCTACGAATAGTTACGCGAGCCCGGCAGCAGCGCGTTAGACCACCGTGAAGTCCGCGTAGGTCAGCGAGATACCGGGCGAGATCCGGGCAAACAGCACCTGCGCCGCGGCGCCAGTGCCGTCTGAGTCGAAGTAGAGATTGCCCGTCGCACTGTCGTAAATGATCCGGTCGGAGGCATCTTGAGCCGTGGCTCCGATGTAAAACGCGGTGGCCGCCAGCGTGCCAGCAGGCAGCGTGGTGAAGTGAAAGTCTTCCAACTGGATCACGTCCTCGGTCGAGAAGTCCGTGATCACGTCGACGTTGGCCGCGGTGAGTGCGGCAAGGAATCTGAAGGTGTCGCTGCCGGCGCCGCCAGTCAATGTATCGTTGCCGTCCCTGCCGTCGATCAGGTCGTCTCCGGCTCCGCCAAACAGGACGTCGTTTCCGTCGGCGCCCCTCAGGTCGTCATTCCCGTCGCCGCCGGAGATCGTGTCATTGCCGGCGTGGCCGAAAATCCGGTTGTTGCCGCTATTCCCTGTGATGACGTTGTCGAGGCTATTGCCGGAGCCAATGAGGTCAGCGGTGCCGAGCTGAACGAGATTTTCGACATTCAGCTCAAGGGTGCTGACGAACCAGGTCTCGACGGTATCGATACCTTCACCCGCGGCCTCGATCACGACGTCGCCGGCACTTTCCACTCGATAGGTGTCGTTGCCGGCGCCCCCCTGCATGGAGTCGCTCCCCGCCCCCCCGTCGATCACATTCGCGCCAGAATTGCCGACCAACACGTTGTTGAGGTCATTGCCGGTGGCATTGATCGATGCGGTGCCAAGTAGCCTCAGTTCCGTGAGATACGGCGAAAGTGCATAGCTGACGCTGCTGTACACTCGATCCGGGTTGACGTTATTGGCCTCCTCAACCACGTCCCCGACGTGATCGACATAATAAGTGTCGGTACCTCCGCCGCCGCGCATGACGTCCGCGCCGCCAGCTCCATCGATGATGTTGTCGTAATTATTCCCGGTGATCGTGTTCGCCAGTTCGTTACCGGTCGCCTGGCTGATCTCGACCCAGTTCTGCAGAACGAGCGATTCCAGATTAGCGCCAAGTTCGTAGTCGATCGAGCTGTAGACCGTATCGTTGCCACCGCCGGACCGCTCGACAACGATGTCCCCGATGTTGTCCACATAATAGGTGTCGTCGCCAGTCCCGCCCTCGAGCCGGTCCGCGCCCACACCCCCGTCGAGGACGTTGGCGCCGCTGTTCCCGATGATCCGGTTGATGTAGTCATTGCCAGTGCCGTTGAGGTCATTCGTGCCGAGGAGAATGATCGTTTCGATATGGGCTCCGCCAATGAAGTAGCTCACGGTTGAGCGGACCGTATCGGCCGCCCCCTGCAGATTGTTCTCCCTGACGACGTCGCCGACATTGTCGACGTAATAAGTGTCGTTGCCCGCGCCACCGATCATGACATCGGCGCCACCAAGTCCGTCCAGGGCGTTCGCGGCATCGTTGCCGACGATGGTGTTCGCGAGTTCGTTGCCAGTGGCATTGATCGCCGCGTTTCCAGTCAGCGTCAGGTTCACGAGATTCGCCCCGAGGCGGTAGGAAACGCTGCTTAGGACCTGGTCACCGTAACTGAGATAATCCTCGATCACGCGATCGCGGACGTTGTCGACGACATAGGTATCGTTGCCGTTGCCACCCCGCATGACATCCGCGCCAGCCCCGCCGTCGAGCACGTTTGCACCGGCATTACCGTAGATCATGTTGTCGAGGGCACTGCCGGTGCCGTTGACGGGCGCCGAGCCAGTCAGGATCAGTGTTTCGACGTAATTGCCGAGCGTGAAGCTCACCGATGAGCGCACCGTGTCGGTTCCATCGGCCGCACTGGCCTCTATGACGACGTCACCTGCATCATCGACATAATAGGTATCGTTGCCGGCCCCGCCGCGCATCGTGTCCGCACCCGCCCGGCCGTCGAGCAGGTTTGCGGCCGCGTTGCCATAGATGGTGTTCGCGAGCGCGTTTCCGTAGCCACGGATTGCGGTTCCGGTCAGGATCAGCTGTTCGACGTAGTTCCCGAGCGCAAAGTCGACCGAGGAACGAACGCGGTCGATCCCGCCGGCGGCCGCGCTGGACTCGATCACCCGATCCCCGCGGTTGTCGACATAATAGGTATCGTCGCCGTCGCCGCCACGCATGCTGTCGGCGCCTCCGGCTCCGTTGAGCTGATTGGTGCCCGCATTGCCGGTAATCACATTGGAGAGCGCGTTCCCGGTGCCGTCGATCGCAGACGTACCGATCAGGATAAGTTGCTCCAGGTTGAGACCGAGCGTGTAAGTGTTGGCGCTGCGAATCTGGTCCGTTCCGCCGCCGCTGAGTTCGGTCACGCGGTCGCCGACGTCATCGACATAATATATGTCATTGCCGGCGCCGCCCTGCATCGTGTCGGCTCCGCGCCCGCCGTCGATGACATTGGCGGCCGCATTCCCCACGATGATGTTGGCTTGGTCGTTCCCGCGGCCCGAGATCGCCGCCGTTCCCGTAAGGGTAAGCCGTTCGATATAAGGACGGAGCGTAAAACTCGCGGTAGCGAACACAATGTCGCCGCCTTGACCGTCCCTCTCGTAGATCAGGTCGGCCGCATTATCGACGTAGTAGCTGTCATTGCCGGTCCCGCCGGTCATCCGGTCCGCGCCCGAGCCGCCGTCGATCCGGTCATTGCCGGCTCCCGCGTCGATCACGTCGTTTCCAGCGCCACCGCGCAGATGGTTGGCGGCAGCATTGCCGTTGATCGTGTCGCTGCCGCTGCCCCCGAAAGCATTCTCGATGGTGACGCCGCGGGCGATGACGACATTTCCCACCCCGCCCAGGACATTGGAAAAACGTTCGGCGTTGAGGTCGATCAGCTGGGTGGCAGTGGAAAGCGAATAGTCGAGCGTGTCGATGCCGCCGCTGTCGTAAATCGTGTAGGCCAGATTAGTGAACTGGCCGGCGTCGAAGATCACGCGGTCCGCCGTCGAATTGTAGCCGTAGGTCGTGTCGCCTGCCCTTGTCGTCGTGGACGCGCCGTAAAGGCTGGTCGCCGCGATCACGTCGCCGTTCATCGGGGTGCCCAGAAGGGACCAGGTGAACCCCTGGTTCGCGAAGTAGCTGTTCTCGGACTGGTTGAAATACGACATGATCGTCGTCGCCCAGCTGTCGTTCTGAAACGATGCGTCGACTTCGTAGACGGCCTCATTGTTGTAGTCGCCGGCATGTCCGAGACCGAGCGCGTGGCCGATTTCGTGCAAGTAGGTCTGAAAGGAGTAGCTATCGAGCGTTGTCCCGTTGGTGACGAGCCAGCTTCTGGGCACGTTGATGGTCGCGCTGCTGATGATCCCGTCGGCGTACAAGACCTCGGCGTGAGCATTCGAGCCGTCATCGACATCATCGAAGACGATCTGACCGCCCGTCGCTACCTCGATAAACACGACGCCGATAATGTCCGACCAGGTGCTCAGGGCCTCGCGCGCGAGCAATTGGCCGACGGCATTCAATCCGGTCAGGTTGACGGTTAGGTTGCCACCGCTTGTCACGTCGAAACGGTGACTCGATCCGTCCCAATAGGTGTGGGTCAGCTGACGCGCGATCTGGTCGTAGGTGAAGATCGGCAGGCTTGGCGGATCAACCGCCGTCGTCGGTCCGGCACTCAAGCTGTCCGCCTCGACGAAGTCCGGCGACGCCTGCCTGAGGCGAATGACGGCCGCGGCCCGATCCTGGTCCATGAAAACTCCCCTGACCCCATCTTTTCCAGTAGCGGGCTTTCGATGATTCGCAACGGGTTACTGAAGCCGATCCTCCCTCCACCCCACACCCCCACCCGCTCATTCCACGCACCGGCTATCGGTTTTCCGGCTGCGCGCGTAGTGGACGGCTATGCAGCATCCCAAACTCCACGCCGCGCTCGGGCAAGCGCTCGACGCCCGCGGCTATACCGAACTCACCCCCGTCCAGTCCGCGGTCATTGCCGAAGAGGCGTTCGGCCGCGATTTGATCGTGTCGGCCAAGACCGGGTCGGGAAAGACCGTCGCCTTCGGCCTTGCGATCGCTCCGGAGCTGCTGGAAGCGGACCGCGCCGCGTTCACGAGAGCGCCGCTCGGGCTGGTCATCGCGCCGACGCGCGAGCTGGCGATCCAAGTCAGCCGCGAGCTCGAATGGCTGTATGCCATCGCCGGGGCACGGGTGGTGACCTGCGTCGGCGGCATGGACCCGATGAAGGAGCGGCGTGCGCTGTCCGCGGGCGCCCACATCGTCGTCGGGACCCCCGGACGCCTGCGCGATCATCTGGAGCGCGGCGCGCTCGACCTCTCGTCCTTGCGGGTTGCCGTTCTCGACGAGGCGGACGAGATGCTCGACATGGGCTTCCGCGAGGAGCTGGAGGAAATCCTCGACGCGACTCCTCAAGTGCGCCGCACCCTGCTCTTCTCGGCGACCATGCCGCGTCCGATCGTCGCGCTGGCCAAGCGCTACCAGAAGGACGCGCTCCGCATCGAGACGCTCGGCGACAAGGAGGGGCACCAGGACATCGCCTATCAGGCCGTGGCGGTGTCGCCGACCGACATCGAGCACGCCGTCGTCAACCTGCTCCGCTTCCACGACGCCGAGACGGCGATCCTTTTTTGCGCGACACGCGATGCGGTGCGGCGCCTCCATGCCAGCCTGACCGAGCGCGGTTTCCACTCGGTCGCGCTGTCGGGCGAGCACAGCCAGAATGAGCGCAATCAGGCGCTACAGGCGCTTCGTGACCAAAGGGCGCGAGTGTGCGTCGCTACCGATGTCGCCGCCCGCGGAATCGATCTGCCGTCCGTCTCCCTCGTCATCCACGTCGAGCTTCCGCGCGATGCCGAGGGGCTCCAGCACCGGTCGGGGCGCACCGGACGCGCGGGGCGTAAGGGCACCGCCATCCTCATCGTCCCCTATCAGCGGCGAAAGCGCGTCGAGGGCATGTTGCGCGGCGCCCGCATCGATGCGGAATGGATCACCGCGCCGTCCGCAGAAGAAATTCGCGTCAAGGATCGCGAGCGGCTGCTGGCGGAGCTTGCCGAACCGGTCGAGTTGGAAGACGAGGACCGGGAGCTTGCCGAGCAGTTGATGAAGCAGCTTGCGCCCGAAGCGATCGCGGCCGCTTTGGTGCGCTCGCTGCGCACCGACATGCCCGCACCCGAGGATATCCTCGGGGCAGGCGAGCGCCCCGAGCGCGACCCCGGCCCGCGCCCCGGCTTCGAGAATGCGAGCTGGTTCAAGCTCAATGCTGGGCGCCGGCACAACGCCGACCCGCGGTGGCTGCTCCCGCTGATCTGCCGCTACGGCCATGTCGGGCGGACCGAGATCGGCGCGATCCGAGTCGCCGCCAACGAGAGCTATTTCCAGGTCAGCGAACGGGCGACGCCCGGTTTCCTCAAGGCGCTGCGCCGGGCGACGATCGCCCCCGAAGATCAGGGATTGATGATCGAAATGGCCGAGCCGCGCGAACAGAGCTCGAACTATAAGCCCGAACTGGCGCATGAACGGCCGACGCCGAAGAAGAAGCCGCGGCGCCCGAAGTAGGGCGTGGCAGCCTCAGGCGGCAACGGACTCGAGCTGCTCGCTTGCCGCAATCCAGCGCGCTTCGGCAGCTTCGAGATCGGCGGCTAGCTTGGCGCGACGGCGGCTAAGCTCGCTCATCGGCAGTGACGCCAGCTCCGGCTCCGCGCTCGCTGGGTCGAACATGGCGCGATCGATGGCCGAGCATTGGGCGGCGAGGCGGGCGCTTGCCGCTTCGGCCTCGGCGGCCGCCTTCTTGAGCGCGCGAGCCTCCTCGCGGGCTTTCGATTCCGCCTTGCGATCGGCCTTCGATTGTTTCGGCCTGGCCTCCGCCTTGGGCTGGTTCCGGCCGAGCACGAAGTCGATATAGTCGTCGATGCTGCCGGGATAATCGACCGCCTGACCGCCTTCGACCAGTACCAGCCGGTCCGCCGTCAGCTCGACCATGTGACGATCGTGGCTGATCAGGATGACGGCGCCGTCATAGCCGTTGAGCGCCTGGACCAAAGCTTCGCGGGCATCGACGTCGAGGTGGTTGGTCGGCTCGTCGAGGATCAGCAGGTGCGGCGCATCGCGAGTGATCAGCGCCAGCGCCAGCCGCGCCCGCTCGCCGCCTGACAGCTTGCCCACCAGCGTCGTTGCCTTGTCGCCGGAGAAGCCGAACCGGCCAAGCTGAGCGCGGACGGCGGCAGGTGTCTTGCCGTCCATGGCGCGGCTCATGTGCTGAAGCGGCGTATCGTCGCCGTGCAGCTCCTCGACCTGATACTGGGTGAAATAGCCGACCCGCATCTTGCCCGAGGCATTCACTGCCCCATCCATCGGCTTGAGCTGGGCGGCGAGCAGGCGCGCCAGCGTGGTCTTGCCGTTGCCGTTGCGCCCGAGCAGCGCAATCCGGTCCTCGGGGTCGATGCGCAGGTTGAGCCGGCTCAGCACCGGCCGCTCCTCGGCATAGCCCACCGACGCCATGTCGAGCGTGATCAGCGGCGGCTTCAGCTCGGTGGCGGGGCTGGGGAAATCGAAGCTAAGGCTTGGATCGTCAGCGAGCGCGGCGATCGGCTGCATCTTGGCCAGCATCTTGGCGCGCGACTGGGCCTGCTTGGCGGTCGACGCCCGGGCGCTGTTGCGGGCGATGTAATCCTGCAATCGGGCGCGCTGTGAATCCTGCGCTGCCCGCGCCGCTGCGAGCTGCGCAGCACGTTCGGCCCGCTGCCGCTCGAATTCGTCATAGCCGCCGGCGTAGAGCGTGATCTTGCCCTTCTCCAGGTGCAGGATCGTATCGACCACATTGTTCAGCAGGTCGCGCTCGTGGCTGATCACCACCAACGTCCCCGCATAATCCCTGAGGAAATTCTCGAGCCACAATGTCGCTTCGAGATCGAGGTGGTTCGAGGGCTCGTCGAGGAGCAGCACGTCCGGCTGCGAGAAGAGCAAGGCGGCGAGCGCCACGCGCATCTTCCATCCGCCGGAATAGCTGTCGAGCGGCTCCGCCTGCATCGCCTCGTCGAAGCCGAGCCCGAGCAGGATCTGCGCCGCCCGCGCCGGTGCGGTGTAGGCGTCGATCGCCAGCAGCCGGTCGTGAACGTCGCCGAGCCGGTGCGGATCGACGCAATGCTCCGCCTCCTCCATCAGCCTGGCGCGCTCGACATCCGCGGCCAGCACCGTTTCAAACGGCGTCGCCGTGCCGCTGGGCGCTTCCTGCGCGATATAGCCGAGCCGGGTGCGGCGCGGCATCTCGATCTCGCCCTCGTCGTGCTCGATCTGGCCGATGATCGCTTTCATCAAAGTCGACTTGCCGGCCCCATTGCGGCCGATGAGTCCGACGCGGCTGCGTGGCGGGATCGCCGCCGTTGCGCGGTCGAGGATCGTCCGCCCGCCAAGGCGCACCGTGATTCCATTGATGGTCAGCATGAGCGGGCGCCTAGCAAGCAATCGTGGCAAACCCAAGACGACCGCGCCATGGAGCTGGGCACGCGCCGGTGTATGGTGGGAGCCATGACCAAGCCGATCTTCGTTCTGAACGGGCCCAATCTCAACCTGCTGGGCCAGCGGGAGCCGGACATCTACGGTAGCGGGACGCTCGACGCGCTGCGGCTGGCGCTGGGCAGGCACGCCGCAAAGCGGGACGTGACGATCGAATTTCGTCAGAGCAATCTCGAAGGCGTACTCGTCGACTGGCTGCAGGAGGCGATGCACAGCGCTTCGGCGGTGATCATCAACGCGGCCGGATACAGCCACAGCTCGGTCGCGATCCGGGACGCAGTGGCGGCGCTCGCGATTCCCGTGGTCGAGGTCCACCTTTCGAACATCCACGCCCGGGAGCCGTTCCGGCACCACAGCCTGGTTGCTGAGGCGGCTGCCGGATCGATTAGCGGTTTCGGGGCGCACGGTTATCTGCTCGCGCTGGACGCGGTGCTGGAGCTTGTCTCAGCCTAGGCCGGAGCCGGACGTGCGGAATCGCGACGCACGAGCAGGACGCAACCGCCCGCGACGAGCATCAGCGCCGCCAGGATCGTCAGCAGTGGCCCGAAGCCGCGCCCGGGCAACAACGAGAGCGCGAGCACCGGGGCAACCAGCGCCGGAAGCGTGTTGATCAGGTTGAGGATACGTGAGCAGCGGGACATAGGCTCAAACGCCCCGGCATTGGCGAGGGCGAAAAGGAGCAGGAACCTCCCGCCGTGCCCCTTCACGCCCGCGGCGGTGGCGCGGCCGGTGCGGGTGCGGTCGACCCGCGCACGATCAGTTCGAACGGCAACAGGTCAGTGCCGTCGGGCGCGGCGTCGCCATCGTTGGATTGGATCAGCAGGGAGGCCGCACGCGCGGTCATCGGCGCAATCGGCTGGCGGATCGCGGTCAGCGGCGGCGTGCTGAACTTGACGATCGGCGTGTCGTCGAAGCTGACGACGGACAGATCGCGCGGAACCTCGAGCCCCTGTTCCTTGGCCACTTGAAGCGCCGCCAGCGACATCTGGTCGCTGCTGGCGAGAATCGCGGTTACCGGATCGGCCAGTGCGAGCAGTGCCTGGGTTGCGGGAATGCCGGAGCGAAAGGTGAAGTCACCCCTGGCGATCAGTGTGGAGTCATCGACGCCCCCGCTCCTCATTGCGCGGCGGTAGCCATCGAGCCGGTCCGCGCTCAGTGCATATTCGTCGCTGCCGGTGATAAAACCGACCCGCCGATGGCCGAGTCCGAGAAGATGACGGGTTGCGGTTTCGGCTGCGCTCGCATCATCCATCGCGATTGGGAAGCCGGGCCCGGCCGAGGTTGAGCCGATCCGCGCAAACGGGATCCGGCGGCTCGACAGCAATTCCGTAATGATCGGATTATCGCCATGCGGCGGCGTCAGGATCACGCCATCGGGATGCAGCGCCGCCAGTACCGAGTTAATCTCGCGCTCGACGTTGGCGCTGTGGGTGTCGACCAACTCGAAGATCATCCGGTAGCCATGCTCGGCGCATTCCAGCATTCCCCCGAGCAACATCTGGTCGACCCAGCCGGTCCCGTCCCCGGACTGCCAACCGTCGATGGTGCGGTCGCGGTCGTTGAGGGCCAGCAACAGGTAGGATCGCGTTCCTCCCATGCGCCGTGCGGCGAGATTGGGGACGTAGCCAAGCTTCTCGATCGCGGTCCGCACGCGTTCCTGGATCGCCGGACGAACATTGGGCCCGTCGTTGACGACGCGGGAGACGGTCTGCAGCGACACGCCGGCCTCGGCCGCGACATCGCGGATCGTGACGGCACGCGGCCGCCGGCGGGTTGCTGCATCGTCAGCCACGCAGGTCAGGCGACCTTGGCGCGCGTGGCGCCACAATAACGCGCGACATAGGCGGAGTGAGCGGGCAGCGACGCCACCGTCCGCGCCACATTCTCGCGCAGCTTCGACAGCAGGCGGGCAAGCTCGTCGTCGGTCAGCTTTTCGGCGATCGGATGGTGAGCCTGGAGCACGATCCCCTGCCCCATCATCACCTGCACCCAGCTATTCTCGACGAACAGCTCTTCATTCTTGCGGAAGACCCGTCCCGTTTCCCGGAACAGCTCGATCTTCTGCTCCAGCGTGTCCGGGATCAGCATGTCCGCGCCGAAACGCCGATTGCCCAACGCGCAAGCGAGCGAGACACGGCAACGCGCATACTGAAGTCCTTCCCCAGGCGGCGTAGGCGCGTTTGACGCGCTCTAGTTGAGAACGTTCACATTGCTGGCGACCAGCCCCCGTGGTCAAGCCCCGCCGAACGGTTGCGGCGGCGGCGATGCGCGGGCGCAACAGATGGTCATAATGCACTAGCGTGCACAGCTGATTTGCCGATTGCCAAGGCTGCGCCGTCAAGGCACTTCTGTCGGCGGGGTAGCCGATGGGGACGGCAGGATGGCTGGGCAAAATCTACGAGCAAAATTGTACCGCCAGCTCGAGCCGACGGCTTGGCCTCACAAGGGTCTGTCGCCGGTCAATGCCGCGCTGATGATCCTTATCCTTGCCGCGGTGATGCTGGCGATATTGGAGACCGAGCCGCTGGTGGCCGCCGGGCATGAACTCTGGTTCCGCCGCGTGGAGCTTGCGATCGGCGCCATCTTCCTGGCGGAATATCTCGCCCGCGTGTGGACGGCGGTCGAAAACCCGCGTTTCGCCTCGGCCCGCTTCCCCCGGCTGCGCTACATGGTCACCCCGATCGCAATCATCGACCTGCTGGCGATCCTCCCTGCGCTGTTTGCGATCGCGGGAGGGCCGTCACTGGTACTTCGCTTCTTCCGCATCCTTCGCATGCTCCGGCTGGCCAAGCTCGGGCGCGCGTCGCGGGCATGGGACGACATCAAGATGGCGGTGTACGCCCGCCGCCATGAATTCGGCATCGTGCTGGGTATCGTTGCGATCACCATCCTCATTGCCGGCTCGCTGCTCTATTTCGCTGAAGCCGAAGCGCAGCCGGACAAGTTCGGCAGCATTCCGCGCTCGTTGTGGTGGGCGATCGTCACGCTGACGACGGTCGGCTATGGCGATGCCTATCCGGTTACGGTCCTCGGCAGAATCCTGGCTGGAATGATCGCGGTCATGGGGGTGTGCCTGATCGCCCTCCCCACCGGCATTTTCGCGGCATCCTTCACCGACGCAATGGAGCGCCGCCGCAATGGAAAGGCGGAGCCGGGCACCGATGCTTAGGCGGTTATCGGCGCCTTCACCGGCCGCTCCATAACCGATTGCACGACAAGGCTTCGCGGCCCATGATGCAGCCCGGGGGAAGTCCACCGGAGTAGGGGCTCGATGGCAGTGCAGCTGGCCTTGCCAGGAGCGTTGAACGAGGTGGCGGCGCGCCTGAAGCTGCCGAAGAGGGTTCCGCCCTTCAACACGGCCGTGTACCGCCTATTCTGGCTGATCTGGGCCGCGGCGCTGTGCCTCGCAATCGTCGGGCCCGTGATGGGGCTGTACCTTCGCTCCGTCAGTCCGGAGAACAACTCCCAGCTAGTCCTTGGCAGCCGAGCGGGCTTTGCGGTCGCCGAGCCCGACGCGACGCGGATCCGCTTCCCGGTCGGTCCCGAAGCGCGGCAGGCCGGCATTCGCTCGGGCGACGATATCGTCGCGGTCTTCGGCCTTCCGCTCCCCGACGTGCTGCCGGTGACGGAGCAGGCCCTTGCGCGGAATGCCGACGACCCGTCGTACATCGCGATCGGCAATTTGCTCTTCGGTACCGAGACCATGGAAGTGCCGCTGACCTTGCGCTCAACGGACGGGCGAGAGCGGGACGTCGTCGTCGTTACCGGTGAGCGGCACATCACCGCCGCCGCACGCGAGTGGGGTATTCCGCCGCGACTGCTCAGCTTCATCGACCTGGTGCACGTCATCGCCTATCCATTTCTGCTGTGGGCGGCATGGATTCTGCATCGCCGCAATGCGCGCGATGCCGTCAGCTCCGTGCTGTCGCTGGCGATCCTGCTGGCGATGGGCACCGAGCAGCCCTCGTCGATCTTTCTCACCAGCCAGGGCATCCCGCGATCGGCGTTGGTGCTGATGTACGATGTCAGCAACATCTGCCTCCTGACCGGCATCCTTTTGTTCCCGCACGGGCGATTGTCCCCTCGCGTCGCCATCCTGATCCTGCTGTTGCCCGTCCTGACTTTGCTTCGCGGCGACCTTTATCAGGGCGTGCTCTTCTCGTTCATGATCGTCGCGGTTCTGATGCTATTGCGCTGCCTCCGCGAGACTCCGGACGGCAGCCTTCGCCAGCAGATCCGCTGGGCGCTGTTCGGCTTTGCCGGCTATGGGTTGTTCCGCGGGCTTTCGATCCTCGGCGACATGTTCAAGATGTCCGCCGACGCTTTCGGTTCACAGATCCTGATCGAACTGCTGTCGGGCGTGGCGCTCGGAATGGCGATCCTGATCCTTCAGCTTGGTCTGCTGATCGCGCTGCTCCGTTTCCGTCTCTACGATGCGGAATCCTTCATCAGCCGGACCGCCAGCATCGCCATCGTCACGCTGGTCCTTGGCGCGGTGATTGCGGGCGTGATGGAAGGCATCATCACGCAGATGCAAAACATCTACGAAGGCAGCCAGACTCCCGCTGCGATGATCGGCGCGATCATGGCGACGATGCTGCTCCAGCCGCTGCACGGCAAGGTTCAGGCCTGGGCCGAGCGGCGGTTCCACAGAAAGCTGCTCGACCTGCGTGAGGGACTTCCCGATGCGCTGCGGGACCTTCGCGAAATCGCCGATGTCGACGAGTTCGTCCACGAGGTCCTCACCCGCATCAACCAGGGCGTATATTCGATTCGCTCGGCATTCATCCTCGACCGGCAGATCAAGGAAGTGACAGGGATTCCGCAGGCCGACGTTGCGCGCTGGCTGATGGCCTTCGAGACCCAGGAATCGGAACAACCGCTTCAGTGCAAGATCGACGACCCGATGTTCCCGCTGCGCCTGCGCATCGAGGACGACAAGAAGTCATTTCAGGCCTGGGTGCTGATCGGCCCGCGTCCCGATGGGAGCGTCGCCGGCGGCGACGAACGCGAAGCGCTTGGCGATGTCGCCGGGGCGGTCGGCCGGTCGCTTCGGATCGTGCTCAAGCGGGAGCAGGAGCAGGCCGAGCTTGCCGACGTCATCGCCACCAACCGCACCCGCATTGAACGGCTCGAACAGGCGCTGAAAATTCCGTCCTAGTGGATTGTCGCCACCGACGGCTCTTCACCGAGGTCCGTCTTGGCCCCGCGCGATGCCATCGCGAAGGCACACAAGATTGCGTAGCAGGCTGCTGGCACGATGAACGCGGTGGCGTAGCTCGTCGATTGGGACACCAGCCCGACCACCGGCGGGATGACCGCGCCGCCGATGATCGAGAAGCACAGGAAGCCCGAAGTCGCTTCTTCCGAGGCGGTCGAGCGCTCCAGCGTAAGGCTGAAGATGAGCGGGAACATGATCGAGTTGAACAGTCCGATCGACAGCGCCGCGTAGCCGGCCGGAACGCCTCCAACCAGGAAGCAGAACAGGCACAGGGCGCAGGCGATCGCGGTGAACAGCGCCAGTAACGGCGCGGCCGGCACGCGCGTTAGCAGTGCCGAACCCACCAGCCGCCCGACCATGGCTCCGCCCCAGTAAAGGCTGACCATCTTCGCGGCGTCTTCCAGCGACACGCCCCAGACGTCATCGCTGTTGAGGAACAGCGCCATCTGCGTGCCGATCGCGACTTCCGCGCCGACATAAAGGAAGATGGCAAGGCCGCCGAACACCGTCCATTTCGACGACAACGCGTCACGTACCGTCGCCGCGATGCCGCGCTGCGCCGTCTCGATCGGGGGCGGCGGAGCGGCGGTGGTGATCAGACGGCGTCCGGCCCAGATCAAAACTGCGATCAGCAGGATGAGCCCCGCGATCCAGAAGAAGGCGCGGTCAATGCCCGCGAGGGAAGCGTCACGCACCGTCGCCGCGATGCCGCGCTGCGCCGTCTCGAGCGGGGGCGGCGGAGCGGCGGCGGTGATCAGACGGCGTCCGGCCCAGATCAAAACTGCGATCAGTAGGAT
Source organism: Pseudomonadota bacterium (assembly GCA_030856365.1). Taxonomy (GTDB): domain Bacteria; phylum Pseudomonadota; class Alphaproteobacteria; order Sphingomonadales; family Sphingomonadaceae; genus Sphingomicrobium. The sequence goes on from JALYPM010000109.1 coordinate 24,086, forward strand.
GAGCCCCGCGATCCAGAAGAAGGCGCGGTCGATGCCCGCGAGGGAAGCGTCGCGCACCTGCTCGGAAATCGCTCCTTCGTTGACCTCGACGCCCTTCAGGAACAGCACGGCCCCGAGATAGGGGCCAATGAATGTGCCCAGGCTATTGAAGGTCTGGCTGAAGGTCAGGCGGAAGTGGCTCTTCTCCGGCGGTCCAAGCGCGGCTGCCAGCGGATTGGCCGCGACCTGCAGGATCGTGATCCCGCTCGCCAGGACGAACAGTCCGGCGAGGACCACCGCGTAAATTCCGACGTTCGCAGCCACCAGCATGATCAGGCAGCCCGCGATCATCAGCCCGAGGGCGATCAGCAAAGTCGGCACCGATTTCTTGCGGCCGAGCAGGACTGCGGCGGGGAAACTCATCACGCCATAGGCAATGAAGAAGGCCGATGCGCTCAGCTGGGCTTCGAAGTCGCTGAGTTCGAAAATGCCTTTGACCGCGGCGACCAAAGGATCGACCAGCGAAGTGATGAAGCCCCAGGCGAAGAACAGGCAGGTGACGATCACATAGGCGCCGGTCACGCCTGCCGATCTACGGGTGTCAGTGGCCACTCATTCCTCCCCCTTGGACGGACGCGAGAAGTGACAGGGAATTCGCACCCGCACAAGCGGTGAAGATGCGGCGCGGTTCAGACATCCACCAGCGGGCACGGCATGCCGGGAACTTCGACGCGGAATTCGAACAGGTCTCCAATCTGTGGCTGCTTCGCGATCGCCTCGGGCGACAGCAGCTGACGCGCGGTGGTCACATAAGCAGTGCGCAGGTCGCTTCCGCCGAATGCGATCTTGGTGATGTTCGCAACCGGCAAGCGAACCCTGTCTACCAACTCACCAGAGGGGGCGTAGCGGCGCGCTTCCCAGCCGGCATAGAGACTGATCCAGACATGGCCTTCGCTGTCGACGGTCGGCCCATCGGGATGGCCCTCGTCCGGGGCGATCCTGGCAAACTCGCGCGAAGTGCCTAGCGACCCGTCTTCGGCAATCTCGCAGGCGAAAATCCCGCCGCCAAGCGTGTCGACCCAGTATAGCTTGCGGCCGTCCGGCGACACCGCGGGACCATTGGTAATCACGATGCCTTCGATGCCAGTCCGGTGAAGCTCGCCCCCTTCGAAGCGATAGAAAGCGCCGCTCTTTGCCCGTTCATCGTTGTCCATCGTGCCGAACCACAGCCGCCCGGCAGGATCGACCACGCCATCATTCAGGCGGTTGCCGGGCTTGTCCGGCTCGACCTCCACCAGCAGGCCGAAGCGGCCCGACACCGGGTCGAAGCGATGAAGCCCGCTCTGCAGACCCGCGACAAAGCCGCCACTGCGCGCCGGGAAGATGAAACCCACCTGCTCCGGCGCCGTCCAGCTTCGCCGCTCCCCGCTTTGCGGATCGAAGCGGTGCACTTGATGCGTCTTGATATCGACGAACCACACGGCGCCATCAAACCACACGGGGCCTTCGCCAAGCTGAGCCTTCACATCCCAAACGCTGGTCGGTTCGCCGTTC
>JALYPM010000167.1 GCA_030856365.1 Pseudomonadota bacterium
CAGTTCGCGCTGGAGAAGGTGCTGGTCGACGAGCTTCTCGGCCTCGGCCCGCTCGAGGAATTGCTTGCCGATCCGGCGGTCAGCGACATCATGGTCAACGGTCCCGACCAGACCTTCATCGAGCGCAAAGGCAAGCTCGAGATCGCCAACATCCAGTTCCGCGACGAGGAGCATCTGTTCCAGATCGCGCAGCGCATCGTCAACAAGGTCGGCCGCCGCGTCGACCAGACCACGCCACTCGCCGACGCCCGCCTCGCCGACGGCAGCCGCGTCAACGTCATCATCCCGCCGCTGTCGCTGCGCGGCACCGCCATCTCGATCCGCAAATTCTCCGAAAAGCCGATCACGCTCGATATGATGCGCGGTTTCGGGTCGATGTCCGAGAAGATGGCGACGGTTCTGAAGATCGCCGGCGCAAGCCGGATGAACGTCGTCATTTCGGGCGGCACCGGTTCGGGCAAGACGACCATGCTCAACGCCTTGTCGAAGATGATCGACCCGGGCGAGCGCGTGATCACGATCGAGGACGCAGCCGAGCTTCGACTTCAGCAGCCCCACTGGCTTCCGCTCGAAACGCGTCCGCCGAACCTCGAGGGCCAAGGCGAGATCTCCATCCGCGACCTCGTCAAGAACGCGCTGCGTATGCGTCCCGACCGGATCATCCTCGGCGAAATCCGCGGCCAGGAATGTTTCGACCTTCTGGCCGCAATGAACACCGGCCACGACGGCTCGATGGCAACCCTCCACTCCAACAGCCCGCGCGAATGCCTGGCCCGTATGGAGAATATGGTGATGATGGGGGACATCAAGATCCCGAAGGAGGCGATCAGTCGCCAGATCGCGGACTCGGTTGACCTTATCGTCCAGGTGAAACGCCTCCGCGACGGCTCCCGCCGCACCACCAACGTCACCGAAGTGATCGGCATGGAGGGCGACGTCATCGTCACCCAGGAGCTGTTCAAGTTCGAATATGTGGACGAGAGCGCCGACGGGAAGATCATCGGCGAGTATCGCTCGATGGGCCTGCGCCCCTACACGCTCGACAAGGCCAAGCAGTTCGGCTTCGACCAGCCGTACCTGGAGGCGTGCCTCTAGCGCCGAGAGGCGCCTAAGGTTGGCCTGCGCTAGCGCTCCATGCGGTACAGCAGGTTCAACTGAACCCCTGTCTCGAGTTGGCCCGGCGCGACGACGCCGTCGCCTCCGCGCTCGGCCTGCGGCGGCGGCGGCGGCGGCGGAGCGCCGGCGTTCATGATCCGCGATCCCGTGACGATGATGTCGGTTCCGCGATAGGAGACGCCTTCCTCGACCGACAGCAGCCGCACTCGCGAATAGCCGTTGTTGCGCGCGTATTCGGCCGCTTCGGCCTCGCCTCGCGCCATCGCACGCACCCGCGCCTCGCGCCGCAGGGGCGCCGGATCGGCAATGCTGAAATTGGGGCCGTAAACCGAATCCGCTCCAGCTGCAGTCAGGGCGTCGAGCAATGATGTCAGTGCGTCGATGTCGCGCGTTTTGATCTGGACCGAATTGCCGGCGACATAGCCGATCAGCACCTGCCGGCCCTGCCCGCCCGGTGGGTTGTCCCAGCGGTAATCGGCAGACAACTGGATGCCCTGCGTCTGAATGTCCCGCTCGCGAATGCCGGCAGCGCGAATGGCAGCCAGCAAGCGTTCGGTCTTGACCTTGTTCGCCGCCACAGCCGCCTTGGCTGTCGGTGCCTTAGCCTGGGTTCCGACGGTCAGGCTAGCCTCGTCCGGTGGCGTGCGCAGATTCTCGGCGATGTTCACTCGGACCAGTGGCGTTGTCGCCATTTCATTGATGCTGGCGCCTGGCAGGAGCTGGGCATGGGCGGGCGCAGCGAGAAGAGCCGCCAAGGCAGTCAACACGGCAAAACGCAACATCGCGAGTCCTTTCAAGGCTTGCTGGTCTGCTCAACAATGGCCCGGCAGGCGGAAAGCACAAGCGCAAGGATTTCGGCAATCGTGCGGTTGCCGCGACGCCGCGTACTTGTCACACTAGCAGTCCGCACTCACTATCAGGAGCCGTCCATGCCCCGTCAGCCGACCATTGCACTTGTGCTTGCAGGACTTCTGCTCCCGGCCTGCGCCCCAGGCAGTTCTGTCTCGAGCGTGTCCGATCAGACTGCGATGGCCGCGGCCATCGCCGCTTCGACCCGGACGCCAGCCAACATTGCTCGCGATCGCTATCGTCACCCAACTGAAACTCTCGCCTTTTTCGGCGTCGAGCCGGATGACACGGTTGTGGAAATCTGGCCCGGCGGCGGCTGGTACACCGAAATTTTGGCACCTTACCTCGCAAGCGGCGGCGGCCGGCTGATCGCGGCGACACCCGATGGGCAGCTCGGCGGCATCGCCAAGCTCCAGCAGGCGCATCCGGCGGTGTACGGCGGGATCGGAACCGCCACCTTCCCCGCCTTCGACGCAAACGCCGCTCCAGTGGCCGCCGGCAGCGCTGACGTCGTCCTCACATTCCGCAACGTGCACAACTGGCGGATGGGCTCCCGCCGCGACGACAAGCAGGATTACAGCCCCGAAGCGTTCCGCCAGATGCACGCGATGCTGAAGCCCGGCGGCGTGCTCGGCGTCGTCGATCACCGCCTGCCCGAAAGCGCTAGCGCCGAGCGCGAGCGCAGCAGCGGCTATATCAAGGTCTCGACCGTCCGCGCCCTCGCCGAAGCGGCGGGCTTCCGGCTCGCCGCTTCGTCTGAGATCAATGCCAATGCAGCGGACACGGCCGATTGGCCGAACGGCGTCTGGACGCTCCCGCCTTCGCTCGCGCTCAAGGAGCAGGACCGCGCCC
>JALYPM010000168.1 GCA_030856365.1 Pseudomonadota bacterium
GCGATCCGCTCGATCGCCGGCGCCCACGGCATGGCCGCGCTCGAGCGGCTGGCGCACCGGTCGGCACAGCTGGCGCTGCTGCCCGGCCATCGCGTGACGACCCGCCGCTGCATGGAGCATATGGAAACGGCGCTGGCGAGCCGGTCGGCAGCCGATTCGACGACGATACTGGCAGCGCTGGCAGTCAGTCTCCATTGAAGGCGGCACCAGCGACGCTGCTGGCGCATTGAGCGCGCATGGAGAGTGCGCGAACAGGGTTCTGCTGCACGTTCGTTTCACCTGCCGGTGACGAGGATGAGCAGCGCCTGCTCAACATGCGCCAACCCACGGTTGCGTCGGTTGCTCGCGCCGATGTCGCTGGGGAGGCGGCCCGCGCAGCAGGCGTCCGCCTGTCGATGCACCCGGCGCAGCATGCGATCCTGGCAAGCGGCAATCCGGGGGTCATCGACAACGCAATTCACGACATCGAGGACCTGCTCCAGGTCGCCGACGAGGTCGCCATCGTCGTCGACTTTCACCACCATTGGATCCATAGCCGCGGCGAGCGACTGCAGCCCGACGATCGGCGCATTGGGGCCGTCCGGAGCAGCTGGCGAGGCGTTCGACCGCTGTCCCACGTCTCGGTAAGCCGTGAGATACTGCTCAACGATCACGACCCAGATCGGGATCGGCTACCTGACTTCGCCGAGCTGGAGGCTCAGGGCCACAAGCCTTCGAAGCTGCGCGGCCAAAGCGATCGGATGTGGAATCGCGCAGTCAATCGCCTTGTCGCCGGTCACCTCGCCTGGACCGATGTCGAGGTAGAGGCGAAGGCCAAGAGCCTCGCCAGTCGCGATCTTGCCGACCAGCTTCGCAGCGAAAGCACGGCATTGACCTAATGCGCGCTTTTTCCCAGCTGCTAGACGACCTCGTCTACACCCGCTCGCGCAACACCAAGCTGCGGCTGATCGGCGACTATCTCAAGGAGGTGCCGGATCCCGACCGCGGCCTTGCTCTCGCCGCGCTGACCGGCTCGCTCGACATTCCGCATGTGAAGCCCGCCGCGATCCGCGGGCTGATCGAGGAGCGAGTCGATCCGACGCTGTTCCGCATGAGCCGCGACTATGTCGGCGACACGGCCGAGACGGTGGCCTTGCTGTGGCCGACAGCTGCGGACGGTGAGCCGGAGCTTGATGACGCGACCGTCCACATTTCCGACGCGATCGAGCGGCTGCGCGGAGCCAGCCGGTTGGATGCGCCACGCGTGCTCGCGCAGATGCTCGACCGTCTTGACGCGTCCGGCCGCTACGCGCTGCTGAAGCTCGCGACGGGCGAGCTCCGGGTCGGGATCAACGCCCGGCTCGCCAAGCAGGCGCTGGCGCAGGCGTTCGGGCTCGATGTGGATGCGGTCGAGGAGGTATGGCACGGGCTCGCGCCGCCCTATCCGGAGCTGTTCGCCTGGGCGGAAGGGCGCGGCGAGCAGCCCGTCGCGCGCGACCTCCCCGTATTCCGCCCGTTCATGCTCGCTCACCCGCTCGACAATCTGCGGCTTTCGCTCGAGGAATATGCGGCGGAGTGGAAATGGGACGGGATCCGCGTCCAGCTGGTCCACGCCGGTGGTCAGACCCGCCTCTACAGCCGCACCGGCGACGATATCTCCGGCAGCTTTCCGGATGTCGCCGAGGCCTTTACCGCCCCGGGAGTAATGGACGGCGAACTGCTGGTGCGCGGGTCCGAGCAGGGGTCGGCCGACCTTCACGGCGGTGCAGCGGCGAGCTTCAATGCGCTCCAGCAACGGCTCGGGCGCAAGAATGTCGCTGCCAAGATCCAGGGCGAATATCCGGCGTTCGTTCGCCTTTACGACATCCTGTTCGATGGGCCGGAGGATCTTCGCGAGCTGCCGTGGGAAGGCCGTCGTCGGCGGCTTGAGCAATTTGTGCAGCAGCTGCCGGCGGAGCGCTTCGACCTTTCGCAGCTGATCGAGGCCGCCGACTTCGAGGCGCTGGAAGAGCTTCGCGGCAGCGCCCGCGATACCGCGATCGAGGGCATGATGCTCAAACGCCGCGACAGTCCCTATGTCGCGGGCCGCCGCACCGGCTTGTGGTACAAATGGAAGCGCGACCCGCTGACGGCCGATTGCGTGCTGATGTACGCCCAGCGCGGCTCAGGAAAGCGCTCAAGCTATTATTCCGACTATACCTTCGGCTGCTGGTCGGAAACGCAGGAGCTGCTGCCGGTCGGCAAGGCTTATTTCGGTTTTACGGACGAGGAGCTGAAGTGGATCGACCGCTGGGTGCGGTCGCACACGGTCCAGCGCTTCGGACCGGTGCGCGAGGTCGAAAAGGCCCTGGTGCTTGAGGTGGCTTTCGACTCGTTACACCTCAGCAAGCGCCACAAGTCCGGCCTGGCGATGCGCTTTCCCCGCATCAGCCGCATCCGCACCGACAAGCCGGCGGAGGAGGCGGATCGGGTGGAGACCCTGCTTGCGATGGTGACTTGAAGCTTCAGCCATCGAAGCTACCGTCGCGTCGGGGGAGTCATCTATGAAGTCGGGGGAGTCATCTATGAAGTCGGGGGAGTCATCTATGAAAAAGAAAGCTATTCTTGGCCTGATCGCGCTCTTGGCGGCAACGGGAGCTGCGGCCGAAACCTACGCAATCCAGGCGGGCCGCCTGATCGTGGACGCGTCGAAGCCGGCGCTTGGACCATCGACCGTAATCGTGGCGAATGGCGTGATCAGCCGGATCGAGCCGGGCGCCACGGCTCCGGCCGGCGCTACGGTAATCAACATGCGCTCGCATACGGTCCTGCCGGGCCTGATCGATGCCCATGTGCACCTTGCCTTCGAGCCCAGCACGCCCTTCTGGCGCGAAACCGTGGATTCCAACGAGCTCGGAGCCGTGATCGGGGTCAAGAACGCGCTGTTGACCGCTCGCGCCGGATTCACCACCGTGCGCGACCTGGGGGCGCCGGGTCATTCGAGCTTTGCGTTGCGCGACGCCATTCGCGACGGGATCGTCCCGGGGCCGCGAATCGTCGCTTCGGGCGGCCAATTGTCGATCGTCGGCGGGCACGGCGATGTCAGCGGCTACCGCCCCGAGGTCAATGCCGCGCTCGACCCCGGCGGCACCTGCACCGGCGCGGACCAGTGCGCGCTGCGCGTCCGCGAATGGGCCAAGCGCGGTTCGGACGTCATCAAGATCACTTCGACCGGCGGCGTCCTCAGCCAGCAGGGCCGCGGTCTCGAAGGCCATTTCGACCCGGCAGAGATCCGCGCGATCACCAGCACGGCCAGGCGGCTCGGCCTGAAAGTCGCCGCTCATGCCCACGGCGCGCGGGGGATCGAGGATGCGGTGCTCGCCGGCGTCGATTCGATCGATCACGGCACCTTCGCGGATGTTGCCGCCCTCCGCGCGATGAAAGCGAAGGGGACGTGGCTGGTGCCGACATTGATGGCGTCAACAGGCCTTCGCGATCGAATCGGCAAGAATCTCTATACGCCGGTGGTCGAGGCGAAGGGCCGGCAAGCGCTGGCCGTGTGGGGCCACGCGTTGCGCAACGCCAATCGAGCGGGCGTCCGGATCGCATTCGGCACCGACTCGGGTGTCTTCGAGCACGGCCGCAACGGCGAGGAAGCGGAGCTGATGGTGCGCCTTGGCGGCATGACCCCGCGCGAAGTGCTCGTCTCCGCGACCACCGGCGCAGCCGAGCTGCTGGGCGTTGGCGATGAAGTCGGGACGCTTGATCCCGGTAAATCGGCAGACCTGATTGCGGTCGAGGGGGACCCGCTTACCGACGCCACGGCGTTGACCCGCGTCAGCTATGTAATGGCGCGCGGCAAGCCGATCTCGATGCGCTAGTCCCGGAGCGCAACAAAACGCCCGCCCGGCTCATGGTCGGACGGGCGCCTGCCCCTCGCGTGAAAGCGAAGATTACTGAACCGGCTGGAGGTTCACCGCCGCATATTTGCCGCGGCGATCGACTTCGATGTCGAACTCGAGTCGGTCGCCCTCGTTGAGGGTCGGCATTCCGGCACGCTCAACCGCCGAGATGTGGACGAATGCGTCCGGCTGCCCGTCGTCGCGCTGGATGAAGCCGAAGCCCTTCATCGCGTTGAAGAATTTGACCGTGCCGCTGGCCTTCTCGCCGGTCAGCTGCCGCTGCGGCCCGCCGGCCGCGCCAGGGCCCCCGGCTGCGGCTGCACCGCCACCGCCGCGGTCCACCGCCATCGGCTCGCCATCGATGCGGAGGTTGGTCGCCGAGATGCGCCCGCCGCGGTCAACCAACGTGAACTCGAGCGGTTGCCCGTCGGCAAGATCGGTGAGACCCGCTTGCTCGACTGCCGAGATGTGAACAAACACATCCTCACCGCCGTCATCACGAACGACGAAGCCGAAGCCCTTCTGCGGATTGAAGAATTTGACGACGCCCTTGCCTTCGCCAACGACCTGGGGGGGCATTCCGCCACCCGCTCCGCCGCCAGCACCGCCGCCGCGGAATCCGCCGCCGCCGCCAGCGCCGCCAGCGCCGCCACCACGGAAG
>JALYPM010000171.1 GCA_030856365.1 Pseudomonadota bacterium
GGCGAGGATTTCTTCGAGCGGCTGCGCCTCGCCATGCGCTACACCGTGCCGCGCCCCAAGGTGCTGGTGATCGGCTATCCGTCCAACCCCACCGCCTACGTCGCCGACCTGCCTTTCTACGAGCGGCTGGTCGCTTTTGCCCGCGAGCATGAGCTGATCGTCATTTCCGATCTCGCTTATGCCGAAATTTACTTCGGCGACACGCCGACCCCGTCGATTCTGCAGGTGGATGGCGCCAAAGAGATCGCGGTCGAATTCACGTCGATGTCGAAGACCTATTCGATGGCTGGCTGGCGGATCGGCTTCGCGGTAGGCAACGCGCGGCTGATCGAGGCGCTGGCGCGAGTGAAATCCTACCTCGACTATGGCGCCTTCACCCCGGTGCAGGCCGCGGCCTGCGCGGCACTTAATGGCCCGCAGGACATCGTCGAGGAGAACCGCTCGCTTTACCGCCGACGTCGCGACGTGCTGGTCGAAAGCTTTGGCCGCGCCGGCTGGGAGATCCCGGTGCCACAGGCCTCGATGTTCGCCTGGGCACCGATCCCTGAAGCGTTCCGCGCGCTCGGCTCGATGGAGTTCGCCAAGCGATTGCTGACCGACGCCCATGTCGCGGTCGCGCCCGGCGTTGGTTTCGGCGAGGAAGGCGAAGGCTTCGTCCGCATCGCGCTGGTCGAGAATGAGCAGCGCCTGCGCCAGGCGGCGCGTGGGGTGAAGAAGCTGCTGGCGGCAGGGGCCTAGGCAATGCTCCCCGTCCCCGTCACCGAAGCCTCGGTCACCGATATCGCGCAGATCATTCAGCTGGCGGTCGCGCCGGTGTTCCTGCTCGCGGGCATCGGCGCCTTTCTCAACGTCTGCGCCGGACGATTGTCGCGCATTGTCGACCGCGCCCGAACGATCGAGCCGAGCCTGCTGGGCAGCCGCGGCGCCGAGCACGATCGCTGGCTCCGCGAGATTCGCGTACTCGACCGGAGGATGGCGCTGGTCAGCCAGGCGATCTTCTTCTCCGTGCTGTCCGCGGTGCTGATCTGCACCGTCGTGGTGCTGCTGTTCGCGGCTGGCCTGACCGGCGCCAACTTCGGAACGGCCATCGCGCTGCTGTTCATCGGCTGCATGATCTCGACCGGCATCGGCTTCGCAATTTTCCTGGTCGAGACTCGCGTCGGCTCACGGGCAGTGCGCATCCGGCACGAGCTGCTGGAGCATCAGGCGGAGCGCGAGTAGCCGCCTCGACAGCAGCGGCCGCCCCTCCTATCGAGCGCTGTCAACAGGGAGACTTTCACCGATGCCGGCCCAATCGCGCGTAGCTGCCAGTCACGTCCTCGACCGCGTCCTCGTGCTGGAAATGGTGCGCGTCACCGAAGCCGCGGCGATCGCGGCCGCCGCCTGGATCGGGCGCGGCGACAATGACTCGGCCGACGCCGCGGCGGTGGAGGCGATGCGCGCCGCGCTCAACGAGCTGCCGATGGACGGCACGGTGGTCATCGGCGAAGGCGAGCGCGACGAAGCGCCAATGCTCTACATCGGCGAGAAAGTCGGCAGCGCCCAGGGCGAGGGGCCGAACATCGACATCGCCCTCGATCCGCTGGAAGGGACCAGCATTACCGCCAAGGCCGGGCCGAATGCGCTTGCGGTTCTGGCGATCGGCGACGAGGGCTGCCTGCTCAACGCGCCGGATGTCTACATGCAGAAGCTGGCGATCGGGCCGGGCTATAGCGACGATGTCGTCGACCTCGGCAAAAGCCCGTCGGAGAATGTCCGCTCACTGGCCAAGGCCAAGGGCGTGGACCCGTCCGAGATCATCGCCTGCGTGCTCGACCGGCCCCGCCATGAGGAGCTGATCGCCGAGCTCCGCTCGCTCGGTTGCAGCGTCAGGCTGATCGGGGACGGCGATGTCGCTGGAGTGATCGCCGTCACCGACCCGGACACCGAGATCGACATCTACCTCGGTAGCGGCGGCGCTCCCGAAGGGGTGCTGGCCGCGACGGCCCTGCGCTGCGTCGGTGGGCAGATCCAAGGCCGGCTGCTGTTCCGCAATGATGCCGAAATCGGCCGCGCCCGCCGCTGGGGCATCGACGACCTCGACCGCATCTACCGGATCGAGGACATGGCCAAGGGCGACTGCATCTTCGCCGCCACTGGCGTCACCGACGGCTCTTTGCTGGAGGGCGTTCACCGCCGCAAGAATTGCGTGACCACCGAGAGTATCGTCATGCGGGCAAGCTCCGGAACCGTCCGGCGAGTCCGTGCCGAGCATCACAAATGGACGGACTAGGCGAGACGGAAAGCGCGCTCGAACCGGTCGCACTGGGTTACAAGAACGTCCTTCGCGTGCGCCTGCTGCTGCTGTGGGTCCCACTGAGCATCGGCGCGATCGTCCTCGATCAGGTCGCGCTGTCGGATAGCCCCTTCCACGGCCTGCCGAGCACGCTGGTTCCGCTGCTCGGGATCCTCTCGGTGGCGCTTGCCCCACAGCGGATCTACCGCCGCCTCCGCTTCGGCCTGACCGATCGCCTGCTGCAGGTGATGCGCGGCTGGATGTTCCACACCGACACCGTTGTCCCGCTTGTCCGGGTCCAGCACCTCGACGTCGTTCGCGGACCGCTCGACAAACTGTTCGGCACCGCGAGCCTGGTGGTCCACACCGCCGGCACCCATAACAGCATCGTCACCGTTCCCGGCCTAGCGCCCGAGCGGGCGGGGGAAATCCGCGACAGCATCCGCGAGCATGTCCGAACCGACTTCGCCTGATTGGGGCGCTCCCGAACGGCTTCACCCGCTGTTCCTGCTGAGCGGCCTTGGCGGGAGCCTGCGAAGCCTGACCGGCGGCTATGCCTTGCTCGGCTATCTCGCCGTGTCCGGACGGATGCGCACGGCGCTGTTCGTTGCCATGGGCCTGGTCGTCATCATGGTGGTCAGCGTGTTCCTTTATTGGCGCCGCTTCGAATTCCGGGTGGGCACCAACGAGATCCGCATCGACAGCGGCATCCTCAGCCGAACGCATCGCTCGATCCCGTTCGACCGCGTCCACGATGTCGACATCAGCCAGGGGCCGGTCGCACGGCTGCTCGGCCTCGCCAGCCTGCGCCTGGAAACCGGCGCGTCTGCCGGCGCCAATGCCGATGAAGGAGTGCTTCAGGCGATCACCTTGGAGCGCGCCCAAGAATTACGGACGCTGATTCGCGCCGGCCGCTCTGTCGCGAGCGCGACGCCGGTTCCGATCGAAGTCTCCGGAAAAGATGGCGCCCCCGTATTCGCCTTGACCATGCCGCGCCTGCTGCTGCTCGGCCTGTTCAACTTCTCGCTGGCGCTGTTCGCGGGCTTGATCGGCCTTACAGAGACGTTTGGCGACGTGATGGGCTTCGACCCCTTCAGCGACGATTTCTGGCGCGAGCTCTTCTCCGCCAACAGCCCGATCGCCGCCTACATCCTTGCTCATCGCGCCATCGCCATTGCAAGCGGCATCGTCCTGTTGCTGCTTGCCGGAGCGGCCACTGGTATCCTCCGCACGGTCCTGCGCGACTTCGGTTTCCGGCTCGACCGGACCGAGACCAGCCTCCGCCGCCGCCGCGGTCTGCTGACCAAGACCGACGTCAGCCTTCCCATCCGGCGGGTGCAGGCGGCGCTGGTCGCCAGCGGACCGATCCGCGACCACTTCGGCTGGCGCGAGTTGAAGCTCCAGAACCTCGCCCGCGACGAAGGCAGCGGCGATCATGTCGTGGCGCCGATCGCGGATGCCCCGGAGGTCGATCGCATCCTCGGCGAACTAGGCTGGCCGCCCGCCTCAGCCCCTGTCGCTTGGCGTCCAGTAGCGAATGCCTATGTCTGGGCCCGCGCCGTCGCCCTCGCGCCATTCATCCTCATCTTCGGGACGCTGCTGGCTTTGCTCGCACTGACGCCGCTCGCGCTCAACTCGGAGATGCGGGCGGTGGTCGCACGGGAATTCGTGTCCGGGATGCTGGTAACCGGCATTCCGCTGCTGCTGCTTCTCGGAGCCGTCGCGACACGCTGGCTGGCATGGAAGCGGACCGCCTTCGCGCTTGCGGGCGATCGCCTGCTGGTGCGCAGTGGCTGGTGGCGACGGCGGCTTCGCATCCTTCCGGTGAGCAAGATCCAGAGCATCGACATTGCCGAGAGCTTCGTCAGCCGCTGGCTTGGAATTTCTACCCTTATATTCGGAGTCGCCGGCGGCGGTGGCTTTTCCGCCCACAATATTCCTGCCGTTCCGCGCCGGGAAGCGCGCGAGCTCCGCGATCAGCTGCTATCCTCCACCCCATGAGTTTCGCGGTCGGCGTAGAAAAGTCTGTCAAAGGCCAGCCATGGCGCTGGCGCCGCGACACCGAGCCTGCCGTGGGCATCGCCTCCCTGGTCGACGAACTGCTGCTCGCTCGCGGAGTGGCGCGCGACGACCTCGGCAGGCACCGCACTCCAACGATCCGTGACTTCCTTCCCGATCCCTCCTGTTTCCAGGACATGGAGAAGGGCGCGAGGCGGCTCGCCGACGCGGTCGAAGCCGGCGAGAGCATCGCCATCTTCGGCGACTATGACGTCGATGGGGCGACCAGCTCCGCGCTGCTCGTCCTGCTGCTGCGGCAACTAGGTGTGGAGCCGATGGTCTACATCCCGGACCGGCTGATGGAGGGCTACGGCCCCTCCGGCAAAGCGCTGGTCGAGCTGAAGTCGCGCGGCGCGAGCCTCGCCGTCTGCGTCGATTGCGGCGCCCAGGCATTCGAAGCGCTCGACGAAGCGCGGGCCGCCGCGCTCGACGTGATCGTCGTCGACCACCACCAGTGTGCCAGCCTGCTCCCCTTCGCTCACGCGCTGATCAATCCCAACCGACTCGACGAGAGCGAGGACGGAGCGGCGCACGGGCATCTCGCCGCGGTCGGCATGGCCTTCCTGCTCGGCGTGGCGCTACTTCGCGAGCTGCGCAGCCGGGGACGTTTCGCCAACGGCGCGGCCGAGCCAAAGATCATCGACCTGCTCGACCTCGTCGCGCTCGGCACCGTCGCCGACGTCGCGCGCCTGAAATCGCTCAACCGCGCGTTTGTCACCCAGGGTTTGAAGGTCATGGCCGGGCGCCAGAACATCGGCCTCGCCGCGCTGGCCGAGGCGGCGCGTTTGACTAAGCCGCCAAGCTGCCGCGATCTTGGCTTCGCGCTCGGGCCACGCATCAATGCTGGCGGCCGGGTCGGCAAATCCGACTTGGGTGTGCGGCTGCTGACCAGCACCGATCCCGAAGAAGCACGCACCATCGCCGCCGAGCTCGACCGCCTCAACGAGGAGCGCCGCGCGATCGAAATGACCGTCTGCGAGGAAGCCGAGGAGCAGGCGCGCGGTCAGTCCGAAGAATCTTTGATCCTCGTCTCCGGTGCCGGCTGGCACCAGGGCGTCATCGGCATCGTCGCCGGCCGCCTCAAGGAGCGGTTCGGGCGCCCGGCCATCGTCATCGCCAGGTGCGAGGACGGCACCGGCAAGGGCTCGGGCCGCTCGATCAGCGGCGTCGATCTCGGGGCGGCGGTGCTTGCGGCCAAGGACAACGGCTTACTGATCGCCGGCGGCGGCCACGCGATGGCGGCGGGACTGACCGTCGCCGCCGGCGGCATCGAACCGCTGCGCGCCTTTCTTCAGGAGCGCCTGTCCGCCGATGTCGGCAAATCTGTCGAGGGGCGAGCGCTGCTGCTCGATGCGTTGCTGGCACCCGGCGGAGTGGCGGCGGCGTTGTGCGATGCCCTCGACGAAGGCGGCCCCTACGGCGCCGGCTGGCCCGCCCCGCGTGTCGCTGCGGGCCCGGCGCGGCTGATCCGCACCGCCATCGTCGGCAACGGCCACGTCCGCGGCCTCGCCTGCGGCGACGACGGCAAGAGCTTCAAATGGATCGCCTTTAGAAGCGCCAACACCGAGCTCGGTCAAGCCCTGCTCGCCTCGCCCGCCGACAAGCGCTGGTGGCTTGCCGGAACGATCAAGCGCGACGAGTGGAACGGCGGCAATGCCGCGGAAATGCATCTGGACGATGCCGCGCTTGCTTGACCGCAAAGCGCCCCTCGCCTAATCGCGCCGCTCGCTTCACGGCCCCATCGTCTAGCGGTCTAGGACGTCGCCCTTTCACGGCGAAAACACGGGTTCGATTCCCGTTGGGGTCACCAAATCAGCGTTGGACGCAGGCGCCATTCGCTAGCTATCGATTGCGAGTGTTTCGCCGCCCCCTCCTTTTGGTCTCGCGCTAGTCCTGGTGCAGATCCCGGTCCCCAGGCCGTCCAAGGCGCGGCTGCTTTTGTTCGGCTTCGGCGACTTCGCCTTCAATCTCTACTGGCAGAGCCTGATGCTCTTCCTGTTGTTCTACTACAGCGACGCGCTCGAGCTTCCGATCCGCATTGCCGCGACCATTTTCATGATCGGTTCGATCTGGGACGGCGTCGCCAATTTCATCGCCGGCCTGCTAGTCGACCGGCGTCAGTCCACCCGCGGCTATGGCGCATTGCTGGTCGTCGGCAGCGTTCCGCTCGCCCTGACCTTCATGCTCGCCTACCTGCCGCCGCTCTTGTCCGGATGGCCCGGTATCGCGACCGTCTTCATTGCGCATCTGCTGTTCCGCACCGCATACGCGGCGGTCAACGTCCCCTATCTCGCCATGACCGCGCGGATCAGCGTCGATTCCGGGGATCGTGCCTTTGTCGCCGGGGTGCGAATGCTGTTCGGAACGCTCGCGGCGGTGCTCGTCGCCCTCGCCACCGTGCCGCTGGGCGAATGGCTGACGGGCGAACGCGATCCGGTGCAAGCGTTCCTCGCTGCCGCCGCAGTGTTCGCCGGCCTCGGAGCTGTGATCCTCGCTTTCGTCGGAGCCACCTATCGCGAGGCCGCGCCGCCCACCCCGCCGCCCCCGATGTCGGTGCGCGCGGCGCTCGCCAGCCTCGCCGCGAACCGCGCGTTCGTCACCCTGAATCTTGCGATGATGGCGATGATCGTCGCCGTCACCGTGCTCAACAAAACCATCCTCTATTATTTCAAATATGTACTGGCCGACCCGTCGGGAGGTCAGCTGGCGCTGGCATCGATGGGCATCGTCAGCGCCTTCGCGGTGCCGCTGTGGATGCTGCTTGCCCGCGGCGTCGGGCTGCGCGGCCTGTGGTTCATAGCGGCGGGCGGAGCGATCGCCGGCGTGGCGCTGTTCGCTGCGATCGACGTGGGTCGCTCAGGAGTGACCCAACTGTTCCTGGTTTCAGTCCAGGCGATGATCGTCGGGCTCAACTTCGTCTTCTGGGCGATGCTTCCCAACACCATCGAATATGGCGAGCGAGAGACGGGGCTTCATGTCGAGGGGGCAGTATTCGGCGTCGCGGCGCTGCTTCAGCGCATTGCCATCGGCGTAGCCACCGCCATCCTCGGCTGGACTTTCGACAGCGCCGGCTTCGTCGCCAATGCGCAGCAAGGGGACGCGGCGCTTCAGGCGATGCGCTGGACGGTGACCATCATTCCGCTCGGCTTCTTCGCGCTGTCCTGTGCGGCGATGTTCGTGAACCCGCTTGGCCGCGGAACCCATCGCCGCGTCCTTCGCGACCTCGAGGCCGAAGCCGAACCGGCCTAGGCAATCAACTCAAAGCTCCCGCGCACTCCGTCCACCTCCGCCGATGGCGCGATCCACACGTCGAACGTGCCGGGTTCCACCACCGGGCGGTCCTGCGTTCCGATGAAGGCGAGGTCGGCGGCGCGCAGCACAAATCGCACGGTTTCCGACTCGCCCGGAGCGAGCGGGATCTTGCGGAAGGCCTTCAGCACCTGCACCGGCTGCGTGATGCTCGCGGTGCGGTCGTGGATATACAGCTGCACCACTTCGTCGGCCGCGCGGCGGCCGCGATTGGTGACCCGCGCGGAAATGGCGATCTCGCCGCTCATCGGCACGGTCGGCGAACTCAGCGTCAGATTGCTATACTCGACCTGGCCGTAGGTAAGGCCGTGGCCGAACGGATAAAGCGCGCTGTTCGGAATGCCGCGGAACTGCGCCTTGTATTCTTCGCGCTTGTCGCCGGGCGGGTTCGGGCGCCCGGTGCGCTTTTTGGCGTAGTAATAGGGCTGCTGGCCCGAGCGGCGCGGGAAGCTGACGGGCAGCCGTCCGGAGGGTCCATGGCGGCCGAACAGCACGTCGGCAATGGCATGGCCGGTCTGCGTGCCCAGGAACCAGGTGACCATGATCGCCGGCGCATTGGCTACGGCCCCGTCCAGCGCCAGCGCCCGGCCATTCTTGAGCAGGACCACCATCGGCTTGCCAACGGCGGCGACCGCCTCGGCAAGCTGCTGCTGCGGTTCCGGAACGACGATTTCGGTGCGCGACTGTGCCTCGCCCGACATGTTCTGGGCCTCGCCGATGGCCAGCACCACGATGTCGGCGTCCCGCGCCGCCGCAACCGCCTGCGCGATCCCGCCAGGCAGCGCTTCGTTGATGCCGGACCCTTCGGCAACGACGACATCATTGCCGTTCGCAACCGCCGCGCGGACGCCCGTCGCGAGATCGATCGACTTGTCGTCCGTGCCGTAAACCGTCCACGGTCCGACGAGATCGTGCTGGCCGGCCGCGAACGGTCCGATCAGCGCAATCCGCTTGCCCGACCTTGGGAGAGGCAGAAGATCGCCGTCGTTCTTCAGCAGCACGATCGACTTGCGCGCGGCCTCGCGGGCGAGCGCAATCGCCTTCGGCTGCATCGATCGGGCGGTCTCGCGCCGCTCGTCGATGCGGCGGAACGGATCCTCGAACAGGCCCAGCATCGCCTTCATCGCCAGCACCCGGCGGACGGATTCGTTGAGCATCGCTTCCGGCACCGCGCCGCTGCGCACAAGCTCCGGCAGGTGCTTGCGGTAGAGACCGCTCTGCATGCTCATGTCGACGCCGGCAAGGAAGGCGAGGCGCGCAGCATCACGGCCGTCTTTGGCATAGCCGTGGAGGATCATCTCCTCGTCGCCGGTGTAGTCGGAGACGACGAAGCCCTTGAAGCCCCACTCGCCGCGCAACAGGTCGGTCATCAACCACATGTTGCCGGTCGCCGGGATGCCGGAAAGTTCGTTGAACGATGCCATCACCGACAGCGCGCCCGCATCGAAAGCGGCCTTGAACGGCGGCAGGTAAACCTCGCGCAACGTGCGCTCCGAAATATCGACGGTGTTATAATCCAGCCCGGCTTCCGCCGCGCCATAGGCAACGAAATGCTTTGCGGTTGCGAGCATATGTTCGTCGGAGCGGAGGTTGTTTCCCTGATATCCGCGAACACGGGCTGCAGCGAACAGATTGCCCAGGTGGACATCCTCGCCCGCCCCTTCGACTCCGCGGCCCCAGCGCTGGTCGCGGGCAATGTCGACCATCGGAGCGAAGTTCCAGTCGATGCCCGACCCGGCAGCTTCGTAGGCCGCGGCTGCGGCGGTGCGGCGGGCGAGCTCGGGCTCGAAGCTCGCCGCTTCGGCCAGCGGCACCGGGAAGATGGTGCGGTGTCCGTGGATGATGTCGGCGGCGAAGATCAGCGGGATCTTCATCCGCGACTCGTTGATCGCGGCGGTCTGCATGATGCGGGCCATGCGGGCGCCGTTGCCGTTGAAGATGCCGGTCAGCTGGCCCTGGCGCGTTTCTTCGAGCTGCTGCGGAAAGTTGCTGTTGTTGGGCGGGTTGAGCGCAGCCGCCGCGCTCGGGCCCCATGCCGACGCCATCAGGCTGAGCTGGCCGGCCTTCTCCTCGAGCGTCATCCGCTGGATCAGCGCATCGACGAAAGCAGGGACCTGCCCCGCGCCAGCAAGTTGCAAAAGAGCGCGCGCCGGGGTCGCAACCCATGCAGCAACCGCTCCTGCGCCCAACATCGCAGCGCGCCGCGAAATCCCTGTCTCGAGCATTGCTTCCCCTTCCCTGCGCGCCCGGCACTGCGCTTCCTTTTATCTCCACGCCGCCACTCTGGCGGTGGCCTTGACGCGGGGCGTAACCGGTTACATGAACGGCTCCGACGCCAATTGCAATCGCCGTCGAGAGGCTTTTGTCCGGTCGTCGCCAGCCCGTAGGGGGAGCAGTGGCCGAAGCAACGATCCGCGATGTTGCCCGCCTCGCCGAAGTCTCTGTCGCGTCGGTCTCACGCGCACTCAACGGGCTCGATAACGTTAGCGACGCAACGCGCGCCCGCGTCTCCGCCGCAGCGACGGAACTCGGCTATGTCCCTCATGCTGGAGCACGCAGCCTGAGTCTGTCGCGTACGCACGCGATCGGAGTCGTCCTACCCGACCTGTTCGGTGAGTTCTTTTCCGAAATGGTTCGCGGCATGGATCGGGAGGCACAGGCGCGCGGCTACATGCTGCTGCTGTCCAACATCCATGCCGACGCGGGTCAGGCGGCCACTGCGTTGCGCGCCATGCGCGGAAGGGTCGACGGGCTCCTGGTCATGGCCCCCCATCTCAGCGAAGAAGCGGTTCTCCAGGCGCTGCCATCGGCGATACCGGCAGTTCTGCTCAACAGTAGCCTTTCCATCGACGGCCGCACCAGTTTGCGGATCGATAATGGCGCGGGTGCGCGCGCGGTCGCGGAGCATTTCATCGCGCTTGGCCTAAAGCGGATCGTCCACATCCGCGGACCAGTAGGAAACATCGATGCCCAGGAGCGGTGCGAGGCCTTTTGCGACGCGCTCGCCGGGCATGACGCGATCGCCGTCGAAATTCTTCAGGGCGACTTCAGCGAGGAGTCGGGCGAGGCGGCGATCATTGAACTGATCCACTCCGGCCGCCACTTCGACGCGGTGTTTGGCGGCAATGACAATATGGCAATCGGAGCGCTCCAGGCGCTTCGCGACGCCGGTCTCGGAGTGCCCGACGATGTGGCGGTCGCTGGCTTCGACGACATCCCGATGGCACGGCACCTGGGTCTGACCACCGTGCGCGTGCAGATCGCCGAACTCGGCAGGCGCGCGGTTGCTTGCCTGGTGCCGATGCTAGACGGCGCGGCGGCCGCGCCGGGCGAGGGATTGCAAACGCCCGCGCTGGTCGTTCGTGCAACCACAACCAGAGAAAAGGACGACCGTTGATCGTCATCGACCGCCGTTCACTGCTCAGATCAGCCTCGCTGCTGATCGGCGGCGCGATGTCGGGATGCGCAACCGGCATCGGGCGTTCGCTAGCGCCCGCGCTTCCGCCCTTTTACGCCGATATCGAGGACCGCACCTTCCGCTTTTTCTGGGAACGGGTGAACCGGTCCAACGGCCTGGTCCCCGACCGCTGGCCGACGCCCGCCTTTTCGAGCATTGCCGCTGTCGGCTTCGGCCTCACCGCCTACGCCATCGGGGTCCAGCGCGGCTGGTGCTCGCGGGCCGATGCGCGCGACCTCACACTGACGACCTTGCGCTTTTTCTGGAACGCGCCGCAGGGACCGGAGCCTACGGGCGTCACTGGCCACAAGGGCTTCTTCTACCACTTCCTCGATATGGAAACCGGGCACCGCTATCGCCGCACCGAGCTTTCCAGCGTCGACACCACCATCCTGTTGATGGGCGCGCTGTTCGCCGGCCAATATTATGACCGCGCCGACGCGGGCGAACGTGAGATCCGCAGCCTCGCCCAGGCGATCTACGCGCGTGCCGACTGGAATCATTTCCGCTCCGACGGGCGCGGGCCGATCTCGATGGGTTGGAACCCCGAAAGCGGCCTGATCCCCGCCAATTGGGTCGGCTACAATGAGGCCATGTTCGTCCCCATCCTCGCGCTCGCCGCGCCCGAGCACGCGGTGCCGGCGGACAGCTGGCAGCAGTGGACGGCACCGTACCCGCGCTTCTGGCGCGGGGAAGGTCCCTCCCGCCACCTCGCCTTCGCACCTTTGTTCGGGCACCAGTACAGTCACATCTGGATCGACTTCCGCGGCATCCACGACGCGCCGATGCGTGCAGCGGGCTTCGATTATTTCGAGAACAGCCGCCGCGCGACCTACGCCAACCGCGCCTATTGCGCGGCCAACCCAATGCGCTGGGACGGCTATTCGGATCGCATCTGGGGCCTCACCGCCTGCGACGGCCCCGGCAATTTCAAGCTACCGTTCAAAGGCGAGACCCGACAATTCTATGGCTATGCCGCGCGCGGGCCGCTCGGCCAGCCGGACGCGCGCGATGACGGAACGATCGCGCCGACCGCCGCGCTCGGTTCGCTCCCGTTCGCGCCGGAAATCGTCATCCCCTGCGCAGAAGCGATGCTCGGTGACTATGGCGCGCGGCTCTATGGCCAGTACGGCTTCCTCGACAGCTTCAACCCCAGCTTCCGCTATGCCGACCTGACGCTGGAAACCGGCAGCATCGACCCACGGCGCGGCTGGGTCGCCCGCAACTATCTCGGTATCGACCAGGGGCCGATCCTGCTGCAGGCGGCCAATTACCGCGATGACTTCGTGTGGCGCGTGATGCGCGGATCGCCGACGATCCGGCTCGGCCTGAAGCGCGCGGGCTTTACCGGCGGCTGGCTCGGCTGATCAGCGCATCGGAACGGTGGCGCTCAGCCTCGAAACGCCGGTCTCGTTGAACGCCTCGACCGCCGCCCAATAAGGCACGCCTTTGTTCAGCGAGCGCAGCTCCTTTTCCAGCGTGGCGCCATTGCCGAGCTCGTCCGCCCACAGTTGGTGAGTCAGCGTCAGCCGGTCGGGCTTGATCCCGAAGCGGATGTTGTAGCCGACGGCCCCCGGCACCCGCGCCCAGCGGATCGTTGCGTCGCGCTGGTCCTGATGCCGCCGCGCGGTCAGGCCGTCTGGCCGAGCCGGCGCCGCGCCGTCCGCATTGCCGAACACGCGCAAATCGCTGATCGCCAGATGCGCTCCGCCAATATGGCCGTGCACGAACCGGACGAAGCGCGTGCGCACCGGCTGCGGGAGTTCGATGTAGGCGTTCGGCCGGTCGCGCCGCGGCGCTTCCGTGCGGGCCAGCGGCTGCCAGCTGCGGCCGTCGAGCGAATGCTGCAGCTCGAACTCGGTGTAGATGTCGGGAGCGTCGGCGTAGCGGCCCGACTTATAGTCGGCGAAATTGACCTGCACCGCGCGCACGCTCTTGGGCGCGCCGAGGTCCATCGTCAGGCTCTGCCCAGCATTCTTGTCGGTCCCGACCCAGAAGGTGCGCGGGTCCTCATCCGCCGCTCGGCTCGCTGCAAACTCTCCCATGGTCGATGAGGCGGCGACCGGCTTGCGGTAGGACAGCAGCATCCAGCCGGCGAACAGACTGTCGAGATCGTCGACCTTGCCGGTCGCCGCCAAGCGCGGGAAGTCGCCGAAGCGAGTCGAGGCGCTGAACTGTCCGTCGGCATAGAATTTGGCGGGATAAATGGCGATCCGCCGTTCCATTCCCCAATTGTGGCCGACCCACGACGTCCCGCTGTTGTAATAATTGCCGCTGTTGTCGCGGAAGGTGGACCCGTGCCCGACCCCCTCGGCAAAGCCGCCGGGCCGGTAAGCAACCGGATTGTACGGTGCATAAGCGAACGGCCCCAGCGGATTATCCGCCACATAGGTGCCGTTGGCGTAGGCGTTGAACTCGGACCCGGGCGCGCCATACTGAAGATAGTAGCGGCCGTTGACCTTGGTCATCCACGCGCCCTCCATGTAGGACGGGCTAGGCCGGTCGGGCGCCCAGCAGGCGCAATGATCCTGGCCGAAGCGCTCCCAGCCATGCTCGGCGGGAACCATGCCGAGCATCGCCTTGGGCTTGCCCTGATAGATGAGCTTGCCGCCCTCGAACGCGATCTTGATGCCGTAAAGCGGAAAGACGTTCGACGATCCCCAATACATGTACCACTGGCCGTCGTCGTCCTTGAACAAGGCCGGATCCCAGGGACCGGGCGGCACTTCGCCCTCCTTCATCTCTTCCGGCCCCTTGTCGACCGAACCCGGAAGCGGTGGCATCCGGCGAGCGAGGAATTCAAGCCGTCCGGTTTCGGGAGCGGTCGTATAGAGGATCGCCTCCGGCTCCATCATCGACGGCTGGATGACGATCTTCTCGCCGTCGGACCAGGCGGCCGGCGCGATGATGCTGTCGAACGGCCAGCGGCTGGGCGTAATGAAGCGCCAGTCGACGAGGTCGCGCGACTCCCAATAGCCGTCGGCCAGCGTCTGGAACATGTAGAAGACGCCATTGTGGTTGACGATCGCCGGGTCGGCACCGGTCCGGTACGATGCGTCGTCGTTGATCTGTTCGAAATTGTAGCGGTAGTCGATGTCGACCGGATTGATCGTGGTGCGCTTGCCGCTAGCGGCCGCCTGGGCCCCGGCGGCGACTGCCACGCTTATCCCGAACAGGATGAGTCTCAACACTCAATGCCCTTTGACGAAGGCTCATTGCTCCACCCGTGACGATGCAGCAATGAGTTCGTTCATCGCGATTGAGGCGGCCGCAGCGGCGGCGCGCCTCTTCGCCCTCAGAAGCGATAGCCCATCCGGAACTGAATGCGCCGCGGGAGCGTGATTAGGTCCCGGCCGATATCGGCGCGATCCAGCAGGTTAGGCGGGTTCTCGCTGCGGTTGATGAAGTCGTCGAATCCGGCGAAGTTCTTGTTGTTGAACAGGTTCAGAAAATCGACCCCGACCTCAAGCTCGTCGTCCCTGCGGAATACCTTGAAGCCCTTCGTAAGGCTCACATTGACTTCGCAGAACGCAAACAGGCCACCGATGCAATTTTTCTCCGGATAGGAGGCTGTGAATTGCACATCGCCGGTATCGAAGCCATTCGTCGCGTCGTTAACGCGGAAAGCGTTTCCGCTGCCCAGCGTTGTAAGGGTGGAGATTTGGAAGCCCAGCGGCAGGTCCTTCGTGCCTGAAAGCACGAGGCGGTGCCGCTCGTCGCCGTTGCGCGGGCGCCAACCGTAACCATCGGGCACGAGCGCATCCAGGCTGAACAGGTCGTTGCCGTTCTGCTCCGCCTTCGACAGGGTGTAGGCGACGTTGACGCCCCAACCCGAGGCCCTGGTGTAGTTCTTGTCGAGGGTGAAATAGATCGCCTTGTAACGAGTATCGAGCCCGTCGAAGCCGATCAGGACATTGGCATAGCCGAGCGCGCGGACGCTGTCGGTGTTGCAGCAATTGCCGAGTCCCTCGTCACGACGCGTGGCGAATAGGTTCGTGTAGCCGTTCCGCCCGCGCTGATAGGAGGCGGTCACCGCCGCCTGGAACTGGCCCAAACGTTGCCGAACGCCGAGGCTGAACTGATCGTTCACGGGCGGCTTGGCATCATTCTTTACTGCGAACAGCTCGGGCAATCCTTCGGTCTGGGAACTGGCGATCAGGTTCAGCAGTCCATCGCGCGTGAGGAAGGAGGGATCGAATATCGTGGTCGGCTGTCCGTTGCGGTCAGCCCCGTCGCGTGAAAAGCGAAACACGCCAATCGGGTTGATCGTGCGCGACAACTCGTCGACGGTGTTGTTGAAATTGTTGCGATCGTAATAACGTCCAGCACCGCCGAAGATCACCGTCGAACGGTCCCCTCTCAGATCGTACGAGAAGCCGATCCTCGGGGCGAAGGCGCCGGCGAATGGCGAGCGATCGTTGCCGTCGGTGATGTAGTCTTCGGGATCGAAGTAGAAGGTGGTCGGCAATGAACGCAGCGCCGCAGCCGCCCTATCGGGCGTGCGATAATTATTGTTGAAACCGTTGGTTTCGTAATCCCAGCGGACGCCGAGGTTGAGCTCGAGCCGATCGGTGACTCTCCAATCGTCCTGAACATACAGTCCGAACTGCTCATTCTTACCGCGAATGAGCCCACTGCCAAGGCCCAGTCGGGCCTCGGCAGGGAATGAGAAGTCGGTGTTGTCCGACGTGCTACGCCGGAAGGTGAAGCGCGGTTGAAGGAAGGCGGCGTTGTTGAACTCAATGTCGGTGATCTCGATACGCGCGCCCGCTTTCAGAGTGTGCGAGTCGAAGCCCGTGTAAGTGAAGTCGTTGCGTAAGGTATGACCCTTCTGGACCTCCCGGCGTGTGGAGTCCTTTCCGCCGAAGGTGATTACGTCGACAAATTCGAACTGTGGAAGATCCGGATTCAACGAAGTGGGATTGAAGGTGTAGTCGAGGTAGTTGACGTTGACCTCATTGACGAAAGTGTCGCCCGAATAAGTCCATTTCAATAGATACGTATCGACGACGTTGACCTTGTTTTCCGCGGCCTCGCGTGACGTATTGCCTCCGAAGCCTTGGATATCGGTTTCTTCACGGCGGCTGAAGGAAAGATCGAAGACTTGGCGGTCGTCCGGCGTGAAGGTCAGCTTACCGAAATAGAAATCGCCACGGAACGGACTGACAAAGGCGCCTTCGAACTCGTCAATGCTCCGTCCCGAAAACTGCTCGAATTCGGCAATGGCGGCGGGCGTTCCGTTACTGTCGACGTTGAACGCACGATCCTGGTCATTGCCTTCATAAGCGGCAAAGAAGAACAGGCGGTCCTGAATGATCGGCCCGCCCAAGGCCGCGCCATATTGCTTCCGCTCGAAGTCCGGCTCCGGCCGGTTATTGCGCTTGTCTAGGAAGCTTTTCTTCGTCAGCGACTTATCGGTGTACTGCCCGAAAACCTCGCCGTGAAAGTCGTTGGTGCCGGAGCGCGTGATCGCAGTGATGATCGCCGCGCCTGCTTGCTCATATTCGGCCTTGTAGTTTTGGGTGAGGACTCGAAACTCCTGAACCGCAAGCTGGCCGAAGGGATTGCCGCGGCTATTCTGCTGCCCGGCGACGCCGCCTTCGCGCAGCTTGTTCTTGAGACTTACGCCGTCAATGAACACGTTGACCTGACTGGCGGTGGAGGCACCCGATGTGAAGCTCTTGTCAGTCTCGCTGTCGTTGTAGCGCACGCCCGGCGCAAGTGCGGCAAACGCCAGGAAGTTGCGGTCCGTCTGCGGCAGCGTCTCGATCTGCTGGCGACTGACGTTGGTCGCGACTTCGCTCGTCCGGGTTTCGACCAGCCGCCGGCCCGTGACCACGATGTCCCCGGCCTGGCCGGCGGGCGCGGCCTGCTCACCCGCGGCGGGAGTAACCGCCGGGGTGAGGTCGAGCGTTGCAGTCTGTCCGATTTCTACCGTCACGCGTTCCGTCACTGTGCCGCCACCGATGTCGGTGGTGATCGCGTATGACGCCGGCCGCAAACCGGAGAGCGTGTACTCGCCGTCGGCATCCGAACGGGTTGTGACCGTCTGGTTCGTTCCCTCGTTGCGAGCGGTGACGACGGCATTGGCAACGGGCGCGCCCTGAGCATCGCGCACCTGGCCGCTGATGGACGCGGTGGTCGTCTGCGCCGCGGCTGGAACCGCGACCGCAACCGTCATCGCAGCGCCCGCGATTCCAAGGAGCAGCGAGCGTGCAACAGCCGCCGCCGAAATGCCGGTGAAAAAACGAGTTTTCTGGCTCAGTACGCCCATTGTGACCTCCCCTGGCCCGGATGTAACCGGTTACAAAACCTAACGGCCGTTTGGCTCATTGGTCCAGATGAGAGAACTTTCGCCCATTGCTGTCAATCGCGCCGCGGCCTGCGGTGGTTAGAACTTCAGACTTGTGGTTTTTTGGACACGGCTGCCGAAGAGACGAGGTTTTGCAAGTCGGTCCGGCCCCGCATCATGCAGCCAGCCGCTGCGCATGCCAGCGCAGATGATCGGCCATGAAGGTCGAGATGAAATGGTAGCTGTGGTCGTATCCCTCGCGGCGATTAAGGGTCAGCGCGATCCCCGCGTCGGCGCATGCGCGCTCGAGCAGTTCGGGGCGAAGCTCCTTCTCCAGGAAATTGTCCGCGCTCCCGACATCGACGAGGATTTCCGCAACCCGCGCGCCGTCCTTGATCAGCGCCACCGCATCGTGCCTGCGCCAGGCGGAGCGTTCGGCGCCAAGATAGCCTCCGAGCGCCTTTTCACCCCACGGCACCCGTCCCGGAGCGACGATCGGCGCGAACGCGGACACGCTTCGAAACCGCTCCGGATGGCGAAGCGCAACGGTCAATGCACCATGTCCGCCCATCGAATGGCCGGTGATCGCCTGCCGCTCCAAGTCGGTCGGAAACTCGGCCGCGATGAGCGCGGGCAATTCTTCGGTGACATAAGTCCACATGCGGTAGTTGCGCGCAAACGGCTCCTCGGTCGCGTCGACATAGAATCCCGCGCCGAGCCCGAAGTCGTAGGCACCCTGCGGATCGTCCGGCACGCCTTCGCCGCGCGGGCTGGTGTCGGGCGCGACGAAAATCAGCCCCAGTTCGGCACAAGCGGCGCGATACTCGCCTTTGTCGGTGACGTTGGCGTGAGTGCACGTCAGCCCCGACAGATACCACACGACCGGCAGCTTCGCGCCCGTCTGCGCCTGCGGCGGCAGGAAGATCGAGAAGGTCATGCCGGTATCGGTCGCGCTGCTGGCGTGCTTCACCACCAGCTGCCGTCCGCCGTGAGACTTGTTCTCCGAGACGATCTCGATGCTCACTGCGCCGGGCGGTGCAGCCCGCACAATTTGTTGCCGTCCGGGTCGCGCAGATAGGCAAGGTAGAGCTTCCCGAACGGATTCTCGCGCCAGCCCGGCGGGTCCTCGATCGGCGTGCCGCCGGCCTCGACGCCGGTGCGATGCCAGGCGTCGACCTCTTCGGGACTGTCGAACCCGAATCCGATGGTGCCGCCGTTGGCATGGCAGGCCGGTTGCCCGTCGATCGGAGGCGTGACCATGAACACGGCGCCCTTGCGGCCGTAGCTCAGGCGGCCCCGGTCGTCGCTCCGCGCGGGCTTTCCGAAGAGGCGGTCGTAAAAGGCTTTCGACCGCTCGAGGTCGTTGCTTCCGACCATCACGTGACTGTACATTGCGTTCTCCTCAATAGACCACGACGGAGCGGATGCTTTCCCCCGCGTGCATCAGGTCGAAGCCCTTGTTGATGTCATCAAGCGTCAGCACATGAGTGATCATCGGGTCGATCGCGATCTTCCCGTCCATGTACATGTCGACGATCTTCGGCACGTCGGTGCGGCCCTTGGCTCCGCCGAACGCGGTTCCGCGCCAGTTGCGCCCGGTGACCAGCTGGAACGGCCGGGTCGCGATTTCCTTGCCCGCCTCGGCGACGCCGATGATGATGCTCGTGCCCCAGCCGCGATGGCAGCATTCGAGCGCGGTGCGCATCACCTCCGTATTGCCGGTGCAGTCGAAGCTGTAGTCCGCCCCGCCGTCGGTGATCTCCACCACCTCGGCGATCACCTGCTCGCGCGGCTTGTTCCGGCCGTCGATGAAATGAGTCATGCCGAAGTTGCTGCCCCAATCCTTGCGGTCGGGGTTGATGTCCACGCCTACGATCCGGCTCGCACCGACCAACTTCGCGCCCTGGATTACGTTGAGGCCGATGCCGCCGAGGCCGAACACCACGACATTGTCGCCGGGCTGCACCTTGGCGGTGTTCATCACCGCGCCGACGCCCGTCGTCACCCCGCAGCCGATGTAACAGCTGGTCTTGAACGGCGCGTCCTTGCGGATCTTCGCCACCGCAATTTCCGGCAGCACCGTGAAGTTGGAGAAGGTCGAACAGCCCATGTAGTGGAAGATCGGCTGGCCCTTGTAGCTGAAGCGGCTGGTCCCGTCGGGCATCAATCCCTTCCCCTGGGTCGCCCGGATCGCGGTGCACAGGTTGGTCTTGCCGCTGAGGCACGATTTACACTGGCGGCATTCGGGCGTGTAGAGCGGGATGACGTGATCGCCTGGTGCAACCGAAGTCACGCCCGCGCCCACCTCGCGGACGATCCCCGCGCCCTCATGGCCCAGGATCGAGGGGAAGATGCCCTCGCTGTCCAGCCCGTCGAGCGTGTAGGCGTCGGTGTGGCAGATGCCGGTTGCCATGATCTCGACCAGCACTTCGCTCGCTTTCGGCCCTTCGAGGTCCAGATCGACGATCTCGAGCGGCTGCTTGGCCTCGAATGCAACGGCGGCACGGGTCTTCACGAGTCGGTGTCTCCTGCAGATTTGCCGCCGCCTTGCCACTGCCGGGGCCTTCGGCCAATGCTGAAGTGACCTGAACGGGAGGAAGCGACCCATGAACGCACTGGACGGCCGCCACGCCCTGATCACCGGCGGCGGAACCGGCATCGGGGCGGCCACGGCCATGCTGCTGCACGAAGCCGGCGCAAGTGTTTCGCTGCTCGGCCGCCGCATCGAGCCGCTTCAGGCAGTCGCCGACAAGGTCAAGGGTTCCGCCGTCCGCTGCGACGTCACGGACCCGCAGTCGATCTCGCAAGCCTTTACAGTGGCCCGCGCCGCCAACGGACCCATCTCGCTGCTCGTGGTCAATGCCGGGATCGCGGACAGCGCGCCATTCCACAAGATGACGCGCGAAAGCTGGGATCGCATCCTCGCCGTCAACCTGACCGGCGCGTTCGACACGGTGCAGGCCGCTCTCCCCGACCTGCTCGCCGCCGACGACGCGCGCATCGTGTTCGTCGCCTCCGTCGCCAGCCTGCGCGGTGTGCCCTACGCGGCCCATTATGCCGCCTCGAAGCACGGCCTGCTCGGCCTGATGCGCTCGATGGCGGCCGAATATGCCCGGTCGAAAATGACCGTGAACGCCGTCTGCCCCGGCTATGTCGACACCCCCATGACCGACCAGTCGATCGCGCGCGTGTCGCAGATCACCGGCCGCAGCGAGGAGAAGTCTCGCGACACGATCGCCGGAATGAACGCGAGCGGCCGCCTCGTCGATCCCGTGGCCATCGCCAACCTCGTCCTGACCCTGTGCCTGCCGCTCAGCTGCGACATCAACGGTTCGGCGCTGACCATTGACGGCGGCACCAGCGCGTGAGCATCGACCCCGCGGCTTTCTTCCCCACGCACTTCCTGTGGGACTTCGCCGGCGGGGTCGCCACCATCACGCTCAACCGTCCGGAGCGAAAGAACCCGCTGACGTTCGAAAGCTATGCGGAACTGGGCGATACCTTCCGCTCGCTTGGCGCGATGCCGGCGGTGAAGACGGTGGTGCTGACCGGCGCCGGCGGCAACTTCTGCTCGGGCGGCGACGTGCACGAGATCATCGGCCCACTGACGCGCATGGACCGCGACGGCCTGCTCGACTTCACCCGCATGACCGGCGATCTGGTCAAGGCGATGCGCAACTGCCCGCAACCCATCATTGCAGCCGTCGAGGGCGTGTGCGCGGGCGCAGGCGCGATCATGGCGATGGCCAGCGATCTGCGCGTCGCCTCGCGCGATGCGAAAACGGCCTTCCTCTTCACCCGCGTCGGCCTGTCGGGCGCGGACATGGGCGCTTGCGCAATCCTGCCCCGGATGATCGGCCACGGCCGCGCCGCGGAGCTGCTGTTCACCGGTCGAAGCATGAGCGCGGATGAAGGCTTTGCATGGGGCTTCTGGAACCGGCTCAGCGACGATGTGCTGGCGGACGCGCGGACGCTCGCGCTGCATCTCGCGAGCGGTCCGACTGCCGCTCACGCGGTCACCAAGCGCCAGCTCGACGCCGAGTGGCATGTGTCGATCGACACGGCCATCGACATGGAAGCCGAGGCGCAGGCGGACTGCATGCAGACCAACGACTTTCGCCGCGCCTATGAAGCGTTCGCCGGTAAACGGCAGCCGATATTCTTGGGCGACTGAACATCTGTCCTACAGCCGCCGGTTTGCGCTACAGCTTCGGCATGCATTCGGTGGCACGAGGTGATGACAGTCTTGCTCGCCATGCCCCCTCGCACGTGCGCGCGCGTAGCAGTGTCAACTTAGTCAACTTCCGCGAGGCGCGGCGTGGCTGATCGCAGCTTTCTTGCCTGGCCCTTTTTCGAAGGCAGCCACCGCGATCTGGCGCGCGACCTGGAGCGCTGGTGCAGCGACAATCTCGCTAACGGCCACGCCGATAACCTCGACGATCATTGCCGCCAACTCGTCCGCCAGCTCGGCGCTGCGAACTTCCTCAAGCTCGCGGTTGGCGACGGCGATCATCGCCCGGACGTGCGCTCGCTCGCGCTGGTGCGCGAAACGCTCGCTTTTCACAGCGGCCTCGCCGACTTCGCCTTCGCCATGCAGGGGCTCGGATCCGGCGCAATCTCGCTGTTTGGCACCGTGGAGCAAAAACACCGCTGGCTTCCGCGCGTCGCCGGCGGGCAGGCGATCGCCGCCTTCGCGATGACAGAGCCGGAGTGCGGGTCCGACGCCGCGAACATGGCCACGTCCGCGATGCGGCAGGGCGATGAATGGGTGATCGTCGGTGAGAAGACCTACATTTCCAACGGCGGCATTGCCGATTTCTATTTGACCTTCGCCCGCACCGGCGCCGAGAACAATGGGGGCGAAGGCGCGCGCGGCCTGTCCGCTTTCATTGTCCCCGCCGACGCCCCCGGGCTCAGCGTCGCCGAGCGCATCGACGTGATTGCGCCACACCCGCTCGCGCGTTTGACCTACGACAATGTCCGCGTGCCCGCCGGGGCGCTGGTCGGCAAACCCGGCGAGGGTTTCCTCATCGGCATGGAAACGCTGAACCTATTTCGCGTCACCGTCGGCGCCGCGGCGTTGGGGTTCGCGCGGCGCGCGCTCGACGAGGCCCTGTCCTTCGCTCGCAACCGCCGTCTCGGCAGCGGCACGCTGGCGGACAATGCCGTCACCCAGGCGAAGCTCGCCGAGATGGCGCTGCTGATCGACGCCTCGGCGCTGCTCATCTACCGCGCCGCCTGGCAGCAGGATGTCGGAAGCACCGACAACCGCCGCGCCGCCGCCATGGCCAAGCTCCACGCGACCGAAGCGGCACAACAGGTGATCGACATGGCGGTGCAGATGCACGGCGGCGCCGGAGTCACCCGCGGGGTCAAGGTCGAGGAGCTCTACCGCGAAATCCGCGCGCTCCGCATCTACGAAGGCGCCAGCGAGGTGCAGCGCCAGATCATCGCCCGCGACCTGCTCAAGGAGGTGCGGGCATGAAGGCCCTGCTCCCGCCCGGATGGCCGCGCCCGAAAGGCTATTCCAACGCGATGGCGGCGCGCGGACGGATCATCGTCACTGCCGGCGTGGTCGGCTGGGACGAGCAGGAGCGCTTCGCGTCCGACACGCTCGCCGGCCAGTTCGCCCAGGCGCTGCGCAACATCCTCGCCATCCTCGAATGCGACGGCGCCGGCCCCGCCAACATCGCGCGCATGACCTGCTACGTCACCGACATCGACGCCTACCGCGCCTCGCTCACCGAAATTGGCGCGGCCTGGAAGGAGATCATCGGCCGCCACTATCCAGCCATGGGGCTGGTCGCAGTCACTGCGCTGGTCGAGCCACAGGCGCTGGTGGAAATCGAGGCAACGGCGGTGGTGCCCGAATGAGCTACGACAGCTTCGTCCGCGACCACCTTCCGCCACCGGAGTTGCAACCGGAGTTCCGCTTCGACCTGCCGGAGCTGCAATATCCCGAGCGGCTCAACGCTGCCGCGGAATTGCTCAAGGGCGGTGCGCCGGCCGGAATGGCGTTCGTCAACGATCACGGCCGCTGGACCTACTCCGACCTCGACCATTTCTCCGGTCGCATTGCGCGCCTGCTGGTCGAAGAGCACGGTCTCATCCCGGGTAACCGCGTGCTTCTGCGGGGCCCCAATGGCTACACGATGTTCGCCGCCTGGCTCGGTATCCTGAAGGCCGGCGGCGTGGTTGTCGCGACCATGCCGTTGCTCCGCCCCGGTGAAATCGCGACCGTCATCGAGCGCGCGAACATCAGTCACGCCATCGTCGACAGCCGCTTCATCGGCGACTTCCGCCAGGCTGCCGAGCAGACCCACAGCGTCCGGCACATCGTCAAGTACGACGGCGACTATGGCAAAGGCGAGTTGGAGACCCGCACCGTCTCGCTCGAGCCGCTCCCGCCCGTCGACACCGGCCGCGACGATCCGGCGCTGATCGCCTTCACCAGCGGCACCACCGGCGTGCCCAAAGGCTGCGTGCAATTCCACCGCGACATCCTCGCGCCGTGCGACAGTTTTGCGAAGCATCTGATCGGCCCCAGGCCGGGCGACATCTTCATCACCTCGGCTCCGCTCGCCTTTACCTTCGGTCTCGGCGCCGCCTTCCTGTTCCCGCTGCGCTTCGGCGCTGCCTGCGCGACGATCGAGCAGCCGAGCCCGCCAGCGATGCTGGAGGCGATTGCCGAGTTCGGGGTCACCCACCTCGCCACCGCGCCCACCGCGTACAAGGCGATGCTGTCGCAGCCGGGTCTGGACCGAGCGCTCAAAACCCTCCGCTACTGCCTATCCGCCGGCGAGCACCTCCCCGAAGCCACCTGGAGCGCGTGGCAGGACCGGACCGGCCTCCCCATCACCGACGGCATCGGCGCGACCGAGATGATGCACATCTTCATCTCGGCAGCCGGCGACGACATCCGCCCCGGCGCGACCGGCAAGGCCGTCCCGGGCTACGAGGCTACTGTGCTCGACCCTGCTAACCAACCGCTGGCCGAGGGCACCGGTCGCCTCGCCATCAAGGGCCCGACCGGTTGCCGCTACCTCGACGATCCACGCCAGCGCGACTATGTCGAGAGCGGCTGGAACGTCACGGGCGACACCTACCGCCGCGATGCCGACGGCTACTATTGGTACGTGGCACGCAGCGACGACATGATCGTCAGCTCCGGCTACAATATCGGCGCCCCCGAAGTGGAGAACGCGCTCCTCTCGCATCCCGCCGTCGCCGAATGCGCGGTGATCGGCGTGCCCTGTGGAGAGCGCGGGCAGAAGGTGAAGGCCTTCGTCGTGTGCGCGGGGCCCGGAAGCGACGGGTCCGAGACGCTCGCGGCCGAGCTTCAGGCCCACGTCAAGCAGGCAATCGCGCCCTACAAATATCCACGCGACGTCGAGTTCGTAGACGCACTGCCAAAGACTGCGACGGGGAAGCTCCGGAGGGTGGAGCTGCGGAGCAGATCATCATGAATACGGCCGGGCGTCGCACAATGCGATACACTGCCTGCACCATCGCACCCGTGGTAGCGATGGCTGCGCTTCTTCTCGCTTGGTTGCCGTCCGTTGGGCTAGTCATCGCAGGTCTGCTCGCGATTCCGTGGCTAGCGTTGCGCTACGACAACGAGAGCGGGACATACTTCGTCTTGTCGGTGTTGTTCCTATTCCTTCTGGCGATCCCAGCACTTCTGCTCGTGCTGATGGCACTCTCCCATTGAAGTGCTGGAATCTATGCCGAAAGCGTTCACTCAAACTCCACGATCACCTGATCGACAGACAGGCTGTCGCCGGCCTTGACCGGCGTCGCCTTCACCGTTGCGGCCTTGGTCGCGCGGAGGATGTTCTCCATCTTCATCGCCTCCATCACCGCGACGATCTGCCCGGCCTCCACCTTGTCACTAACCGCGACATCCAGCCGCGTGAGCAGCCCCGGCATCGGCGCCAGCAGCAGCCGCGACAGGTCGGGCGGGGCCTTCTCGATCATGTGTTTCGAGAGCTCGGCGACGTGCGGCGGCAGGACCTGCACCTTGTGCGATCGGCCGCGCGTCGTCAGCGTCCAGCCGCGACCGCTGCGGGCGACCTTCACTGTCCGCGTCCGCCCGTCGATGTTGACGGAAATCAGCGGCTGCCCCGGCTGCCAGCGCCCGATTACGTCGATCAGCTCGCCGCCATCGACGACCGCGAGCGTCCCACCTTCGTAGGGTTTAATCCGCACGCGATGCACTTCGGAGCCGATGCGCACCACCCGGTCGGAGGCATGCTTGATAGGCCCGTTGAGCTGGCCGCTGATCCCGCACGCTCGCTCCTGCGCAATGGCATCGATTTTGCCGGCGATGACTGCGAGGTCCTGCATCAGCTGCGGATCGGCCGGCGCGCCCTCGAAGCCTTCGGGATATTCCTCCGCAATGAAGCCGGTGGAGATCTCGCCCGAGCGGAAGCGCGGGTGCTGCATCAGCGAGGAGAGGAAATCGACATTGTGGCCGATGCCGTCGATCTCGAACGCGTCGAGCGCGGCGACCTGCGCATCGATCGCCGCCATCCGGTCCGGCGCCCAGGTGATCAGCTTGGCGATCATCGGGTCGTAGAACATGCTCACTTCGCCGCCCTCGAACACGCCGTCGTCGACGCGTACGCGAATGCCTCTCTCCCCTTCAGGGGAGAAGTTGGGCGAGGGGGAGTCAGAACTTCCCCGCCCCTTCGCCGCTTCGCGGCTCTTCCCCGCCCCTGAAGGGGCAGGGGGTTGGTACCGGACCAACCGACCCGTGCTCGGGAGGAACCCGCGGTATGGATCCTCCGCATAGACCCGCGTTTCCACGGCCCAGCCTTCCAGCTTCACATCGTCCTGCGTGAACGACAATTTCTCCCCCGCCGCCACCCGGATCATCTGTTCGACCAGGTCGAGCCCGGTCACTTCCTCGGTCACCGGATGCTCGACCTGAAGCCGCGTGTTCATCTCAAGGAAGTAGAATGAGCGGTCCGCGCCGACGATCAACTCGACCGTCCCCGCCGAATAATAGCCCACCGCCGCCGCCAGCGCGACCGCCTGTTCGCCCATCGCCTTGCGCATGTCGGGCGTGACGAAGGGTGACGGCGCTTCTTCGACCACTTTCTGGTGGCGGCGCTGGATCGAGCATTCGCGCTCGCCGAGATAGACTATATTGCCATGCTGGTCGCCCAGCACCTGGATCTCGATATGGCGCGGCTCGAGGATGAACTTCTCGATGAACACGCGGTCGTCGCCGAAACTGGCCAGCCCCTCGCGCTTGGTCGCCTCGAACCCCTCGCGCACGTCCTGCTCATTGTGGGCGAGCCGCATGCCCTTGCCGCCGCCGCCGGCCGAGGCCTTCATCATCACCGGATAGCCGATGTCGCCGGCGATCTTCACCGCCTCATCGGTGGTGGCAATGTCGCCGAGATAGCCCGGCACGATGTTGACGCCCGCGGCCTGCGCCAGTTTCTTGGATTCGATCTTGTCGCCCATCGCGGCGATGGCGTTCGGCGGCGGCCCGATGAACGCGATTTTCTCCTTCGCCAGCGCCTTGGCAAAACTCTCGCGCTCCGAAAGGAAGCCGTAGCCCGGATGCACCGCCTCCGCCCCCGTCGCCTTGCACGCGTCGATGATCAACTCGGCCTTGAGATAGCTCTCCGCCGCCGCCGCCGGCCCCAGCCGAACGCTCTCGTCAGCCATCCGCACATGCGGCGCGCGCGCGTCGGCATCCGAATAAACCGCGACGGTCTTGATCCCCATGCGCTTGGCGGTGCGGATGACCCGACAAGCAATTTCCCCGCGATTGGCAATCAGGATTTTGGAGAACATCAGCGCTTCCGGAACCAGAGAAAAACAGTGATCGCAAGCAACTCGACTGCTGCCCCACGCCACAAAACTAACTGGGGAGCATAGTCCATGAAAACCCGACATTCAGGGGATGGCGTGTAGCTGCAATCATTCATGGTGGTGAGCTGGTACGTAATGAACACGTAAGCCACCCAAGCCATGCTGAATATGATCAGCAGGAGTTCGGCGCGCGATAATTTCACTCCGCCACCTCATCCACCGGCGGCTTGTTGTGCCCGAGTAACCGCAGCACTTCGTCCGCCGCGTCGGCCAAATTGGTCCCCGGCCCGAAGATCGCCTGCACGCCCGCCGCGCGCAGCATCGCATAATCCTGCGGCGGGATGACGCCGCCGACGACGACCTTGATGTCGGCGCGGCCCATGTCTTTCAGCGCGTCGATCAGCTCGGGAACCAAAGTCTTGTGCCCCGCCGCCAGGCTCGACGCGCCGACTACATCGACCTTTTCCTCGATCGCCAGCTCGGCCGCTTCGCGCGGGGTCTGGAACAACGGCCCGGCGATCACCTCGAAGCCCAGGTCGCCGAACGCCGACGACACCAGATTGGCGCCGCGGTCGTGCCCGTCCTGGCCCATCTTGGCGACCATGATCCGCGGCTTGCGCCCAAGCCGTTCCGCAACAGCGGCTGTACCCTGCTCCGCGCCTTGCCAGCGTTCGTCGCGGCGGGCGGTGCCGTAGATCCCGCGCACCGGATCCGGCGTCGTCGCATAGCGGCCGAATGCACGCTCCAGCGCGTCGGAGATTTCACCGAGCGTAGCGCGGGCGCGGGCTGCATCGACGGCCAGGGCGAGAAGGTTCGCTCCTCCCCCCACAGGGGGAGCATTTTTTGCACCAGCCTCCAGAGCATCCAACGCTGCCCGTGCCCCCGCCTCGTCACGGCTCGCCCGCACCTGCTCCAGCCGCGCAATCTGGCCCGAGCGCACTCTCGCATTGTCGACCTCGAGGATGTCGTGCTCTGCTTCCTCCGGAAGGCGGTAACGATTGACCCCGACGATCACCGTTTCACCCGTATCCACCTTCGCCTGCCGAGCCGCCGCAGCTTCCTCTATGCGGCGCTTGGGCAGGCCGTCGGCAACCGCCTTGGTCATCCCGCCGTGCGCCTCGACTTCTTCGATCAGCGCCCATGCTTTCTCCTCCAGCTCGCGAGTCAGCGCTTCCACATACCAGCTCCCGCCGAGCGGATCGGCAACCGCGGTTACGCCGCTTTCTTCGGCCAGGATCAGCTGCGTGTTGCGGGCGATGCGCGCCGAGAAGTCGGTCGGTAGCGCGATCGCTTCATCGAACGAATTCGTATGCAGCGACTGAGTGCCCCCAAGCACCGCCGCCAGCGCCTCCACCGTCGTGCGGACGATGTTGTTGTACGGGTCCTGCTCGGTCAGCGAGACGCCGCTGGTCTGGCAGTGGGTGCGCAACAGCTTCGACTTCTCCGATTGCGCGCCGAGCTGCGTCATGATCCCCGCCCAAAGGGTCCGCGCGGCGCGCAGCTTGGCGACCTCCATGAACAGGTTCATGCCGATGCCGAAGAAGAACGACAATCGCGGCGCGAAGGCATCGACATCGAGCCCCGACGCCTGCGCCACCCTGACATATTCCATCCCGTCGGCGAGCGTGTAGGCGAGCTCCTGGACCGCGGTCGCCCCGGCCTCGTGCATGTGATAGCCCGAGATCGAGATCGAGTTGAACTTGGGCATTTCGCGCGACGTGAAAGCGATGATGTCGGCAACGATCCGCATGCTCGGCTCAGGCGGATAGATGTAGGTGTTGCGGACCGCGAACTCTTTCAGAATGTCGTTCTGGATCGTGCCGGTGAGCTTGGCGCGCTCGACCCCCTGCTCCTCCCCCGCAACGATGTAAAAGGCCATGATCGGCAGCACGGCACCGTTCATGGTCATGCTGACGGACATCTCGCCCAGCGGAATGCCGTCGAACAGCAATTTCATGTCCTCGACGCTGTCGATCGCGACGCCCGCCTTGCCGACGTCGCCGGTGACGCGGGGATGGTCGCTGTCGTAGCCGCGGTGGGTGGCGAGGTCGAAGGCGACGGAGAGGCCCTTTTGCCCGGCGGCCAGGTTGCGGCGGTAGAAGGCGTTGGAGTCCTCGGCGGTCGAGAAGCCAGCATATTGGCGGATGGTCCATGGCCGCCCGGCATGCATCGTCGCATAGGGCCCGCGCGTGTAGGGCGGCAAGCCGGGGAAACCGCTGTCGATGCCAGCCGCGTCCTCGGGGCCGTAAACAGACTTGAGCGTGATGCCTTCGAGCGTCTCCCGCGAAAGCTCGCGGCCGCGCGCTTCCTTGGCGGCGATCGTCTTCCAGTCGTCCTGCGTGGGCTTTTCGGTCATGGCGCTGCCCTAGCGCCACGGCCGCGCATTTCCAATCAGTGGGCGCCTTTGGGCGTCTCCATGATCTCGGTCAGGACTCCGCCCATGTCCTTGGGGTGGACGAAGAACACCAATGTCCCGTGCGCGCCGATCCGCGGCTCACCAAGCACGCGCGCACCCTTGGCCTCGAACTCCGTCATTGCCGCATGGATGTCGGGCACTTCGAAGCAGACATGATGCTGGCCGCCGAGCGGGTTCTTCGCCAGGAAAGCGCGGATCGGCGAG
>JALYPM010000180.1 GCA_030856365.1 Pseudomonadota bacterium
CGGCAGGTGCTGGTGAGGGAGCTGAGCACGGCGGCGGTCCGCCCGCCGCGGGGGTTGCCGACGAACAGGCTGTTCTTGCGGTTGAGCACCACCCGCTTCATCTCCCGCT
Organism: Pseudomonadota bacterium; assembly: GCA_030856365.1. Classification (GTDB taxonomy): domain Bacteria; phylum Pseudomonadota; class Alphaproteobacteria; order Sphingomonadales; family Sphingomonadaceae; genus Sphingomicrobium. The sequence goes on from JALYPM010000180.1 coordinate 110, forward strand.
CGGAGACGTTGTTGTCGATGGGCACCGCGCCGTCGGCCGCGAAGACGTTCAGCTCGGCCCACTGGTTGAGCGCGTAGTTGATCGCCTGAGCCATCGGATGCTTGGGCAGGAGTTGGTCCCGCCAGCCGAGGAGCTTGTCCTTGAGGGTCGAGAGCACGGGGACCGACTCGCGCCGGCGCAGCGTCAGCCGTCCCGCCTCGTCCATCGCCTTGCCCTGGTCTTCGACGGCGTACAGCCGTCTGACGAGCCCGACCGCCTCGGCGGCGATCGCCGGGTGGGCCTTCTCGGCATCGACGAACTTTCGGCGGGCGTGGGCCCAGCACCCGGCGCGGGTGATGTCGTTGCCGACCACGACCCCGTCGTACCCGCCGTACGCATCGGCGAGGAGCGTCTGGTTGTAGCCCTTGAGGAACGCGAGCGGCCCGTCGCGGCCGCGGCCGGGGGTGAAGTGGAACACGTTGTACGGGTTGCGGTCGTCGCCGACGTAGACCCACATGCGGGCCTGCCTGGCCTTGCCGGGGGCGAGCATCGGCATGACCGTGTCGTCGGTGCAGACCACGTGCGACGCCAGTACGCGGCTGACCATCCGCTCGTACAGCGGCTTGACCAGGTCCGCCACGTCGCCGCACCAGACGCTCTGGGTGGCGCGCTCGACCTCGAAGCCGTTGCGGGCGAAGATCGCTTCCAGCCGGTACAGCGGCAGGTAGTCGCTGAACTTGCTCGTGATGACGTAGGCCAGCAGCCCCGGGCCGGCCAGGCCCTTGTCGATCGGCTGGGGCGGCTTGTCGGCCAGGGCGATCTGCGGGGGCTCGGCGTTATGCTCGCAACGGCGGCAGGCGTACTTGACCCGCACGTGCTCGAGCCGCTCGAAGTGGCCGGGGACGTACTCGACCTGCCAGCTGGACTCCTCGCCGATCCGATCCCGCACCACGCCACAGCAGGGGCAGGGCTTTTGATCTTCGGGCAGGTCGTGCACGTGACGCGTGACGGGCAGGTGCTCCAGCGCCGCCAGGTCGCGGCGGCCCTTGCGCACCCGGCGGACGGACCGGCCGGCTTGGGCCACGCCGGCGCCGGCTTCGGCGTTGGCGCCGGGTGGCAGGTCCTGCGGGTCCAGCGGCCGCGCTTCCATCTCGGCGGAGAACGCCAGCAGCATCTGGGCGACGTCGCCGTCGGTGCTCAGCCGGTCGGCCCGCGGGCCGTAGTAGAGCTTGCGGAGACGAAGCAGCTCCATCTCCAGCCGCAGCTTCTGGACCTCCAGCTCCTGCGACTGGCGCTGAGCTTCATCGCACCGGCGCGAGGCTTCGTCGCGCTGGCGCGAGGCTTCGTCGCGCTGGCGCGAGGCTTCATCGCAGCGGCGGATCAGCGTGGCGACGACCACCTTGAGGGCGGCGGGGTCGTCGGGCAGGGACGTGAAGCAAGACGCATCATCCATGACGATGCAAGTAAATACGCGCTGTCCACCGGATTATTCCCCACCGGATTATTCTCCGGGGGATGATTCCGCGGCGTCGGGGACTTTGCGCGAGTACCGCTTGACTCGCCGCACGCTCCGCAGGTCGATGCCGTCGAGCATCATCGCCAGCTCGCTGGCCCGCAGCTCGACCGATCGCGCCGAGGGCTCGACTGCGGGCAGCTTGAAGGTCCCTTCTTCAAGACGCTTGTACCACAGGGCAAACCCTGTTCCATAATGCACCTGCTCACGATGTCTTTGGCAGATCAAGAGTTAGCTGCCCGGGAACCTCTCTCCCGGGGTTTTGTCTCCGTTGCTGCACCCTTGCTGCGACCGCCCTGGCCTTCGCTGAGTCCAACTCATCGCGTTGGAGCACCCACGGGCCAACGGGCAGCGGGCGAACCGCGCAGATCTGTCCGGCTTCCACTGCAACGCGCAACGTCACCCGATCGATCCCCAGGTAATCCGCGGCCTGCGTCAGGTTCAGCCAGCCTTCGGCGCCTTGACGCTGCGCCTCGTAGACTGGGATGTCATGCCGATGGCGCAACCCCGTCACGTGTTGCCGGGTCCAGCAGTTGCCGCCGCTGGTGTGCAGGCCGTTCCTCGTCAGCCACGCCGCGATGCGATCGTCGGAGCAGATACGCGCAAGGGTTTTCACCGCTTCGATGACGTTCGTCGGAACGTCGGTGCGCCTCTGCCCGGACCGCCGCCGCGGCACCCGCAACTGGGTGTGTATGCCACCTTTCCAATGCACCAGAAGTACGACCTCCGACGACGCGCCGTCCACGTCGGCAACTATTTCTTCGATCAACGTGCGCACGATGCGCTTCTTCAACCGCACGTCGGTGCGCGGATCGTCCCACACCCTGGCGATGTCCTTCGCCAGCTCCTGAAAGCTCTCTGATGTGGGGATTGCGCCCCCACGCTCCTGCCGCTCCTGTTCCACGCGGCGCTCGGCCTGATGGACCTTTTCCATCGCAGCGTTCCATCGCCGCTCCAACTCCGCGGCCACCAGACGGTTCGCCGGATCGGCCGCGTCATACTGCCGCCAAGCGCGGTTGGCTTCATACCGCGCCGCCTCGGCTTCCAGCTCCATCGCTTTGGACGCCTGGTCGTGGTGGTCGCTGACCTCCCGAGCTGCCTGCAGGGCCGCCTCCACCGCGCCGGGTTCGATGACCCGTAGCACCTCCCTCACCACCACCTCATCCACGGACGTCCCGCCGAAGCTGATGCATCGCTGCTTCGCGCTCCCCTCATATCCGCGATGGCACACGTAGCGTGGAACATGGCCGGGGCTGCCACCGGTATAACGAACCAGCAGCTTCATCCCACAACGCCGGCATCGGACCAGGCCGGTCAGCAAGGCCCCTCCGCGCTTGGCCGCGCCCGCTTCAACGTTGGCAATCGCTTGGCGGTTGTTCTGAATCATCGCCCTGATCCGTTCGTAAGTGTCCCACCCGATGTAGGCCTCGTGATGATCGCGCCGCAACACGAGCCATTCGTCCACCGGCTTGCGATGGCTGACGTGCCGCACGTGATCGCCTTCCAGAACCGAGTCAGTCTGGGTCTTGCCCCAGGCGTATGCGCCGGCGTAGATCGGATGGCCGAGCATTCGCAGGATCGCGTGGTACGTCGGTTTCCGCCACAGCGTCATCCATCGGTCGTCGCGCCACGCTGTGCCGGGCAACTCCAGACCCTGATCGAGGAGCCACATCAAGACCTGCCGCGCCGTGCCCAACTCCAGGAACTTTTCAAAGACCACGCCGATCGCATGCCGCACCCGAAGATCCGGGTCCTTCTCCATCTGACCGTCGCCCGCGTTTACATAGCCGACCGGCGCGTTCATCCCCAGCTCTCCGCGCAACGCCTTCTGCTTGCGCGCCGCTTGGGAACGGAGCCTGAACAGGTCCAGTTCATATTCGTTCAGGCTCCCCTTGAGCCCCAGGAGCAGCCGGTCGTTGCTCTGCCGCGCGTCGTAGACCGTCTCTTCGTCGATCAAGAGCGTGTCGACGATCCGGCAAACCTCCACCAGCTGTTGCCACTCCCGGCTGTTGCGGGCGAAGCGCGAGACCTCGCGCGCGGCCACGGCTCCCACTTTCCCCAGGCACACGTCCGCCACCATCCTCTTGAACCCCGACCGCTGCATCGCCACCGCGGCCGACTTGCCCAGGTCTTCGTCCACGATTTCCACCTCCCTCCAGCCCAGGCTCTTCAGGCGCTCCTGCATCGCGTACTGCAAACGTTGGCTCTCCAGATTGTGAGCCACCTGGTGGGCGCTGGATTGACGGACGTACAGCACCGCCTTCCGCTGACGATGATGAGGACCGATCTTTTCACTCATGGTCGTCCTCCTCGTCCTGCGGGACGGGATCGCTTCCGCCGGTCAACGCCATGAACATCCGCGCCAGCAGCCGTTGCGCCTCCTGACGGCTCTGTTCGGGAATCTGGTCCCACGTCGAGTGGCTCGTTTCTCGGAAGAAAAGGTCGGCTTGGGCCCACCTGTTCCTGCGACCCTGCTGTGTGCTCGGCATCGACATCTGCTCCTGCGTTGGGGGAAAGATGCCGATCTTCTACCACGCCGCTCTCGATTGCTTTGGCGCTCTGCTCGTACAGCAGACGCAGCTCCGTCAGGGCTTGGCAGCACACGCGGGGGCGAACCGCAAGCTGCATGGCCGCGCAGCGCCGCGGATCGAGCATCCATGCGGGAAGCTCGATCTCCAGCTCACAGCCGTTGTCCGATACGCGGCAGCGAACGACCTGCCGCCCCCCGCGCTTGCGGTCAAAGTAGACCAGCACCTCCTTTTCAAAAAGAGGATGCCAGCGATAGCAGACCCTTCGAACCTCCGTCTCGTGGGTATTGTGACGCCGAGAGGGCCATGCCATCCTTGCCCCAGTAGAGGGCCTTGAGCCGGTCACCGCCCCGGCTGCGGAACAGGAACAGGTGGCCGCTCAACGGGTCTTGGCCCGTCACGACCCGGGCCAGCTCGGCCAGGCGGTCGAACCCGCAGCGCATGTCCGCCGGCTGCGTCGCCAGCCAGATCCGCGTCGAGGTCGCCCCGTCCAGTTGCGCCAGCGTCGGCAGGCCGATCATCGCGTCGCCTCCAACGCGGCCACCACCTCGGCCAGCAGGTCGCGGTCGAAGCCCCGGCCCACCCGCACGCGCCGGCCGCCGCGCAGACGCACCTCAATCCGGCCCGCCGACCGCGGCGGCAGCGGCGGCGGTGTGCCGGCGACGGTCGCCTCGACGAACGCAAGCGTCGCCGGCGTGGAGCCGAGCTTCCGCTTCCAGGCGAAGAACGACGACGCGGCCACGCCGTCCCGCCGGCAGAACGCGGCGAC
>JALYPM010000182.1 GCA_030856365.1 Pseudomonadota bacterium
AGCCTTTCGGGCGCCCGTAGCCTGCTCGGCACCGTCATCCAGGAGCGTTATCCGCAGCTGCAGAGCCAGCAGCGGTTCGCCGACCTGATGGTCGCGCTGGAAGGAACCGAGAACCGCATTCGCACGCAGCGGCGCGACTATAACGAGGCGGTGCGCATGTATAATACCCGCATCCGCACCTTCCCCGACGCGATCGGCGCCAAGGTGTTCTACGGCGCCGAGCCGAAGGTACCGTTCGAGGCGGAAGCCGGATCGGACCGCGCGCCCGAGGTGAATTTCAACGCGAGCTGATATGAGCCGGCTCCTTGCCCTCCTGTCGCTGGCGCTGCTGGCGTTGGCGGCGCCTGCCGGGGCGCAGACCTTTCCCGAGCGCGGCCGCTCGCCTGTGGTGGATCAGGCGAACCTTCTTCGCCCGGAGCAGGAAGTCGATCTCAGCAGCAAGTCGGAAGCGCTGTTCGCGCAAACCGGGCGCAGGTTCGTCGTCGCAACGGTCAGCAGCCTGGAAGGGCTGGAGATAGAGGATTACGGCACCCGCCTTGGCCGTCACTGGAAGCTCGGTGATGAAAAGGAAGACGATGGCGTGATCCTGCTGGTTGCGCCGAATGAAAAGAAGGTCCGCATCGAGGCTGGCTACGGCGCGGAAGCTTTCCTTCCGGACATCCTTGCCGGCCGGATCATCCGCGATACCATCCTGCCGCGCTTTCGAACCGGCGACATGCCGGGCGGCATCATGGCCGGCGCCGACCAGATCATCGGGCAGCTTTCGCTCAATCCGGCGGAAGCGCAGCAGCGCGCTCGGGCGGCTGAGGCGCAGAGCCGGTCGGGTGAGGGAGTCAATTTCTTCCCCGTTCTGATCATGGTGATCATCTTCTTCGCGATGATCGGCTCTCTGTCCCGCCGTGCGCGCGGTCGCCGCTATCGCAGCCGGCGCGGCGGTGGAATCAGCCCGTGGGTCGTGCTTTGGGGCCTCAACGCACTCGGCAATTCCGGCCGCGGGGGCGGCTTCGGCGGCGGGTTCGGCGGCTTTGGCGGCGGGGGAGGCGGCTTCGGTGGCTTTTCCGGCGGCGGCGGCTCCTTCGGTGGCGGGGGCGCCTCGGGAGGCTGGTGATGCGATTGAGCCAGGAAGATCACGCCAAGGTCAGTGCCGCGATCGCCGAGGCGGAGCGGAAGAGCGACGGCGAGATCGTCGCCATTGCCACCGATCTCAGCGATTCCTATCACGACGTGGCGCTCCACTGGGCGGTGCTGGCGCTGGTGGCGACGCTGGCCATCTTCGCAGCGTGGCCGGAGGTGCTGCGCTTCTGGTTCGACCTGTTCCTCGGTGGCTGGCGGCCCGAGCCGTCGCTGCGCGAGCTACTGACGCTCTTGCTGGTGCTTGGCGTTGCCAAGTTCACTGCGGTTCTCCTGATCCTCAAATACATGCCGCTGCGGCTGGCGCTGACGCCGCGGCAGACCAAGGCGCGGCGGGCCCGGCGACGGGCGATTTCGCTGTTCCGGGCAGGCGCCGAGCGGCGGACCATCGGCCGCACCGGAATCCTCATTTATTTGTCGATGGGCGAGCATCGCGCTGAAATTGTCGCCGACGAGGCAATCACGAGGGTGACGACACCGGAGACCTGGGGCGAGGCGATGGCGGCGCTGCTCATCGAGGTGAAGGCCGGCCGCTATGCCGACGGGATCGTCGCGGCGATCCATGAAATCGGCGAAGTGCTTGGCGAGCATTTCCCGAAGAGCATCGAGGATACCAACGAGATCCCGGACAAGCTGATCGAACTATGAGCGGCGACGACAACGACCTGCCGACGGAGATCAAGTGGCAGGGCAAATATGTGACGGCGCTGGCCCGCGGGAAATGGGAATATGTCTCGCGCACCGGCCAGACCAGCGCGGTGGTCGTCATCGCCGAGCATGAGGGCAAGATGATCCTGGTCGAGCAGCACCGGGTGCCGGTCGGCGGCCGCTGCCTCGAGCTTCCCGCCGGTCTGGTCGGCGACGAAGACGCAAACGCCACCGTCGAGCAAACGGCGATCAAGGAACTGGAGGAAGAGACGGGCTACACCGCGGAGAGGGTCGAGAAGCTCGGCTATTTCCACGCCTCGCCCGGCATGCTGTCGGAGGGCTTCACCCTCGTCCGCGTCCACGGCGTGCGCAGGATCGGCGTAGGCGGCGGCAATGCCGACGAGGACATTGTCGTCCATCGCATGTCACGGGCCGACATCCCCGACTTCATCGCCACCAAACGCACCGAAGGCGTGGCGATCGACGTCAAGCTCTTGCTATTCCTCGGTTATTGACGCGCAAGTCACGGGCGGTTCAGCTATTCTGGGGCATGCCGTTCGTCGAACAGGTGCTTGCGGCCTTCGCTGGCCGCAGACAGAGCATCATCAGCATCACATCTCTGGGGAAGGGACATTCATGAATCGGATCTTGTTGGCCACTACTGCGCTGGCGGCGCTTGCCGGATGCGCGACTGGGGAACCGTACGTGGGCGTTGAAGTGGGCCCGAGCGCCGCTGCCCAGCCTGTGCCGGCGGCGGCAGTTCCCGTCCCTGCCAACATCCTGCTCGCCGAGTGGACCGGCCCCTATGACGGCGTACCGCCCTGGGACCAGGTCAAGCCGGAGCTGTTTCCTCAGGCCATCCAGTTCGGGATCGATGAGCAGCGCCGCGAAGTGCAGGCGATCGCCAACAATCCCGCGCCGCCGACCTTCGCCAACACCATGGAAGCGCTGGAAAAGAGCGGTGACCGGCTCGATCGCGTGCTCACCCTGTTCGGCGTGATGAGCGGCAACATGACCACGCCGGCTTATCAGGCCCTGGAAAAGGAATGGTCGCCGAAGCTTTCGGCGGCGTCGGACGAGATCGTACTCGACCCGCAGCTGTTCCAGCGCGTCAAGACCCTTCACGACAACAAGGCAGGCCTTGGCCTCAACGCGGGGCAGAATCGCCTGCTCACCCGCTCATACGAAAGCTTTCTTCGCAGGGGCGCAAATCTGGCGCCGGCGCAGAAAGAACAATTGTCGGCAATGAATGCGGAGATGGCCGGCCACTTCGCGAGCTTCTCGGAAAAGGTGCTCGCGGACGAGAGCACCTATCTCGCTGCCAATGAAAAGGAGATGGGGGGCATCCCTGCCGACGTGAAGGCAGCGCTGAAGGCGGCCGCCAAGCAGCGGAACATGCCGGCCGACGCCTATGCGATCAAGAACACCCGCTCGGCCGTCGACCCGATCCTGACCTACGCCAGCAACCGCGACTTGCGGAAACGCGTGTGGACCGCTTTCGTCAACCGCGGCGACAATGGCGGGGCCAGCGATACCAACCAGATCATCTCGCAGATCGTGAAGCTGCGCGCCGACCGTGCGAAGCTGCTCGGCTTCGATAGCCACGCCGACTGGCGAATGCAGGACACGATGGCCAAGTCGCCCGACCGCGCCATGGACCTGATGATGCGCGTTTGGCCGGCAGCGGTCAGCCGAGTGAAGGAAGAGGTCGCCGACCAGTTGGCAGTCGCGCGCCGCGACGGCGTCCGCACCATCGAGCCGTGGGACTATCGCTATTACCAGGAGAAGGTCCGCAAGCAGCGCTACGACCTCAGCCAGGAAGAGATCAAACCCTATTTCGCGCTCAATAACATCATCGACGCATCCTACTGGGCGGCAGGCGAGCTCTACGGTTTGGACTTCAAGGAAATCACCGGCACGGTTCCAGTGTGGCATCCCGACGTTCGCGCTTATTCGGTGACCCGTCGCGGCACCGGCGATCAGGTCGGCGTCTTCTACCGCGACGACTACGCCCGCGAGGGCAAGCGATCGGGCGCATGGCACTCCGCCTACCGCACCCGCGTCGGTCTTGTCGGCGACGAGATCGTCCTCAACTCGAACAACAATAATTTCGTCAAGCCGGGGCCGGGCGAGCCGGTGCTGATCAGCCTCGACGATGCCGAGACCCTGTTCCACGAGTTCGGCCACGCCATCCACTATCTGCTGGTCGACGTGGACTATCCGAGCTTCACCGGGGCGCAGCGCGATTTCGTCGAATATCCAAGTCAGGTGAACGAAAATTGGCTGCTGACTCCGGCGGTTCTCAACCGCTTCGCCAAGCATCACGAAACCGGGCAGCCGATGCCCAAGGCGCTGGTCGACAAGATCCAGAAGGCGCAGACCTTCAACCAGGGTTTCGCGACGGTCGAATATCTCTCAGCGGCCATCGTCGACATGAAGCTGCACACCGACCCTGAAGGGGTCGTCGATCCCGACGCGTTCGAGAAGAGGGCGCTGGCGGAAATCGGCATGCCCAAGGAGATTGTGCTTCGGCACCGGCTGCCGCAGTTCAACCACCTATTCTCGTCCGACTCCTACTCGGCTGGCTATTATTCCTATTTGTGGTCGGAAACGATGGACGCCGACACCTGGGCGGCGTTCGAGGAAACCGGCAACGTCTGGGACAAGGCAACGGCGGACCGGTTCGCGCGCATCCTGCTGTCCACGGGCAACGCGACCGACCGTATCGAGGCCTACCGCCAGTTCCGCGGCCGCGATCCGGATGTCGATGCGCTGCTGCGCAAGCGCGGCTTCCCGGTTTCCGGCGGCGGCAACTAAGACGGAAACGAAGGAGCCCCCTCGCGACAGTTCGCGGGGGCTCCTTCTTATTCGAACACCTCTCCGACCGGCTCGCCGTCGACGTGAACCTGGCGCCGGGGGACGGTTCTCACCTCAATTCGCGCCCTATCGAGGTCCACGCCCGTCGTGCCCGCCGGGGGTGCCGTGGTCACTTCCACTTGCACCGGGCGACTCAAGTCGATGACGTGCGACGTCAGTCGGCGGTCCTCGCCGTCGGTGACCAGCAGGATCAGCCGCTGCGCATCCATCCGCACCAGTCCGCACTGCGCCTCTCGCGGACACATGCGGCGCGACGCCACTCTCTGAAGGATGTCGGGAGTGAGCTCCAGCCCCGGCGACAGCAGCCGCAGCCGCGGCGCAATCGCGTCCGCCTCGGTTGCCGTCTGCGTCTGCTGGGCGAGGCCCCAGCGTTCCTTGGCCTGAAGCGCCGCCACCGCCTGGCCTCGCCATTGTGTTGGAGCGCTTCGCGCCCACTCGCGCAGCCGCCGCCGCCCGTCGGGGCCGAAGTCGAACGCCATCGCCGCCCAGTCGAACCTGTCCGGCGTCACTTTGCCAGCCTCCAGCCGCGCAACCTGCGAGCGTGCCGAGATTGCGCCGAAATCGACGATCGGCAGCGCCAGGAACAAGGCCAACCCGCACAGGACAATCGCCAGCCGCGTCTGCAGCGGACGCATGTGGCCGTCGAAATCGCCGCGCCCGCGCCAGGTCGCCCACCAGCCGCCAAGCCCGTAGGCGACGCCCACCGCCACCGCGATCGCGCCCCAGATGCGCTGGGGCGTCCAGCCATATTCGCCGATGCGGATGCCCATCGCCACGCCCGCCAGCATGCATAGCGGAAGCACGACCAGTACCAGCAGCAGGGCCGACCAGTGCAGCAGCCTGCTTCCCGAACGATCCTGGCGTCCGTCGCCAATCACCGCATTGGCCAGCAGGATCGCGCCTCCGCTGGCCGTCAGCAGTAGTGCCGCCGCCGACACCCAGCTGTCCCACAATTTGCCAAGGCCGGTGAACGGTACCGACAGCAGGAACAGCGGCAGCGCTGCCGCCAGCACTGGCGCAAGCACGGAAAAGACGGTCATCACCAGCCGCTGGAGCGTGGCCACCAGCCGGTCGCGTTCGCGCAGCAGGCCGAACGCCGCTCCAAACGCGAACCCCGCCAACATCCAGCCGAACCAGCCTTCCTCCAGCAAATCCTTGAGCAGGTCGATCCCGATCAGGCTGAACAGGCCGGAGATCAGCAACATTAGCAGGAAGGTGATGCCGGTGAAGAACAAGCTGGCGGCGCCGATGACCGCGTCGGTCCAGGCGTGCGAATGCAGCCGTCCGTAGGGAAAGCGCCACGCACCCTCGTCGCGCACCGTCTGGAACAAGGGCGCGGCGAGCAGCACCGCGAAGATGCCCGACAGGAAGGGGAATTCGGCGATTTCGCCGCCACGGTTGTAGCCGGCGGTGAACCAGCCGACGAAGGCAATCACCAGGGCCCAGGCGAGTGCGAAGCCCACCGCCCAAGTCCAGCGCAGCCGCTCGATGGTGACGACCAGTGACAGCGCCGCGACCGCGACGAACGTCGCCGCCGCTTGCCGGCTCGCGGATACCGCGTCCTGCCCCGCCTGATCGGTCAGCAAATGCACCAGCAGCCCGGCGACCGCGCAAAGCGCGGCCATGATCCACGGCCGAAGCGGCCATTCCTCCGTTAGCGCGTCGAGACGTTCCGCCATGTCATGCTCCCCCGCGTCCTTGTGGCAGCGCCACGCCCGACACCGCAAGAGCCGGGGCGGAAGCCGCAATATGACGGGGGATCTGAACGGCGGCGCCGCACAGGGCATGAGCAAGCCGTGATCATTTGCTGAAAAGCGGCGCGTGTTGGGTCCGCGCCTCTAGCGCAGGAAGAACCCTACAATGGCGACCACAGCGGCAAGCCCACAAATGGCGAGCGCGACTGTTAATGCGATTGACGCCGAGCGTACGCCGCGCGAGCCCACCCCAATGTCGCCATCGGTCGAGCCGGTGCTCGATCCGCGGATGACCTTGCGCCAGGCGAAGGCGGCCCCGATCAGGACAATGATCCCAATGACGGCGATAACATAGCTGGTTTCACGCATCAGATGCCGCCTAGCGACTTCCGCTCAATTGGCGACTGGGACATTTCAGTCGGCATAGCCGGGACTTTGAGGCGTCAATTGCTCGCCGTCTTCGTCGCAACGCGCTTGCCCGGCAGTGAGCCGTGCCTGCTCGCTGGATTCGACCCGGTCAAGAAGCTGGGCGCGGACCAGCCAGACGGCAGCGCTGGCTTCCAGCCGCGCGCGGCCATTGACGGTGTCCATCATTGCCGCTTCGGCAAGTCCGCGGTCGGCGAGGTTACGGCAGCCTAGCGCGGTATCCTCGGCCCGCCTGACGGACCGCGCCAGAACGGGGGGCGCAAGCGAGCGGGGACGCCGCTGCTTCACCGGCGCACTTATAGAGACGCCGGTCGAGGAATCCTGTGGATGGGAAAGGAAAGTCATCGTTTGTCCTCGCTATTGGCAAGCGGGAACACGATGGTCCTCCGTCGCGCATGGCTTGCGGCCCCGGTCACGTGATTTTGCCTATGTGGGAAGGCCCACCGCGGCATACAAGCGAGCCCGGCCTCTACCAGAGAGGGCGAACCGGCCTGATCCTCTCGCGGACGACCTCGCCCTTGATCAGCTTGCCAGCCAGCGCGCGCCGAAGGCGCTCGGCCCCGTCGCTACTTGAGCAAACAAGCCGAACGCCGCCTGCGGGAAGGAGCTCCAGCACCGAAATCTCGACATCCTTGTCGCGGCAATGCTGGCGGACCGCGCTCTCGCTCAGCGAGAGGTTCATCGCCCGGCTCAACGTGCGGCTCGCTTGGCGGCGGCAATCGCGTCGGAGGCGTTGGAATAGCGGAAGCCGTTCCACTCATAGCTGGTGTGGGGGTGGGACAGAATCCCGAAGCGGTCGAGATCGCTTCGGGTGATCGATTCGGTCTCGTCGATCGGCTCCACGCTCGCAGAGTGAGCGTGGGGGGAGGGCGCGCTGGTCATTCTATGCTCCTGCGAGGTCAGCGGGAGCACGGAAACTCTCAGTCACAAGACGCTGATGGAAAGCCTGTGATAGCTGTGCAGTACCACATCTGCGCCGTTTCGGCGACTTGTGATTTAGTGAAAGGCGGGTTTGCCGGCCTCGAACAGGCCTAGGTTCGCTCGAGCTTGCCGGAAGCGATCACCGACCCGGTAGGCTGGCCCGTGGGTGAGCCGCCAGAAGGCTCGACCGACACCGCGAGTGTAGCGTCCTCGTTCAGGACCGTGGACAATGAGCCCGGCACGCGGAGGTGCATGCGCCCGCTTGCCGGGATCAGGCCCATCGACCGCGGAACGCCGTCGGCGGGGATTACCCACAGCTCGTGCGATTGCCCGCTGACCGGCTCCATTCCGGCCGCAGCGGCAACGACAAGGCTGCGATCTGCGCGATCCCAAGTAGCAATCAGCGTGGCGTCGGTCTCCTCGCTCGCCATCATCGCAACCATTGGTTCTTCCGGCGCGGGGGCGGGAGTGGGGGCCGGCGCGGGCCGGGGCCCGGGCTCAACCATCGGCTCTTCCGGCGCGGGGGCCGGGGCCGGAGCAGGCTGCACGACCGGATCGGGCCGGGTGACCAGCACGACGGCCAGCGACGCCGCGATCGCGCTCGCGCCAGCCGCGAAGCCGCGCCAGACATTGAGACGCTTGTGCAGCTGGACGACATTGTCACGGCGCTGCGGCGGCTCGGCGATACGGCGCTCGATCTCGGGCAAAAGGCTGGCGGGCGGCGCAATCGGCTCCACCTCGTCGAGGAGAGAGGCCAGGTGACCGTTCCATCGCGCGACTTCGGTCTGGAATTCCCCGTCGTCGGCCGCCAGCGCGAGCGCCCGCTCAAGCTCGTCGCGGTCCAAAAGACGCAATGCGTATTCGGCGGCGAGAGAGCTACGCTCTTCGGGGGACATCGGCTTTGTCACAGCTGCAGGCACTCCCGCAGCCGCAGCAATCCACGCCGGATCCAGCTTTTCATGGTCCCCAGCGGGACGCCCTCGCGCTGCGCCAGTTCAGGGTATGTGGCGCCGTCCAAAAACGCCGCCCGGATCATCAAGCGCTGCTGCTCATCCAGTTCGTCGAGGCAGGCGTTAAGCCTGGTCCGCTCCTCCGACACTTCCAGCACATCGAGCGCGGAAGGCTGCTCATCGGCAATTTCGCTCGCCTCCTCGATGGGACCGGGCGCGGCCCGACGGGCCCGAATCCGGTCGATCGCCTTGTTGCGGGCGAGGACCGCGAGCCAGGTGATGGGGCTCGCCTTCGCCGGATCGAACCTGTCGGCCTTTCGCCAGACGGTGATGTAAACTTCCTGAAGCACTTCTTCGGCTTCTGCATCGCTCCCCAGGACGCGCACGCAAATTCCGTACAGCTTCGCCGAGGTTCGGCCATAAAGGTCGGAAAGCGCCGAGCGATCGCCAGACGCAATCGAGCGCATGATCGGACTGAGCTCGTGACCTGCGCCTGCAGTAGCCAAAGCGGGCACCGTGCGGTCCATGAGCCGAGTCATGCACAATATCGCAATCGAGGGAAAGGGGTGCCCGGCGGGCGTCGCAACCTGAGCTGCACGGGAGCACATCATCGGTTGGTCGCCCGCCAGGCGCATCCGGGACAGGGGGCCCGGATGCATTGCGCTACGCCGGCATCACAACCGTATCGACGACGTGGATCACGCCGTTCGACTGCATGACGTCACCCTGAGTGACATGGGACATGCCACCTTTGGCATCGGTCAGCATGATTCGGTTGCCCATCATCCGCGCCGTCAGCATGCCGCCCTGCACCGTCGTCAGTCGGGCCTGGCCGCCACCCGCTGCGATCATCCGCATGAGATCGGCCGCGGTCATGCGTCCGGGGACGACGTGATAGGTCAGCACCGACCGCAGCATGTCCCGGTTCTGCGGGAGGAGAAGCTGATCCACCGTGCCGGCCGGCAGCTTACCGAATGCCGCGTTGGTGGGAGCAAATACCGTGAACGGCCCCGCGCCGGAGAGCGTGTCCACCAGGCCCGCTGCCTTGACCGCGGCAACCAGCGTGGTGTGGTCGGGCGAGTTGACCGCATTGGCGACGATCGTCTGCGACGGATACATCGCGGCGCCTCCGACGTATGAGATGCTGTCGGAGGGCGTCGTCATGCAGCCGCCGAGCGTGAGGGCGGCCACTGCCAGGCCCATGTGCGTTACCTTCGAGATCATTGTTTTCTCCACTGTTTGAAAGTTTA
>JALYPM010000186.1 GCA_030856365.1 Pseudomonadota bacterium
AGCCGCTACGGCTCGCCCTACTACGGCGGCGGCTATCGCCAGCCTCACCATGGCAGCGGCTATTACGGCGGCTACGGCCAGCCTTATTACGGCGGCTACAACGGCTATAATCGCAACCGTGGATACAGCTGCGGCGGATCCACTGCCGGTGCGGTCGTCGGCGGCGTTGCTGGCGCGGCGATCGGTTCGCGGGTCGCCGGTGGCGGGCGCAGTCATTACGGCTATCGCCGCGGTGGGAACGGCACGACCGGCGCACTGATCGGCGGAGCCATCGGCGCCATCGTCGGAAGTCGGGTCGCCGGCCGCTGTTAAGCGCAGTTTGACAATCGGGCGGGCCGGGAAGCGATTTCCGGCCCGCTTCGTTTATGCCTCTGCGGCGCTTCGCAATGGCGGAATGTCCGCTATAGGGGCGCCGAACCCGCTGGGAGATGAGATTTGTTCAAGGGGCTCCAGCCCATCAAATACGCCGGCCGCGAGGTATGGCCGCTGATCGAAGGCGGCAAGGGCGTCAGCGCAACCAACCACGCAAGCTCGGGCGCCTGGGCGGGCGCCGGCGGCATCGGCACCGTTTCCGCCGTCAACGCGGATAGCTACGACCCCGAGGGCCGGATTATTCCCCAGGTCTATCAGGGCATGACCCGCCGCCAGCGGCACGAAGAGCTGATCCAGTACGGCATCGATGGCGCCGTTGCGCAGGTCGAACGCGCTTACGAGATCGCTGACGGCAAGGGCCTGATCAACATCAACGTGTTGTGGGAAATGGGTGGCGCCCAGCCTATCCTTGAAGGCGTGCTGGAGCGCACCCGCGGCAAGATCGCCGGTGTTACCTGCGGCGCCGGAATGCCTTACAAATTGTCGGAGATCGCCGCCTCTCACGGGGTGTTCTATTTGCCGATCATCAGCTCCGGCCGCGCCTTCCGCGCGCTATGGAAGCGCGCTTACTCCAAAGCGCCGGAATGGCTCGGCGGCGTGGTCTATGAAGACCCCTGGCTCGCCGGCGGTCACAACGGCCTCAGCAATGCCGAGGATCCGCGTGCACCCCAGGACCCCTATCCGCGGGTCAAGGAATTGCGCGAGGTGATGCGCGACGGCGGCATTCCCGACAACGTGCCGATCATCATGGCCGGCGGCGTCTGGCGCCTCGACGAATGGGAGGATTGGATCGACAATCCGGATCTTGGCCAGATCGTTTTCCAGTTCGGCACCCGGCCTTTGCTGACCCAGGAAAGCCCGATCCCGCCGGAGTGGAAGTCGCGGCTGATGATGCTGGAGGAAGGCGACGTGCTGCTGCACAAATTCTCGCCGACCGGCTTTTATTCCTCGGCGGTGCGAACCCCGTTCCTCCGCAGCCTCGAAGCGCGCAGCCAGCGCCAGATCGCCTTCACCAAGGAAATGATTGGCGACCATGCGTTCGAGCTCGACGTCGGCATTGGCACCAAGAAGAATTACTGGGTGACCAAGGGCGACCTGCAGCATGCGCGCGAATGGTTTGCGGCCGGTTTCACCCAGGCGATGAAGACGCCCGACGACACGCTGGTCTTCGCTGCTCCGGATGAGGAGAAGATGATCCGCAAGGACCAGGCCGATTGCATGGGCTGCCTGTCACAATGCGCTTTCTCGTCCTGGGCGGACAATGAGAAGAACTCGACCGGGCGCCTCGCCGATCCACGCAGCTTCTGCATCCAGAAGACGCTTCAGGACATCGCGCACGGCGGCCCCGTCGACGATAATCTGATGTTCGCCGGGCACTCCGCGTTCCGGTTCAATCAAGACCCCTTCTACTCGAACGGGTTCGTGCCGACGGTGAAGCAGCTGGTCGACCGGATTTTGACGGGGGCCTGATCGTGAAGTCGGGGCTGATCGCTGCCGTGATCCTCGCGCTGGCCACACCGGCCGCGGCGCAGGACAAGCAGCCGCCTTACTGGGCGTCGATTGCGTCGGGCGAAGCGATGATGCGCACCGGCCCCGGCCGTAACTATCCGGGCACCTGGCTCTACAAGCGCCGCGACCTCCCGGTTAAAGTGCTCAAGCTCTATCCCAACTGGCGCCTGATCGAGGACTCGGACGGGGACCGCGGGTGGATGCTGGTGACCTTGCTGAGCGACCGCCGCACAGCCGTCGTCAAGCAAGGCGACCCGCGCCCGATCCATGCCAAGCCGGATGCAAGCAGCCCGCTTCGCTACCACGCCGAAGCCGGTGTCGTTGGCCGCATCGAGAACTGCCGTGATGGCTGGTGCCGGATTACGGTCGGCAAGCGCGACGGCTTTATCCGCATGTCGGATGTCTGGGGCGTCAGCGCGAACGAACGGGTAGACTAGCGGCCAAATTGGCCAGTCCACTACGCACTGAGAAGAGCGGTCAGCGACGCCAGTCCGATCAACGTCAGCGGTGGCCAGCCGACGTGCTTGCCGCGGCTGCCGATCGCGTCCCATACTCCCGCAACCGTGAACACGACTCCTGTTGTTGCCAGGCCGATGGTGCGCGCATGGTCCGGTGCCCAAGCCCAGGCAAAGAGTATGGAGGCAATTGCAAGGCCAATGAAGCTGGTCAAATGCCAAGCGAAAGGCACGATGAACCGAGCCAGCGGATTCTGCATGACCCCGGCGCCTTGATCGAGCAACGGCCGGATCAGGCGCCGCTGCCCCAGTATCGAGTGAACGAACATCGTTGCCACGATCAGCAGGCCGGCCATTGTGAGGGCAGCTTGGTCCACGCGGACTAAACCAGCTCCACCGCAACGGCCGTCGCTTCACCGCCGCCGATGCACAGGCTCGCCACGCCGCGCTTGCCGCCGGTCTGCTTGAGCGCATTGACCAGCGTCACGATGATACGCGTGCCGCTGGCGCCGATCGGGTGACCGAGCGCGGTCGCCCCGCCGTGGATGTTGATCTTGTCGTGCGGGATGCCAAGATCCTTCATGGCGAACATGGCGACGCAGGCGAACGCCTCATTAACTTCCCACAGGTCGACGTCCTGAGCGCTCCAGCCGGCCTTCTTCAACACCTTGTCGATCGCGCCGATCGGGGCGACGGTGAATTGCGCCGGCTCCTG
Source organism: Pseudomonadota bacterium (assembly GCA_030856365.1). Classification (GTDB taxonomy): domain Bacteria; phylum Pseudomonadota; class Alphaproteobacteria; order Sphingomonadales; family Sphingomonadaceae; genus Sphingomicrobium. The sequence continues at coordinate 3,052 of JALYPM010000186.1, forward strand.
CGCGTGGGCTGCGGTGGCGACGATGCGTGCAACCGGCGACAAGCCTTGCTCGCGGGCGGTCGACTCGCGGGTCAGCACAACCGCTGCGGCGCCGTCGGAGATGGACGAACTGGTCGCGGCGGTAATCGTCCCTTCCTTGGAGAAAGCGGGCTTCAGCTGCGGGATCTTGTCGGGACGGCCGCGGCCGGGGGCTTCGTCGGTGTCGACGATGGTTTCGCCCGCGCGGTTCTTGATCGTGACCGGGACGATCTCGTCGCCGAAGCCACCCTTGTCGATCGCGTCCTTGGCGCGGCGCAGGCTCTCGATCGCATAATCGTCCATTTGGCTACGCGTCAGCTGATATTCGTCGGCGGTGCACTGCGCGAAGCTGCCCATCGCGCGGCCTTCCTCATAGGCATCCTCGAGCCCGTCGAGAAACATATGGTCGTAGGCGGTATCGTGGCCGATGCGTGCGCCAGAGCGGTGCTTCTTGAGCAGATAAGGCGCGTTGGTCATCGACTCCATGCCGCCGGCGACGATCATGTCGGCATTGCGGGTGCGCAGCGCCTCGTCGCCCATGATCACCGTCTGCATGCCCGATCCGCAGACCTTGTTGACGGTCGTCGCCTGGACTGAGGTCGGAAGTCCGGCCTTGATCGCCGCCTGCCGCGCCGGGGCTTGGCCGAGCCCCGCGGGAAGCACGCAGCCCATGTAAATGCGGTCGATCTGGTCGCCGCTTACCCCCGCACGCTCGACTGCCGCCTTCACCGCGGTCGCGCCAAGGTCGGTCGCGGAAGCATCGGCAAGTGCACCCTGCATCGCACCCATCGGCGTGCGGGCGTAGGAGAGGATGACGGTCGGGTCGGACGGGTTCGTGGCCATGGCTACCTCTTTCGCCCTCCCCATTAAGGGAGGGGCTCTCAAGTTGTGCGGCGCACATAAGACTTCAGCCGGCCTTGTCCAAGGCTTCTCCGTTTCAGCAAACGCAGGGCGGATCGAGACCGGAGCCTAGGCTGCCCAGCCCGGCCTAGACGTCTCGAACAACCTCCCGGTGCGGATCGAGCTTGCGATACATATAGCCGAGTACCAAGCCGAACATCGCATGGGCGAAGATGCTGATGCCGTTGCGCGCCATTGCGAACCACGGGAAGATCGCCGTCATTCCGTAGAAGTTCACGAAATAAACGATCAGGCCGAACACCAGTCCCGCAATCGCACAGGCGCCGAGCCCCCAATTGGCCTTGTCGGCAATGAAGCCGAAAACCAGGCCGAGCACGACCGCGAGGACGAAATGAATGGCCATCGCGACCAGGAACACGCCAAGTTCGAACGGCGCCGGCGGCGGAAGCACGCCTTCGCCCATGACGATCGCTCCGATCATCCTCGGCGGCGCCCACGGGCTGCCGCCGCCCACGGTCGCGACGAGCGCCATTTCGAGCATCATGAAGATAAGTCCAGCGATCAGTCCGGCAGTGATTGCGGCTTTGACGTTGACGGCATGCATATTCGTCTCCTCAGCGCTTTGGCTCATTGCTGGGCCAGCAGCCGGCCGCTCCCAATGTGCGCAGACGCGCGACGGGTTCGAACTCCGGCTCGCAACCTATCAACACTTTTCGGTCTAGCTTGTTCAAATCCTTTGCGCTCTGCTAGCGGCTGCGGCCGACAGGAGAGCTCTGATGTCCGAACCCGCCCTCGATTTCGGCCTTGGCGAAATGGCCGATACCATCCGCGAGACCACCGAGCGGTTCGCCCGCGAGCAGATCCAGCCGATCGCCGCCGAAATCGACGAGAAGGACCAGTTCCCGAAACAGCTGTGGCCGCAGATGGGCGAGCTCGGCCTCCACGGCATTACCGTCGAGGAGGAATATGGCGGTCTCGGTCTCGGCTATCTCGAGCATGTCGTCGCGCAGGAGGAAGTGGCGCGCGCATCCGCCTCGGTAGGGCTGAGCTACGGCGCCCACTCCAACCTCTGCGTCAACCAGATCCGACGCTGGGCCAACCCAGAGCAGAAGCAGCGCTTCCTCCCAGGACTGATCAGCGGGAAGCATGTCGGCGCGTTGGCGATGAGCGAAGCGGGGGCGGGAAGCGATGTCGTCGGAATGAAGCTGAAGGCAGAGAAGAGCGGCAACGGCTATCGCCTCAACGGCACCAAATTCTGGATTACCAACGGCGCCTATGCCGACACGTTGGTCGTCTACGCCAAAACCGGTGAGGGGAGCCGCGGGATTACTGCCTTTCTGATCGAAAAGGACATGGACGGCTTCTCGATCGGGCAGAAGATCGACAAGCTTGGCATGCGCGGATCGCCGACCAATGAGCTGGTGTTCGACGACTGCTTCGTCCCGCCGGAAAATTTGCTCGGCGAGGAGAATAAGGGCGTCGAGGTGCTGATGAGCGGGCTCGATTATGAGCGCACCGTGCTCGCCGGAATCCAGATCGGCATCATGCAGGCGTGTCTCGACGTCGTCCTGCCCTACGTCCGCGAGCGCAAGCAGTTCGGAAAGGCGATCGGCAGCTTCCAGCTGATGCAGGCGAAAGTCGCGGACATGTATGTCGCGCTCAATAGCTCTCGCGCCTACGTCTACCAGGTCGCGCGCTCCTGCGACGCCGGCAAGACCACGCGGTTCGATGCTGCCGGAGCGATTCTGCTGGCGTCTGAAAATGCGGTGAAGGTCGCCAATGAAGCGGTGCAGGCGCTGGGCGGCGCGGGCTATACCAAGGACTGGCCGGTCGAGCGCTACTATCGCGACGCCAAGCTGCTCGACATCGGCGCGGGGACGAACGAGATCAGGCGGATGCTGATCGGGCGAGAATTGGTCGGCGCATGAGCGCTCCGCGCATAGACAGCAAGATTTCCAGCGACAGCGAAGAGTTTCGCGCGCGCGTCGAGCATAATCGCACGCTCGCCAAGACGCTCCGCGCCGACGTCGCCGAAGCAGCGAAAGGCGGGTCGGAAAAGCATCGTGAGCGGCACCTGTCGCGCGGCAAGCTGCTGCCGCGCGATCGGGTCGAGCGGCTCCTCGATCCCGGCTCGCCGTTCCTCGAGATCGGCCAGCTCGCCGCCTGCGACATGTACGACGGCGAGGTGCCAGGCGCGGGGTTGATCGCGGGCATCGGACGAGTCTCGAGCCGGCAGGTGATGATCGTCTGCAACGACGCGACGGTGAAGGGTGGCACTTATTATCCCCTGACGGTGAAGAAGCATCTGCGCGCGCAGGAGATCGCGCTCGAGAACCGGCTGCCGTGCATCTATCTGGTCGACAGCGGCGGCGCCAATCTGCCGCACCAGGCCGAAGTCTTCCCCGACCGCGACCACTTCGGCCGCATCTTCTTCAACCAGGCGCAAATGTCGTCGAAGGGCATCGCCCAGATAGCCTGCGTGATGGGCAGCTGCACCGCCGGCGGCGCTTACGTCCCGGCAATGAGCGACGAAAGCGTGATCGTCCGTAACCAGGGCACGATATTCCTCGCCGGCCCGCCGCTGGTGAAGGCCGCGACGGGCGAAGAGATTTCCGCCGAGGATTTGGGCGGCGGCGACTTGCATGCGCGCAAGAGCGGCGTGGTCGATCATCTCGCGGAGAATGACGAACATGCCCTGACGATCGTTCGGGATATCGTCAGCACGTTGCAACCGGAGAACAGGGCGGGGCTCGAACTGAAGGAGCCTCGGCCACCGGCTTACGATCCGGACGAATTGTACGGCATCATCCCCGAAGACGTCCGCGCGCCCTATGACGTTCACGAAGTCATCGCGCGGATCGTTGACGCGTCGGAATTTCACGAGTTCAAGCCGCTCTACGGCAACACGCTCGTCTGCGGTTTCGCGCACATCTGGGGCATGCCGGTGGCGATCCTCGCCAACAATGGCGTGTTGTTCAGCGAAAGCGCGGTCAAAGGCGCGCACTTCATCGAGCTGGCCGCCCAGCGCCGCACTCCCTTGCTGTTTCTCCAGAACATCTCCGGCTTCATGGTCGGCGGCAAATATGAGGCGGAGGGCATCGCCAAGCATGGCGCCAAGCTGGTGACGGCGGTGGCGACGGCGCAGGTGCCGAAGATCACCGTGCTGATCGGCGGCAGTTTCGGCGCCGGCAATTACGGCATGGCCGGCCGCGCCTATAGCCCGCGCTTCCTGTTCAGCTGGCCTAACAGCCGCATCAGCGTGATGGGCGGCGAGCAGGCGGCAGCGGTGCTGGCGACCGTTCACCGCGACGCCGACAAGTGGACGCCGGAGGAAGCCGAAGCCTTCAAGCAGCCGATCCGCGACGATTACGAGGCGCAGGGCAACCCGTGGCACGCCACCGCGCGGCTGTGGGACGACGGCATCATCGACCCCGCCCAGACGCGGGATGTGCTGGGGCTGGCCTTCGCCGCCTGCCTCAACGCCCCGATCCCGGAGCGTCCGCAGTTCGGCGTGTTCCGGATGTGATGGTGGAATACCTGGCCCAACCGATTTCAGATGAGCAGGCCAGCAGCATGTACGATGCTATCTTTCTTGGCTTGGGTGACGGAGCGAAACCGCCTGTCGAAGGCTGCGATCACACGTTGAAGCACACGAAGATTTGGTCCGAGCAAAGCATGGTTGATTTCGATCGTCTGAAATCTTGGCTGCAAAGCAACGGCGGGTTTTGCGATTGCGAGGTCTTGTTCAACGTCATGCCGGAGGAGGAGGAGTAAATGATCACCTCCATCCTCATCGCCAACCGTGGCGAAATCGCCTGCCGGATCATTCGCAC
>JALYPM010000209.1 GCA_030856365.1 Pseudomonadota bacterium
GCGCTGTTCTACATGAAGGGAGCAGTGCCTCCCTCAGTGACCATGCAGCACATCTACCGTGGCATCATACCGTTCGTGATGCTGCAGCTGCTGGCGGTAGCAGCGTGCATTATCTGGCCCGAGATCGTCCTGTGGATGCCGCGCTATTTCGGCTTTCTGGACTGATCACAGGCGCACAACTGTTTTCATGTTGTCGTAGATGCCGCGTGTGCAGGCGCGCCTAAAAAACCTAGGTTGGCAAAGTTGGCTGGCAAGCTTTCTGCTCCAGTTCGGCGAGATACGCGTCGGGGTCGCGGCGAAAGCGGGTGCGCAGAATGCGTGCCTTGCGTCTTTGGTCGAGGCGCTGGCGGAGTTCTTTCCATCGCCCCCGATCGGTAGCGCCGAGATCAGCGCCGCTTGGCGCGCGCTGTCTGGTGGCCACGGCGGCGACCAGCCTTGCCTCTCCGCGCAGCACGACGGCAGGCGAGGCCGCTCTGCGGCCGGTGGCACGCCGCTCGTGGTAGCGTTGCGAGCCGAAGGCGTGCTCGAGATCGTTGTCGGTGCGCGGCAGGCCCGGGACGGCGTAGCAGTGGAACAGCCCGGGACGGTAGCTGCGGCTGACCTTGCCGAAGTGGCCGATGGCACCGCTCAGGCGACCGGCGCAGTCGCGGTGGCGGGCCATGGCACCGAGCAAGCCATCGAAGCGGTGCTGGACGGTGTCGCCGGCCTCGTTGTCATGGTTGTTCAGGATGTGCGCGGCCTGGTGCACCCAGTGGTAGGCCCGCTCGATGTCCGGCCAGAGCGAGGCAGTCTGCTCCAGGCCACGCCCGATCAAGGTTTGCAGCCGCGTGAGCGGCGGCGAGGCCCCCCCTTTTCCGCCACCCGCTCCAGGCTTCCCGCCACCGCCTCCAGCCGGGTCTTGAGCTTCAGACCCGAGGCGGCCAGCGGCGGGCGGCCATCGTCGGTGATGGCGCTGCGCACCGCCGCGCAGTAGCCGCGCACCGCCTCGGCCTGCGGATCCTTGGCGCCCTCCACCGCCCGCTCGATCCGGCGCACCCCGCGCACCCGCTTCTTCAACTCCTTCTTGGCGTGCCGGTCGGCTTCGAAGACCGGTAGCGCCGCCTCGCGCAGGAAGTGGAACTGGCAGAGCTGGTGCGGCACCCCGGGCAGCGCCTGCTCCACCGCGCGGCGGATCGAGGTCTGCCCGTCACTGACCACACCCGCCACCGGTACCCCTACCGCGCCCGCCACCTCCCGCAGCAGCGGGGCAAGATCCTTGGCCGTGCCGGAGAGCAGGCTGCGCGCCAGCAGCACCTCGCCCGACAGGCACTCGCGGATCACCCACAACACCTCATGCCCGACATCCGGCTGCAAGCCATCCAGCGCCAGGATCACCCGTCCCTGCGACGCCAGCAGCCGCCGCAGCCGATTGCTGTCGCTCAGCGATGTGGCCAGCAACTCGTCATAGCGGTCCAGCAGGTTGGTCACGCTCCGCTCGGCGATCGCCACGCCCCGTTCGCGCAGCGCCTGGTGGATCTCCGGCACACTGCGGTGGTCGCGATGACGCAGCACCCCTGTCAGCGCGATCACGTCCAGGCCGAACTCATGCTGGGCCAGGGCAATCGCGCCTTCCGCCTCCGGCCGCCAGGGCCGATGATGGCGGGCGCAGCCAGCCGTCTCGCAGCGCCGGATCTTCAGGCGCAGCCGCATCGGGCCGGACAGCGTCACCAGCGTGCGGCGGTTCTCGTAGCGTAGTCGCAGGTGACCACCGCAAGCCGGACAGGTCTGCCGCACCGGCGATAGCACTCGCTCCCGCTCCGGTCGTGGCCGCGCCGATACCCGAGACATCCTCGCCTCCAGGATCCGTGAAAAACCTGCACCCTTCAACGCATCACGGCAGCCAACTTTGCTGGCCTAGAAAAAAATGGCGGATGGCGTCCCCAACGGGATTCGAACCCGTGTTACCAACGTGAAAGGCTGGTGTCCTAGGCCTCTAGACGATGGGGACCCTTGGCAGGCACGGCGAACCGCTCCACCTCATGC
>JALYPM010000216.1 GCA_030856365.1 Pseudomonadota bacterium
CCATGCTCGCTGCGCGTGACCACCAAAGTCTCGACCTTTCCGCGGACCGCTTCGAGCGCCGTGTCGAGGTGGGGCACGCCGGCGAGCGCCTGGATCTCGGCTTCGTTGGCGAACAATATGTCGATGCGGCCGCCGTCGATCAGCGCGTTGAAGCCGTCGCGGTGCCGGTCAATGCAGAAGGTGTCGGAGAGGGTGAAGGCGACCTTGCGTCCCGCGGTCCGGGCAACCTCGATCGCGCGCACCATCGCGTAGCGCGGCGTCTCCGGGTCCCACAGATAGCCCTCCAAATAAAGCACGGCCGAATCGCGAATCTGCTCCTCGTCCAGCGCGCTCGACGGGAGATGCTGCGCCGCGCCGAGGAACGTATTCATCGTCCGGTGGCCGTCAGGCGTGACCAGGATCATCGAACGGGCGGTCGGCATGCCGACATCGGCGGCCGCGGTGGTGAATTCGACTCCGGTCGAGCGAAGATCGTGGCTGTAGAATTCGCCCAGCTGGTCGGGCGCGACCTGGCCGATGAAGCCCGCGCGGCCGCCGAGCGCGGCGATCCCCGCGGCCGTATTGCCCGCCGACCCACCACTGACTTCCCGCGCGGCACGCATATGCCCGTACAGCCGTTCGGCTTCGTCCGCATCGATCAGCCGCATCGAGCCCTTGGCGAGGCCCTCGGCGGTCAGGAATTCGTCGGTGGTATCGGCGATGACGTCGACGATGGCGTTGCCGATGCACAGGACATCGAGACGGGAGTGGGGCATGAAATCTCCGGGCCGAAAGGAAAGCGGGCGACTAGCGAGGGATGGCTGCTCACACAATCGTCATTGCGAGGAACCGCAGCGACGAAGCAGTCCATCAGCACCGACACTGGATTGCTTCGCTCCGCTCGCAATGACAGAAAGCGCCATGCGCCGGATCTTTGCAGTCACTCTCGCCCTTCTCGTCGCCGGTTGTGCCGGTGGACAGCGCCCTGTGCCGGTCGCACCGAGGGCGGTCGTCCCGGTGGAGCGCGGCGTCCTGATCGGGTTGACTGCGCCAGAACTCCTGCAGCGCTTCGGGGCGCCTGCCTTGCAGGTGCGCGAAGGTCCGGGGCTGAAAATTCAGTTCCGCGGCGCACGCTGCGTTGTCGATGCCTATCTCTACCGCCCGGTAACTGGGCAGGGCGTCGAGCGCGTCACCCATGTCGACACACGCCTTCCAAACGGGACCGATATCGATCAGCCGAGCTGCCTCGCCACGCTTCAGGGCGCCTGAAGCCGTCCCATCGCCCAATGCGCGGCTTCAGCAATGACCGGATCGGGATCGCCGAGATGCGGCTCGACCGTCGCGAGCAGCGCCGGGTCTTTGCTGTTGCCGGCGGCGACCAGGCAGTTTCGGATCATGCGGTTTCGGCCGATGCGCTTGATCGGCGATCCAGCGAAGACCTCTCGAAACGAGGCATCGTCGAGCTTCAGCAGATCGGCGAGGTGCGGTCGCGCCAATTCGGCGCGGGGGAGAAAGGCGCGGTTGGCGCTTGCCGCCTCGGCGAAGCGGTTCCACGGGCAGATCGCCAGGCAGTCGTCGCAGCCGTAGATGCGGTTGCCGATCGCCGTTCGGTGCTCGATCGGGATCGGCCCCTCATGCTCGATGGTGAGGTAGGAGATGCAGCGCCGGGCGTCGATCCGGTGCGCGGGGCCGATCGCCTGCGTCGGGCAGGCGATCAGGCAGGCGGTGCAGCTTCCGCAATGGGCGCCCGAACTTGCGGGGGGATCGGGCTCCAGATCGAGACTGGTCAGGATCACGCCGAGGAACAGCCAGTTGCCATGGTCGCGGCTGACGACGTTGGTATGCTTCCCCTGCCAGCCAATCCCCGCCGCCTGGGCCAGCGGCTTCTCCATCACCGGCGCAGTGTCGACGAACACCTTGAGCTCCGAAGGGACGGCATCGACGATGAAGCGTGCCAGCGCCTTCAGCGCCTTCTTGACTGTCTTGTGATAGTCGCCGCCCTGCGCATAGGTCGAAATTCGCCCCACCGCCGGCTCCGCGGCAAGCGCGATCGGATCGGTCGCCGGCGCATAGCTCATCGCCAACGCGATCGCAGAACGCGCTTCGGGCCACAGCGCCAGGGGCGACACGCGATGGTGGGCGCGCTCCTCCATCCAGCCCATCGTGCCGTGATGCCCCGCCTCAAGCCACTCCCGAAGTTCGCCGCCGGCGGCATCAGCCGCATCCGCGCGCGTGAAGCCGCAGGCGGCAAAACCGATCCGCTCGGCCTCCGCCCTTATTGCTTCCTTCAGCGATTGACCCTTATCCACGGCAGGGCACTTACACCGGCCAGTCCCGCCTTGTCGAAGAGTTGACGTTTGAGCCTGCAGAAGAAACCAGAGGCCGGCCAGGCACATAGCAACAGCTACGCGATCGAGGCCGACGATCTGGCCAAGGATTTTGGAGACAAGCGCGCCGTCGACGGCGTGAGCCTCGCGGTTCCGGCCGGCACCATCTACGGCATGCTCGGCCCGAATGGCGCGGGCAAGACGACCACCCTGCGCATGCTGCTTGGCATCATCGACCCGGACGCCGGCCGCCGCTGCGTGCTCGGCCACGAGCGTCCGCTCGAGGCGGCACCGTTGATTGGCTATCTCCCGGAGGAGCGGGGCCTCTATCCTGCGATGACGGCAAGGGAGGCGATCGCCTTTCTCGGAGCGCTTCGAGGATTGCCGCTGAACGAAGGCCGCCGCCGCGCCGACGAACTGCTCGACCGCCACGACCTCGGGGACTGGGCTCGCAAGCCGATTCGCACCTTGTCCAAGGGGATGGCGCAGACGGTGCAGCTGCTCGGCACGCTGGTGCATCGGCCGCGCCTGATCGTGCTCGATGAACCCTTTTCCGGTCTCGACGCGATCAACCAGGGAAGGCTCGAGGCGCTGATCCGCGCCGAGGCCGACGGGGGCGCGACGATCATCTTCTCCACCCACGTGATCGCCCATGCCGAGCGGCTGTGCGAGCGCGTCGCCATCATCGCGAACGGCAAGGTGGCGTTCGACGGCAGCGTGGACGACGCCCGCGGGCGGCTGCGGCCGGTCGTCCGATTGAAGACCCGCGCCGTGGACGGACCGTGGCGCTCCGCCCTTCCGCCGAATTCGCGCGGAAAAGACGGTCGGTGGACGTTCGAGCTTCCGGAGAGCGGTCCCGAACTCTTGCTCAAGGCGCTGATCGACGGCGACGCGGGGATCGAAACCCTGTCGATCGAACGACCCGGCCTTCACGATGCCTTTGTTGCGATTGCGGGCGAAACCGCTGCCGCCGCAATGGTCGGTGGTGAGAAAATTCAATGAGCCGCCTCGCCGCAATCTGGGTGATCGCGCGCAGGGATTTTGCCGCGACGGTGCTCTCTCGCGCCTTCATCCTGTTTCTCGTCGCTCCACTGTTTCCGGTTCTGCTGGGCGGCCTGTTCGGCGGGATTGGAGCGCGGGTCGCGGCCCAGACGGCGCAGCCGGTCGTTGCGGTTGTGATGTCGAAAGCGGAGTTCGAAGCGCTGTGGCAGGCGCGGCATCGGCTGGCCGAAGCTGCCGGCGAGGCGCGCCTCGTGCAGCTGGTCGGCTATGCGCCGGAGGGGAACCGCGATAAGCTAGTGAAGCGGCTGCTGGCGAGCAAGGATCCGCCCGTGCGCGCCGTGCTGACCGGCTGGTTCGGAGATCCGCGGCTGGTCGGCGACGTTCGCGAAGGCGACGAGACGTCTCGTCAGGTCGCCTACATGCTCCAGCGCGCGGTCATGCCCGATATCCCATCCCCGACGCTGGAGGTGGTGCCGACCAGGGGGTCACCTGCCGCGCTTGCACAGAAGCGCGCGATCACCGGACAGGTCGGGCAGATGGCGCTGTTCTTCCTCACCATTCTCCTAGCCGGCATGTTGCTGTCGCAGATGGTCGAGGAGAAATCGAACAAGATCATCGAAGTGATTGCCGCGGCAGTCCCGATCGACACCTTGTTCGTCGGCAAGCTGCTGGCGATGCTCGCGGCATCGATCATCGGGATCGTCGTCTGGGTCGGCGCAGGCGCGGCGGCCATCGCCGTCATGAGCAATGAAGGCCTCGGCGCAATGCCGCTCCCGGCCGTGGGCTGGGCATGGTTCCTTGGCCTCGGGATCGTCTATTTCGCGATGAACTACATGTTGCTGGGCGCCGTTTTCCTCGGCATTGGTGCACAGGCGTCGACCGTCCGCGAAGTGCAGACTTTGTCGATGCCGGTGACTTTCATCCAGGTGATCGTGTTTGGTTTCGCCGCACTTTCGGTGGGCAATCCGAACAGCTCCACCGCCTTGGGAGCGGCCCTCTTCCCCCTTTCCTCCCCGCTAGTGATGATCGACCGCGCGGCCGAATTGCCGGAGCTTTGGCCGCACCTGATGGCAATCCTCTGGCAGGGTCTGTGGGTGGGTCTCATCCTTTGGGCCGGCGCCCGGCTGTTCCGCCGCACGGTGCTGAAATCCGGTCCCGCGACGGGCAAAAGGCGCCGGTGGCGGCGGAGGTCGTCCCCCGCCCCTTCCGGCGCCTAGCCGATCGCTTCGCGCGCAGCCGCTTCGAGCTGTCCCATCAATGCTTTCAACGGAAAAGGACCGTGGCTGATGCGCGCGACGCCCGCGCTCGCCCATTCGCTCTTCGGAGGCGCGCCGGGAAAGGCGATCAGGTTGAGCGGCAGCGGCACTTCGCGAACCACACGCTCGACCTGCCGCGCGTCGGCCAGTCGCGGGACGAAAAAGCCGCTGGCACCCGCGTCCGCGAACGTCTTGCCGCGCTCGATCACCTGATCGACCAGCGCGTCGTCATGCTCCTGCACCTTGAGGAACAGGTCGGTTCGGGCATTGACGAAGAAGTCGCTTCCTACCGCGTGACGCGCGGCAGCGATTCGGCGGCATTGCAGATCGAGCGGGTGGACCCCTTCACCGCCGATCACCTGGTCCTCGAAGTTGCAACCGACCGAGCCGGTCGCCGCGAGCAGCGCCATGTTTCGGGCGCCCTGGTCGGGATCGGCCGAATAGGCGCCTTCGAAGTCGATAGTGACGGGAAGCTCCACCGCCTCGACGATCCGCTTCGCATTCGCCAGCGCGAAGTCGATCGGCACGCCCTCGCCATCGGGGAAGCCGTTGGCATCGGCCACCGGGTGACTTCCGGTGGCGAGCGCCCTGGCCCCCGCGCGCACCACCGCCTGAGCGCTGCCGACGTCCCAGATGTTGTAGAGGACGAGTGGATCGCCCGGCACGTGGAGCGCCGCAAAGGCGCGGAAGCGGTCGGCGGCGCTCATGCCGCCGGCGCCGGGCCGAGCTGCTGCCACAGCTCCACCTTCACACCGTCGGGATCCATGATCCAGGCGAAGCGCCCATAATCCTCCTCCTGCCGACCTAGGATTGCGATGCCCTTGCCTTCGAGGTGCGACACCATTCCGTCGAGGTCATCCACGCGCAGGTTGATCATGAACGGCTGCTCGCTGGGCGCGAAATAGTCGCTGTCCTGCTTGAATGGGGAGAGCAAGGTGAACCCTTCGGCATCGTCGTTCTTGAACGGGAACATCGCGCCCCAATCACCGCCGACGCCCAGCGTTTCCTGATACCATACACGGGTCTTGTCCGGGTCCGCGACCCGATAGAAGATGCCGCCCAGCCCCGTCACTCGTGCCATCAACGCCCCCTCCGTGAAGTCGTGGTCAGATGCGGTCGGGATAGATCGGCCGGATGTCGACCGGGATGTGCGCCATCGACGCAATCACTTGCTCGGCCTCGGGATCGAGAGTCGCCCAGCGTTCCAGAAAGGCCTTGGTCCCGGCATAGTCGCCATTGCCCTGGAGCCGGACGATGTCGGCGACCAGATCGCGGATGGCGCCGTCGATCCTTGTTTCATCGATGCGATAGCGCCTGGCATTGGCGTCCCACACGAGAGCGCCCTTGTCGCGCAAGTAGCGGTACTGCATCGCCGCGCCCTTGCCGTGCGCCTCGCCCACACCAAAGCGCATCGCGCGGAACAGGCCCGCGACATAGGTCGCCCGGATCTGCGGCCGCTCGGCGGCGGGGACCACGCCTTTGTCCATCATGTACATGACGTTGTAAGCGCCCATGACGTCGGCCTTGGCTTCCTCCAACCCCGACGCGAGCTCCTTCAGCTCCTTGTCCACCGTGGTCTTGCGGCCGTCGACGGTGATGCTTCCCGGCCCGAGGCTGTGCGACAGTTCGTGGAAAAGCGTTTCCATGAACATGTAGCGCCTGGTGACGTTTCCGGCCTGCTCCGGCACCAGCACCAGCGTGCCCATCGGCTTCAGGATGCGATCGTATTTAGCGCCCAGCACATTCTGCAGGATCACCTTCTTGGCGCCCTTGGCCTCGCGCACCCGCTCGTCGTTGGGCAGGTTGAAGGCGATCGTCTGCACGCCCGGAACATTGTCGCCGCCGCCGTGAACCTGGTCGGCGACGGCCAGCGGCGATTCGAACCCGCGCTGGAAATTCTTGTAGCGGGCCTCGACCGGAAGATTCTGCTCCATCCCCCGCAGCTCGCCCTTGTAGACGTCAAGCGCCCGGCTCTCTTCCGGATCACGCAGCGTGACGAACGCCTCGAACGCGGTCTTTCGTCCATACAGCGTGTCGGTGTAGACCTCGTAAGGACCGATCGCGACTTCGATCGGCGTGCCCTTCAAGTCCATCCACGCCAGCTCCGACTGATAATAATCGTCGGTGCCGAACGCTTGGGCCCGCAGCCGGAGGAAGCGCTTGAGGCTGGGGTTGCTGGTGCGCCCCGACGCCTGTTCTAGCAGGCGCGCCGCCGGCTCCAGCCACTGCCGGTATTCGACGCTGTAGGGGACGGCGACGAGCCGATCGTTTTGCCTTTTGACCACCGTGTAGGGGCTGGTCAGCGCCTCCGCCTGCGCCGGGTTGGCGGCGAGGTAGCGGTCGAGCTCCTCCTTGGTGAGGTCGGCGGGATAGAAGCCGGCCCCCGGCGGCTTCGGCTGCGTGCCGAAGAATGGTGCGTTGTCCTCGATCGGATCCCACGGGCCGAAGAAGGCGTCGAACGCTTCTATGCGACTGGGATCGCCCTGAGCGACGACCTCCGCGCGGAGACGGTCGTAATTCGGAGTCGTCTGCCGTTTGTAGATTTCGCTCATCAGGTTTCCGGCCTGATTGAGCAGGTTTACGACGTCACGCTCCTCGGCGGTGAGGAAGCTGGTGTCGGTGGTCATCTGAACCGCGGCCAGCTTTGCCAGGCCCCCGACAGCCTGCGTAGGGCCCGGATCGATCGAGACCGGCACAGTCGGCGGCGGAACCGGCGGGCCATAAAGGTTCGCCGGCTGCACGACCGGCGTCGTTGCACAGGAAGTGAGCGAAAGAAGCGAAAGCGCCGTGGCGGCGGCGAACCGTCGGATTTTAATCATGGCCGCCGTTTAGCAGCGCGGATCAATTTAGGGCAAATCGCTTTAGCCGGTGCGCCGTCGCCCGACATCAATTGGCGTTTGCATTTTCCGCGCCGGCACCGTTGCGGACGGCATCGGCGCTCTCTTCGCCGAGATTCTCCACCAGCGCCGCCTCATTCTCGGCTGCTTCCATGATGTTCTCGGCCCGGGCCTCGCCGTTTTCGAGAATGTTCTCGGCAATTGCCTCTGAATTCTCCTGAACAATCTCGGCCTGCTCATCGCGCGAGCTGTCGTTGCAGGCACCCAACATGAGCAACCCTGCGCCGAGTGCGGCCAATTTCACTGAATTCATCGGTGATTCTCCTGTTTTTTGGCGACTAGTGGACAAAGCGCGCGACGACGTCGCGGTAGGATCGGCTGACCTTCACCTGCGCGCCGGAATCCAGCACCAGGAAGCATTCGCCATTGGTGTGCGGCTTCACCTGCTTGACCAGATCGAGGTTGACGATGGTGGAACGGTGCACGCGCTGGAAACGGCGCGGATCGAGACGCTTTTCCAGGTCCTTCATCGTCTCGCGAAGGATCAAAGTATTCTCGCCGGTCTGGATGCACATATAGTCGCCCGCCGCGTCGATTCGCTCGATCGTGTCGACATCGACCCGAAAGATCTGCCCCTGGTCCTTGATGTTGATCATCTTCTCGAAGCGATTGGAGGCGGGGCCTTCGGCAGCCGCGCCGTCGGCAAGCTCTTCCGCCGCCTCCGGGGCATGCTCCACCAGCGCTTCCTTCAGCCGCTCCGCTTCCCCGGCGCCACGCTTCTCCGTCAGCCGCTGCCGCACCCGGTCGAGTGTCGCCGCCAGCCGGTCTTCGTCGACGGGCTTCATCAAATAATCGACCGCTTGCGCGTCGAACGCCCGCAACGCGTGGTCGCCATAGGCCGTTACGAAGACGAACAAGGGCGGCTCCACCTCCATCAGACCCTGGATGACGGAGAAACCATCGAAGCCCGGCATCTGGATATCCAGGAAGACGAGGTCGGGCTTGTGGGTCTTGATCGCCCGGATCGCCTCGCGCCCGTTGGCGGCCGTCGCCACCACCTCGACGTCATCATGCGCCTCCAGCCGCAGTTGCAGGCCCTGGGTGGCCAGTGGCTCATCGTCGACCAGCACGGTCCGGATGGTCATCAGTCCTTGTCTCCGCTTTCATATGGAATTTCGATCACAACGCTGAAACCCCCGCGTTCGTTCTTCATCGTCGCAAAACTATGCTCGGGGCCATAGGCCTGCGCCAGCCGGTCCCGGATATTCGCCAGGCCGACGCCGGTCGAGGGGCTGGCCATGATCGCCGTCGCTTCGCCGGTTCCATTGTCGGCTACCTCGATGCGGACCCGCTGCCCTTCGTGCCGTGCGGTCAGCCAGATGTCGGCACCATCCTCGCTCGGCGTGACGGCATATTTGATCGCATTTTCCATCAGCGGCTGCAGCAGCAGCGACGGTAGTCGTGCTCCAATGGTCTCCGACTCGATCTTGAAGTGCGGGCGTAGCCGGTCCTCGAAGCGCATCTTTTCAATCTCGAGGTAGAGCTTCAGCGTTTCGACCTCCTGCGCGAGCGTCACCTTGCCGGTGGGCTCATTCGCGAGGGTGTAGCGCAGGAACGATGACAGCCGCGCGAGCATTGCGTTCGCCCGCTCAGTCTGTCGCAGAAGCACCAGTGTCGAGATCGAATTCAACGTGTTGAACAGAAAGTGCGGATTGAGCTGGTAGCGGAGCATTGCCAGCTGCGCGCTCGACGCCTGGTTTTCCAGCCGCTCGCGCTGCTTGATCTGGTCTTCGAGTAGCAGGAAATAATTGATCCCGTAATAAAGCGCCGCCCAGGCGGCGAGCAGCGTGAAGTTGAGTAGGATCGCCCCAAAATACTCTACCCCGACTGGCTTGGCTGTAGGTCGCAGGAAGGTCGCGAAACTCCAGGTCTCGATAATCGAAAAGGCCGTCGCAGCGAATGCTACGGCGATTAGTGAGAGAGCAAGCGTGACGACTGGCTTCATCGCAATCAGCCGCCGGAACAGCGATCCCGTGAGCAGGGTCAGCGAATAGCCGGTTGCGGTCAGCAACGCCGTGTGAACGATGAACATCGCCCCCATGTCGTTGGCAAAGCCGGACAGGGACCGCAGGATGAAGTAGCCGGTCCAGCCGGTTGACTGGAGAATCCAGAACGCCCGGTTCTTGTCGTCGAAAAAAGGGCGGTCGAGCCCTATTCCCCGGGCGATCGGAGCGGCCGGCGATTGAATCCGACTCGTGTCGGCCGCCGCCGGCCGGCGCGGTGCGGATCGAGTCTCCGTCAGGGTCGCACTGTCGGTAGCCATTGCTGCGCATATAGAACGCAGCAGCCGCCAATGCGAGCCGACTGGGCCGCTCTCGTCTTGACGCGGCCGGTCCAGAGCGCGTTAAAGGTTGGCGAGAGACGAGCTCACGCCCGTCAAATCCAGGAAAACCCGATGTTTCGAACGCTCGCAGCCTTGCTCATCTTTGTCCTTGCCGGCTGCGGTTCCGCGGGGACGAGCGGAGACCAGCGCACACAGGGGCAGGCAAGCATCGCTCCGATCCTCACCACCCCCGATGCTGTCGACCCGCATAGCTACGCGCGCCCGCAGGAGGCACGGGTCACCCATGTCGCGCTCGACCTCTCCGTCGATTTCCAGGCCAAGCGCATGGGCGGCACGGCGACATTGGATATCGAACGCAAGCCCGACGCCAAGGAGATCATCCTGGACGACAAGGGCCTCGAGATTGAAAGCGTGGCTGACGCTTCCGGTCAGCAGCTGGAATGGCAAGTCGGACCGGTCGACAAGGACCTTGGCGCTCCTCTGTCGATCGCGCTTCGCCCGGACACCCGCAAGATCGTCATCAATTACAAGAGCGCCGAGAATGCGGGCGGCCTGCAGTGGCTGACGCCGGACCAGACGGCGGGCAAGAAGCATCCCTATTTGTTCAGCCAGGGACAATCGATCGAGAATCGCAGCTGGATTCCGACCCAGGACTCGCCCGGCATTCGCCAGAGCTGGGACGCCACCATCCGTGTTCCGGCGCCGCTGACGGCGGTCATGAGTGCGGTGCGTGACGGCGAGCCGACGAACGAGGGCAACAGCCGCGTCTTCAAGTTCCGGATGAAAAATCCTGTTGCGCCCTATCTGATCGCGATCGCGGTCGGCGACCTGGCCTTCCGCGACCTCGGTCCGCGCAGCGGGGTGTGGACGGAGCCTTCAATGCTCGGCGCTGCGGCGAGGGAACTCGAAGACACGGAGAAGATGATCGACGCGGCCGAGGCGCTGTTCGGACCCTATCTGTGGGGCCGCTACGACCTTCTCGTCCTGCCACCGTCCTTCCTGTTCGGAGGCATGGAGAACCCGACGCTGACCTTCCTCACGCCGACCTTCATCGCCGGCGACAAGAGCCTCGTCAGCCTCATCGCACACGAACTCGCGCACAGCTGGTCAGGAAATCTCGCCACAAACGCGACCTGGGCCGATTTCTGGCTCAACGAGGGGATGACGACCTACGCCACCTATCGGATCGTCGAGGCCGTTTACGGACCGAGGGTGGCCGCGCAGCAATATGCGCTGGGCGTCGATTCCCTGAACAAGCAGATCACCGATCTCGGTGGGATGACCGCGCCGGATACGCGTCTGCACGTCGACCTCAAGGGCCGACACCCGGACGAAGGGCTGACGGATATCGCCTACGAGAAGGGGGCAGCGTTCCTCCGCACCATCGAGGCGGCGGTCGGCCGCGAGCGGTTCGATGCGTGGCTGAAGGGCTGGTTCGAGCGGCACCGCTTCGAGCCGGTGACTTCGGCGATTTTTCTCGCCGACCTGCGCGAGCATTTGATCAAGGGCGACAAGGCGCTCGAGCAGAAGCTGATGCTGGAACAATGGGTCTATCAGCCCGGACTGCCCGCCAACATGGTGAAGCCCGATCCGCAGGCCTTTGAGGCGGTCGACGCAGCGGTCGCGGCCTTCGCTGGCGGCGGCGCTCCCGACGCTGTGCAATGGGGACGCTGGACGACCGATGAGCGCTTGCGTTTTCTCAACCGCCTGCCCCGCAAGCTGCCCAAGCCGCGCCTCGATCAGCTTGAGGCGGCGCTCAGGCTCAACGCGGCCGGCAACTATGAAGTGCTGTTCGCCTGGCTCGAACTGGCCGTGTCCAATCGTTATGATCCTGCGGTCCCGGCGCTCGAGCGGTTCCTGACCGTTCAGGGCCGTCGAAAGTTCGTCCGGCCGCTGATCCAGGCGCTGGCGAAGGACGCGCAGTGGGGGCGGCCGATTGCCGTGCGCGTCTATGCGAAGGCGCGCCGCATGTACCATCCGGTGGTGGTTCGCGAGCTCGACGAACTGGGGCTTCAGGGCGGGGCTTCTTAACCGCCTTTCAACCCTCTTCGGCTAGCTGCTCTTGCGACCAGACAAAGCGAGAGCGGATGTACGAGGCTCCTGACCGTTACAAGCGAATGATCGCCGCGCGCCTTCCCGACGGCGAATCTCTCGGCGTGTCCAACCGGAACTCGGACTCCGATGTTTCGCCGCTTCGCGATGTCCAGCTGATGTCGCGCGCTCAACTCGCGCCTTTCTTCGCCGCCGCCAATGTCGTCGCCGCGGCGATGGTCATCGCCGCCCTGTGGGGGAAGGTCGACGCCCAACTGCTGCTGCCGTGGGGAGGAGCCGTTGCAGCGGTTAATTACCTGGCCATGCGCCTTGCCCGCACCCAGGCGGTTACTCATGTCGGCCGCTCCGGCAGGCGGATCCCGCAGTGGCTGATGGTCGGCGAAGCCGCGCTTCGCGCCCTGCTGTGGCTATCGCTCCCGCTATGGACCTTTGCCAGCATCGGCGCGGGATCGCAGGTCGTTGTGGCCTCGATCATGGCCGGCCTCGGGATCGCCGGGATCGGCCTTGTCGTGATCCCCCCCTGTGCGACCGCCTGGATGGCCGCGTTCACCGCCGGCGTTTCGGCGTCCATGTTGATCGGCCGCGAAAGCGTTCCGTTCAATCATATGCTCTCGATCCTGTTCACATTGGGCGTCGCCATTTTCGGCGTGCTCGCGGTCGCGCGATGGGCATTCCACCAGCTGAAGACCAACGCCGACTTCGGTGCGCAGAGCGAGAGCGCGGGGCTTCTCCTCCAGGAATATGAGCAGCGCGGCGTCGGCTGGCTGTGGCAGGTCGATGCGGAGAACCGGGTCAGTTACATCTCGTCGCGGATGACGGCCCTGCTGGGGAAGCCGGCGGGGCAGCTCCTCGGCCACTCGCTTCCGTCGCTCCTCGGCGGCCACGCCGAACTCGGCCACGTCCTACTCGCCAGGCAACCGTTCAATTCTCTCGAAATGGAGCTGAAGACCGCGCGGGGATCGCGCTGGATTTCGATTGCCGGCGACCCGATCGTCGATACCGCCGGACGCTTTGAGGGCTTCCGGGGAGTCGGATCGGACATCACGGAGATGCGCCAGACGCAGGAGCGGCTGACCCACCTCGCCAACATGGACGTGTTGTCCGGACTGCCAAATCGCGGCCGCGTGCGGCAATTGCTCGGTGAGGCGCTTCGCGGGGCGACGGCGGGCAATGTCCCCTGTGCGATCATGTTCCTCGATCTCGACGGCTTCAAGCCGGTCAACGACACCTTCGGCCACCCCAAGGGCGATGCGGTGCTTCGCGCGGTGGCCAAGCGGCTGGTCGACCAGGTCGGCGCCGACGGTCATGTCGGCCGGATGGGCGGCGACGAGTTCGCCATCGTCGTCACCGACGCGCAAAGCCGCCGCAAGGTGGAAGCGCTGGCCGATGGCATCATCCGCAAAATCGCCGAGCCTTACATGATCGACCAGACCGAAATCGGAATCGGCGTGTCCATTGGTTGCGCCTTCGGCCCGATCGATGGAGCCACCGTCGACGACCTCATCCTCAAAGCCGACCTCGCGCTTTACGAAGCCAAGGGCGCCGGACGCGGAGTCGCGAAATATTTCTCCTCGGCGCTGCAGTCGGAGCAGGAAGATCGCGTCCGCCTGGAATCCGACTTGCGTCAGGCGGTCGTCGCCAAGCAGTTTCATCTGGCCTTCCAGCCGCTGGTCAGCGCGAAGACGCAGAAGCTGATCGGGTTCGAGGCGCTCATCCGCTGGAATCACCCACAGCGCGGCAATGTCCCGCCGAACGTGTTCATTCCGGTCGCGGAGGAAAGCGGGCTGATGGCGGCCATCGGCGACTGGGTGATCGATGAGGCTTGCCGGGCCGTCGCGTCATGGCCTGAGCCGATCACCGTCGCGCTCAACGTCAGTCCGAAACAGATCGGCCCGTCGCTTCCGAACACTGTCAGCGCAGCGTTGTCCCGCTACCGTATCGCCGGCAACCGAATTGAACTGGAAGTGACCGAAGGCGTGTTCCTTGGCGAGAATGGCTCCACCCTCGACGTCCTCAAGCGGTTGCGGCAACTTGGGGTCGGCATTGCGCTCGATGACTTCGGTACCGGCTATTCGTCGATCGGTTACTTGAACAAGGCGATCTTTCACAAGCTGAAGATCGACGGCAGCTTCGTCCGCGCCGCCGGTACCCGTCCTGAAAACGTCGCCATTATCCAGTCGATCGTTCAACTCGCCAAAAGCTTCCGGATGTCGATTACCGCTGAAGGCGTGGAAACGACCGAGGATTTCGAGCGCATGCGGGACCTCGGCTGCGACATCATCCAGGGTTATCTGTTCGGGCGCCCGCTCAGCTACGAGCGCGCCAACGACATGGTAGTCGGACTCAGCGCCAAGAAGATGGCCGGCTGAAGCATCGGGGGCGGAGTGGCCTCGGCCATTGGCTCGCTTCACTCTTTGCTAACTCGCCCGCGGTAAACCGGCTCTGGGAAATGTCCTGAACGGCGGGCAGCATTGAAGCTCATCATGGCGATTGGGGGATCGGGATTGATGGTCGGGGGGCTCTATGCGTCCGACGCACTGACCGTGGGCGAAGTTTACGACCTGCCGGCCGCGGAAGTTCGATCCGAACTCGTCGCCATGCCATTTGTCCCCGAACTGCTGGCCGTCGCCGGCGGGTCCGACGCTGCGAGTGTCGACATCGCTCAGGGCGCGAGCTGGGTCCGGTGGCAGATATCGTCCGGAGATCGTACAGTTTCCCGCTTCACCGCACATTTCAGCAGCGAGGCGCCTGGCAAGACGCGGGTGACGCTGGAACATGCAAAGCTGGATCCCGGCACCGACTGGGGCCTTCGCCTAACTGCAACGAATTTCATGCGCGGATTCACGCAAAGCGGCTTCGCGGAGCAGGTAGATGCGCAGCTTGATGGGCGAGCTTACGACCGCACCCACGTCATGCAGGCTTTTGCCGAGCACCATGCCCGCCATCCGGAAGAGGTGCGGGAACTCGGGCTAGCCGTCGGCGAAATGTTCAATGAAGTCAGCAACGAGGCTGCGTTCGCCGCCCACAGCGGCGGCACGGTTGAGCCTGACATTCGCTCGCAGATGGAAGCAGCAACGCGGCCATCGATCGATTTGCCAACACAACGTTAAAGTGGGAGACTATCATGCGTGGACTGATCGTGGCGTTTGCCGCCCTTTTGCTGTGCGGGTGCGGCGGGAAGACTTATCCCATTGCACCGCACGATGCTTATGCGTCGCTTTCGTCGATCGGGACGCCTTCTGCGCTGGAACCGCTGCCGGGCGGCCTGAGTCCGGTATCGGTGCGCTTCGAGGCGGTTGGCGCGGACAACAGCGGCACCTGGTATTTCACGCACGACGGAGAGGACCTGGCGAAGATCGTCGCCGTGGTCAGCCCCGACGGCGACAATGCCAGCAAGGTTACGGTCGACTATGTCGAAGGGGCAGCGCCCGACGAGAATTGGCGCAACGGCGCGGCCCGCAATCTGATCGAGAACAAGATCTACGGCCTGGTTGTCGAAGTGGTGGACTCCAAGATGTCCAACCGACCGATGAACCAGGAACTGGTCCAACATGTGCGCCGGGACATCACCATGGCGTCCGTCTCATCGATGATGAAGGATGTGAGCAGCTCCATGGACGCGGAGATCGCCAGGCGGGAGCAAGTCGAGGTCATGGCCGAGGCGCAATCAGCGGCCAACCCTTATGCCGCCGCAAAGCCGACCACCGACCTCAGCAAGTTCAATTCGGACGATTAAACGCCGGTCTAATCGGCGCAGCGGCTGGATACGATGCCGGAGGAGCAGGCAACGCGCCGCACCTTCGGCACCGGTCGAGCCGGACAAGCCGTTGGTCGAACGCCCCGGCCACATGCCTGAAGGAGCTCGCACCGGTCGTTGACAAGCGAGCGGTGCGGGCCCCAGCCTCTCCCGATCAGCGGGAGGCAATTTTGGCAAAGCTCAACTTCGTTCACCTCACGTCGGCAATCGCGATTGCCACTGCCGTCCCGACGGCGGCCCACGCAACGCAACCGGCTCCGGCGGCCGCGGCGGCCTCCGTGCCTCCGCTCCAGTACACGCAGCGCACCCTGGCCAATGGCCTTCGCGTCTATGCGATGCCGGACGCTTCGAGCCCGAACGTGTCGGTGCAGGTCTGGTACGACGTCGGCTCCAAGGACGATCCCGCCGGCCGTTCCGGTTTTGCGCACCTGTTCGAGCATCTGATGTTCAAGGCCACGCGTAACATGGTGCCCGAACAGTTCGACCGGCTAACCGAGGACGTCGGCGGGTTCAACAACGCCAGCACCGCCGACGACTACACCAACTATTATGAAGTAGTCCCCGCCAACCACCTGCAGCGGCTGTTGTGGGCGGAGGCCGAGCGGATGGGCTCGCTGGTCGTCGAGCAGAGCTACTTCGCGTCGGAACGCGACGTGGTGAAGGAGGAGCTTCGCTCGCGCGTCCTTGCCGCGCCTTACGGCAAGCTCTTCTACCTCTACATCCCGCAAGTTTCGTACAGCGTTCATCCCTACGCCCGGCCGGGCATCGGCAGCATCGAGGATCTCGACGCGGCAAAGATCGATGACGTCCGCGCTTTCCACGCGACATACTACCGGCCCGACAATGCAGTTTTGGTCGTTTCGGGCCGCTTCGACCAGGCGCAGCTGGACCGCTGGATCGATCAATATTTCGGTCCGATCGCGCGCCCGTCGGCGCCGATCCCGCGGGTGACGGTCGCCGAGCCCCCTCGCAACGCTGCCCGCAGCTATACCGTCTACGAGCCGAACACGCCGTTGCCGGCGGTTCTGCTGAGCTATCCCCTGCCCCCTGCGTCCAGCGAGGAGTCGGCGGTGCTGGAAGTCGCCAACGCGATCCTTTCGAGCGGACGCAGCTCCCGCCTCTATCAATCGCTGATCTACCAGAAGGGCGTCGCCAGCGAGGCGGACACGTATAGCGACGTGAAGCAAGGGCAGGGCGCGCTTGCGGCCTATGCCATCCTTGCCAGCGGCAAGTCCGCGGCGGAGGGCGAAACTGCCCTTCGAGCCGAAATTGCCCGCCTGCGCGATGCACCGGTAACCGCCGCCGAGCTGGCCGAGGCAAAGAACGAGCTTCTGACTGGCGCGCTGCGGGAGCGCGAGACGGTCGAAGGCAAGGCCGATGCGCTAGCCGGCGCCGTCATCCTCGCCGGGGACCCCACGGCTGCCGACCGCCGCCTCGCCCGCATCGCGGCGACGACGCCCGCCGATATTCAGCGCGTCGCGCGCACCTATCTCGCCGAGTCAAAATCCGCTGCGATCCGCTACCTGCCGGAGCCCGCCGGCGCTTCGCCCAAAGAGGATTTGATCGCCACTCCGGCGACAGTCCGGACGGCCAGGCTTTCCGCGCCCGCCGATATTCGCGTCGTCGAACCCGCCTCGGATGCGGAGCGCGTCGCCCCGCCGGCGCCTGGCGCAGAAGTGGCGACGCGGCTCCCGACGCCGGTGATCCAGAAGCTCGCCAACGGCCTCACGGTCATCACCGTGCCGCGCAATGATCTGCCGCTGGCGACCGCGCTGCTAGTCAGCAACCAGGGTTCGGCCTCGGACCCGGATGGCAAGGCGGGCCTAGCCCGGCTTGCGGCCCAGCTGACGACCAAGGGAACGGCAACGCGCTCGGCGAGCGAAATCGCCTCGCAGATCGAGGCGCTCGGCGGGACGCTCAACAGCGGCGCGGATTTCGACGGCTCCAATCTGTCGGTGACGGTGAAGTCGGACCAGATTTCGCCTGCGCTGGCGATCCTCGCCGATGCAGCGCGCAATCCCACTTTCACTGCCGAGGAGATTGAGCGGCAGCGCGCGATCAATGTCGATGAGGTCACGGTGACGCTTCAGGACCCGGGCGATTTGTCGCGACTCGTCGCAAACCGTGCCCTGTTCGGTTCCGGCGCTTACGGTCAGCCGACCAGCGGCACGCCCGCATCGTTGAAGGCGATCGGCCGCGACGACGTGCTCGCCGCTTACCGGCGAGCGTTTACACCGGCGAATGGCACCCTGGTGCTGACGGGCGCCGTCGATCCGGCAAGCGCACTCGCGCTCGCGAACCGCTATTTCGGTGACTGGACCGCGGTCGTCCCGACGCAGCAGCAACGGCCGACCGCCAGCGGCGGAACTCCGGGACGCGTCATCGTCGTCGACATGCCCGGCGCCGGCCAGGCCGCCGTTGCCGTGGTCAAGCAAGGCATCGCCCGAAGCGATGCGCGCTTCTACCCGCTGCTCGTCGCCAACACGGTGCTGGGCGGCGGCTATTCCTCTCGCCTGAACCAGGAAATCCGGATCAAGCGCGGCCTTGCCTATGGCGCCGGCAGCTCGGTCGAGGCCCGGCTTCATCCAGGGCCGACGGCTGCAACCACTCAGACCAAAAACGAGTCCGCACCCGAAGTCCTCGGGTTGATCCTCGCGGAATTGCAGCGCCTCGGGGCAGAGCCGATCCCGATGGCGGAACTCGGCACCCGCAAGGCGGTACTCAACGGCGGCTTCGGTCGCAGCCTGGAGACGACGTCAGGACTTGCAACGCTGATCGCCAACTACGTCGTGCGCGGGGTCAGCCTGGACGAGATCGCGCGCTATCAGCAGTCGGTCAGCGCGATTTCGCCGAACGAGGCGGGCGCTGCAGCGCGTTCTGTTCTGGCTCCCGCTGGAGCGACCGTGGTCATCGTCGGGGATGCCAGCAAGTTCGTTGATCAACTGCGCAAGCAACGCGGCGACGTGACCGTCATTCCGGCCGACAAGCTCGATCTGCAGAATTTGGGGGCCGCGGCGGGGAATTAGCCACGACCCCCTCTTCGCGCGCCGCTAAAAGCTGCCGCGGACGCGGAGACTGAAGATTGGGCCGATCAGCTGATTGTTGTCCTGCAGGTAATCGACGCCAGTCCGGTCACGATAACCCTGGTAGACGGTGCTCGTTTGGCGGTGCCGGGCGTTGAGGAGGTTGCTCACGGACGCCCGGACGGTCAGCCCCATGGCATCCTTGCGGGCGACGGCAGCTCCACGCCCGTGCCCTGAACCGCGCGCACATATTCCGGGGTGATGTTGAGCGCCTTCAGCTGCACCAGGTCGCTGACTGGAAGCCAACCGTACCCCATTCGCTCGAAGCTGGCGATGAACTCGGCATCGATGTCCAGGGCCTTGAGCTGCACCAGGTCGCTTGCCGGGAGGTTATCGTAGCCGAGGCGCACGTAGCCGCGAATGAATTCGGGCGTAATGTCGAGCGCCATGAACTGCACTAGCGCGTCGAGGTCTTTGGGTCGGTAGCCGACGCCAGCGAGACCGGCGATGTAGCGCCCGTCGACGCCAAGAGCGCTGAGGGCGATCAGGTCGTCCGGGCCGGCGTCGGGTAGCGCGCCGCAGCTATGGCCTCGACAATGTCGCGGCGGCGTTGACGGCCATCAGCGCGAACGCCTGGTCGGAATCAGGGCGACGCACTCCGCGGCTTATCAGATAGTTGGTGAAATTGGCGTCGGCGGTGAAGCGGCAGGTGCCCGTCGCCATCGCATTGCCACCGTTGCCGGCGCAGTCGAGGCGCCCTGCCTCGCGCCCCATTGCGAACTGGATCGGTCCGCTGCCGGAGCCGCGCAGCCTTGCCAAATCGAGCCCCGTGAAGTCGCTCGGGGCGAAGTCTGTCGACCAATTGCTGTTGTTGCGATCGGTCCTGCGGAAGCTGGCGTGGATGCGGCCGCTTTGACGCGCTGGCTCCAGGGAGAAGCGCAGCGCGTGCGCGGTGGCGTCTGACGCGCTGCTGGCCGTGCAGGCAGAGGAAACGGTGACCGCCGAGACCAGCAGGGCTGTGAAAAATGCGAACAGTCTGGACATTGCATCTCTCCTTCAAAAGACCGGGCAAAGATCGCCCGTTCGCCGCGAGACGGCGCTCACAACACGGTCGGTGGAATTTAGGTCAGGGAGCCAGGAACGGCCGGTGGGTCACGGTCCGTCGTCGTCATCCAACTCGATCACGAGATCGACGTCGTCGGGGTCGAGCCCAACGGCTCGCAACTCGACGATCTTGTCCGCGCTTGGCAGATCGCGTCCACCTCGCCGAAACTGCGCCGCGTAGGAGGGGGTGACTCCCACCGCCTTCATCTGGACCAGCTTGTCCATCGGCAGGCGACCGAAGCCGGCCGCCGTCATTCCGCGGATATAGGCCCCGTCAATGCCGAGCGCACGGGCGGAGGCGATTTCGCCTGCATTGAGATCGTTGTAGCCGGACCGGCCAAGATCCCGCACATATTCCGGCGTGACGCCGACAGCCTTGAGCGCAATGGCGTCACCCGCATCGAGACGAAGGTGCGGTGCGGCGCGCCTGATCGCGCGAAGGTAATCGGGCGTCGCTCCTACCGCCTTCATGGCAATCGCGTTGTCGATGGCCCTTACGGAGTGCGTGCTCGGCGGACGCGGTGGAATCGGAGGGGTGCCCGGCTCCGGCCCGATACCGGTCCAACCGGTTGCGCGCTCCCTCACCACATCGGCGCGAATGTCCTCTTCCAAGTCGCGCAATTCCTCGGCCGTCATGTGTGGGTGAGCCGCGGCGGTCACTGCTCCACCGACTGCACCTGTGACCGCTCCGGACAGGGTTTCCGAGACCATCGGGATCTGGGCGGTCGCCTTGCTGACGATCGCGCTGATCGGGTCCTGTGCGGGCGCGGCTGCGACGAAGCGCCCCTGCGCGGCGGCCGTTGCCATGGTCGGGCTGACGAACTGGAGCGCGGCGACAGGGACGGTCATGCCGGCGGCGACGAACGCCGCAGCACTGCCCCAGCGCCAGCCGCCGGGAGCGCGCTCGGTCGCGGCGTTGAGAACGCGCTTGACGCGGCGGGCAAGCGAATTGCGCGCCGGAGCCACACCATGTGCGCCCAGCAGCAATCCGCGGCACTCGTGGCGGGCGATGCCGACCAGCAGGTTTGCATAGTCCGTGTCCTCGATGTCGGCGCCGAGCACGGCATCGTCGGCGGCTTCCTCGCGTAGCTGGTGCGCTTCGCGGGACAACAACCAGACCAAGGGATTGAACCAGAACAAAGCGACCGTCACCCGCGCCAGCACCAGCTTGGCCCAGTCGAGCCGCGCGACATGCGCCAGTTCGTGCGCGACGATCGCTTCGGCTTCGGCCCTGGCAAGCGTTGCGTCGGTGTTGAGCAGGATCACCGGGCGCATCAGCCCCCAGCTGATCGGCGAGCTGAGTTCGTCGCTGGTGAGCAGCGCAGTGCCGTTCTTGAAGCCCATGCGGGACTGCGCCTGTGCGAGCGCGCAAAGCCAATGGGGGTCGAGAAGCACGCTGGCCCGAGCCTTGAGGAGGGCCAGTCGCCCAAGCGCGATCAGGGTAAGCAGGATGAGCACTGCGGCGGGAACGGCATAGCCCCAGAAGGCCCAATCGAT
>JALYPM010000045.1 GCA_030856365.1 Pseudomonadota bacterium
GCCGTACCCGCTGCACCTTCATCAGGATCGCCCAGCACAACGGGATCGAAACCAGGACTAAAGGCACGCCGTAAATCGCCCAGGTGAGGAAGCTGATGTGCAATCCGGTCGAGCGTTCGATGATACCGGCGGCGATCGCATTGGTCGGTGAGCCGACCAGCGTCCCGAGCCCGCCGATCGAGGCGGCAAAGGCGATGCCCATCGCCAGCGCTCCGGCAAAGCCTTCGGTGTGGCCCGCATCGATCCGGGCAGCCGCCAGCACCGCCACCGCGATCGGCATCATGATCAGCGTCGTCGCCGTGTTGGACACGATCATGCTGATTATCGCGGTCGCGGTCATGAACGCCAGCAGCATCGCCGCCGGGCTCGCCCCGCCGCGGCTGACGATCGCCAGCGCCAGGCGGCGGTGAAGCCCGGTCCGCTCGATCGCCAGAGCGATGATCGCGCCGCCCAGCACCAGGAACAGGATCGGCGAATAATAAGCCCCCGCGGTGTCGTTCGCGCTCATGATTCCCAACATCGGGAAAGCGAGAAACGGGAGGAGCGCGGTCGCAGTCAGCGGCAACGCCTGGGTCATCCACCAGGTCGCCATCAAAACCACCAGCGCGGTGGTGCGCCAAGCCTCGACCGGCATCCCGCCGGGCGCCGGCGCAACCAGCATGATCAGGAAAGCGGCAAGCCCACCCCAAAGCCCCCAGCGTGCAGCCATTCATCCCCCTTGATGGCGTTGATGCCAGAGCCGCGGGCGCCGGGCCAGAGCTGAAGCTTTTTCAGCCGTTCAGGATCTCGATCCGCCAACGTCTGCTTTGGGCCGATTGTGTTGAAAAACTCGTCCGTGGCCAGACGCTTTGGCGGTCAGGATCGCAGGCGAGCGGAGGCGCTCCGCTTCACCCTGCCATCGTCGGAGCCGGCATCGGGATTAGTTTGGCCATCTTGCGGAGGTTCTGGGCGGCTGCGGCGAGATGGAACTCGTCTTTTGCTCCGTTGGGGCCTCTGAGGCGAAGTCGATCGAGCTTGAGGATGCGTTTGAGGTGCGCGAACAGCATTTCGACCTTCTTCCGTTCGCGCCGGGAGGTGAGATAGGCATCGGTCAGCGAGAGATCGCGCGCCAAGTCGCGTGCACCTTCGTGGATTGAGCGCATGACCTTGCGGCCGGCATCGCCTGGACGGCAACGGTCCCGCAGCGCGCAGCCGTCACAGTCGGCCTTGCGGGCGCGGTACTTGTCGATGCCGTCGGCCGGTGGCTTCGCCTTAGCGGCGCGCCCCTCCTGCCAGTAGCGGCGCAGCGGCTTGCCGCCGGGGCAACTGTAGCTGTCGGTGTCATGATCGTAGCGGAAGGCATCACGACCGAAGCTACCGTCGCTGCGGCTCTTCTCGAACACCGGGATGTGCGGCTCGATGCCGCGCTCGTGGACCAGCCAGGCAAGGTTGGCTGCATCGCCATAGCCGGTGTCGGCGGCGAGCCGCTCGGGCCAGATGCCGAACCGCTGCTGGGTTCGGTCGAGCATCCGCCGCTGCGCGGTCACTTCGGCCTGGCGCACCGCGGTGGTCGCCTCAACGTCCATGATCACGGCGTGCTTCAGATCGATCAGATAGTTGGTGCAATAAGCGAAGAAGGCCAGCCCGCCATTGGCACCGGTCCATCGCGACGCCGGATCGGCGATCGAGATGAACTTCGGCGTGACCGGGGTCGCCCCGCCGAACGCTGCCTCGTCGAGCACGGCGAGATACTCGCGCACCGCGTGGCTGGCGGCGTGCGGCGGAAGGCCCTCGCTGCCCGGCACCGAGCGCTGGCGGTTGGCATCGGCCTTGATCAGGCTGGCATCAACCGCAAAGCCCTCGCCGCCGACCAGTCCCTCGGCCATGCAGCGCGCGACGGTCGTCTCGAACAGTTCACGCAGCAGGTCGCTGTCGCGAAAGCGGCCGTGGCGGTTCTTGGAGAAGGTCGAGTGATCGGGCACCGCGCCGTCGAGACCCAACCGGCAGAACCAGCGATAGGCGAGGTTGAGATGCACCTCCTCACACAGCCGCCGCTCGGAGCGGATGCCGAGCGCGTAGCCGACGATCAGCATCCGGATCATCAGCTCGGGGTCGATCGAGGGCCGCCCCGTCTCGCTATAATAAGGCCGAAGATGCTCGCGGATGCCCGACAAATCGACGAACCGGTCGATTGAGCGCAGCAGATGATCCGCCGGGACATGATCCTCGAGGCTGAAGCCGTAAAACAACGACTCCTGCATCACTGTCCGCTCGCCCATCATCGGCCCGTCTCCCGCTTCCGCACGAGCATTGAATCAGAGCATCACCACAACTTCAAGCGGGAGTTTTTCAACACAATCGACCCAAAGCGGACATTAGACAGCGGCACCGGAGCTGAGTTTCGCCGTTTCTCCTTAGCATGCGAGCTAGAAC
>JALYPM010000067.1 GCA_030856365.1 Pseudomonadota bacterium
GAGATATTCATCAGAAAGTCGATCATGATGTGCCCCCGAACGCCTGTCCGCGCTTACTGGTTCATCGACGCGAAGAAATCCTCGTTGGACTTGGCGTCCTTCATCTTGTCGAGAAGGAACTGCATCGCATCGATCGTCCCCATTTGCATGAGGATGCGGCGCAGCACCCACATCTTGGATAGCTTGGCCGGATCGACGAGCAGCTCTTCCTTGCGCGTGCCGGACTTGCCGACGTCGAGAGAGGGGAAGATGCGCTTGTCGGAGACCTTGCGGTCGAGCACGATCTCCGAATTGCCGGTGCCCTTGAACTCCTCGAAGATGACTTCGTCCATCTTCGATCCGGTGTCGATGAGTGCGGTGGCGATGATCGACAGCGACCCGCCTTCCTCGATATTGCGAGCGGCGCCGAAGAAGCGCTTGGGCCGCTGCAAAGCGTTGGCATCGACGCCGCCGGTCAGCACCTTGCCCGACGAGGGCACGACGGTGTTGTACGCGCGGCCGAGGCGGGTGATCGAGTCGAGCAGAATGACGACGTCCTTCTTATGCTCGACCAGGCGCTTGGCCTTCTCGATGACCATCTCGGCGACCTGGACGTGGCGGCTGGCGGGCTCGTCGAAGGTCGAGGAAATGACCTCGCCTTTGACGCTGCGCTGCATGTCGGTGACTTCCTCCGGCCGCTCGTCGATCAGCAGGACGATCAGGAATACCTCGGGATTATTGTCTGTGATCGCGCGGGCGATGTTCTGCAACAGCACCGTCTTGCCGGTACGCGGCGGGGCGACGATCAACGCGCGCTGGCCCTTGCCGAGCGGCGCGACGATGTCGATCACACGCGCCGACTTGTCCTTGATGGTCGGGTCGAGCGTATCGAGCTTGAGCTTCTGGTCGGGATAGAGCGGCGTCAGATTGTCGAAGTTGACGCGGTGGCGGACCGCTTCGGGATCATCGTAGTTGATCTGGCTGACGCGGGTCAGCGCGAAATAGCGCTCGCCATCCTTGGGAGCGCGGATCTCGCCCTCGACCGTATCGCCGGTGCGAAGACCGAAGCGGCGGACGTGGTTGGGAGCGACATAGATGTCGTCGGGACCGGCGAGATAATTGGCTTCCGGGCTGCGGAGGAAGCCGAAGCCGTCGTTGAGCACCTCGATCGTGCCCAGGCCCATGATCTCGGCGCCGTTATCCGCCTGTACCTTGAGGATCGAGAACATGATGTCCTGCTTGCGCAGCGTCGACGCGCCCTCGACGCCCAGCTCTTCGGCCATCGAAACAAGCTCGGCGGGGGGTTTCTGCTTGAGGTCCTTGAGGTGCATCGGGATTCTTTTCTCGGATTTTCGGACTTGCCTGGGCGGTCAAATCAGTCGCGCGACAGGACGCCGCGACAGGGATTGGGAGAGGCGAAACGACCGGCGACGGAAGAACTGGCCGGTGCAGCCGCTCAAGGCGAGTTATGAAGGCTTGCCCCAACTGTCAATCGCAGAGGCTGTCTGCAGCGGCGAATCGTTTAGAATGGCCGGACGATGACCAGCACGACGATGAGAGCGGCGGCGATGCCCGGTACCTCGTTCATGATTCGAAGCGCGCGATTCCCGAGCGGGCGCTTCCCCGCAGCGAGCTTCTTCCCATAGGCGCTGATCCAACCCTGATATCCTGTCAGCGCGATCACCAGTGCCAGCTTGGCGAGGAACCACCCCTGCTGGAACGCATCAACGTTCACTGCCAGCAGCAGGCCGAGCAGCCAGACGATGATCATTGCCGGGATAAGGATGATCTTGCGAGTGCGGTCCTCGCGCTCGATCCAGGCGCGGTCCTCGGCCGAGCCGGGGGTCGCCTCCTGATGATAGACGTAGAACCGCGGAAGCAGGAACAGGCCGGCCATCCAGAAGATGACGAAGGTGATGTGCGCGGCTTTCACCCACGGATAGGAATGGCCGAGGAAACCGGTCATCGCCGTCAGTTCGCCTATCATGCCGCCTTCACCGCGGCGACCAGCTGTTCGACATTCTCGACCGGCGTGTCCTGCAGGATGCCGTGGCCGAGATTGAAGATGTGCGGCCGGTTGCCAAGCGCCTCGCGGATCTGGCGGACCGCCGCCAGCATAGCCTCGCCGCCGGCAATCAGGGCCAGCGGGTCGAGATTGCCCTGCACCGGCAATCCGGGGGGTAGTTCGCGGTCCGCCCATGCGGGGTCGACTGTCTCGTCGAGGCTGATCGCGGTCACTCCGGTCCCGCGGGCGTAGGCGCCGAGCTTGCCGCCCGCACCCTTGGGAAAGCCGATGACCGGAACGTGCGGGTAACGCTCGCGCAGCCGCGCCGTCAGCCGCCCCGTCGGAGCGATCACCCAGCGCTCGAACTCGGCCGGAGCGAGGCTTCCCGCCCAGCTGTCGAACAATTGCAGCACTTCAGCGCCCGCATCGACCTGGCCGCAAAGATAATCGAAAGTGATCTCCTCGATCCGGTCGATGATGGCCTGAAAGCGATCCGGATCGAGATAGGCGAGGCGGCGGGTCTCGATCTGGTCGCGGCTGCCCTGACCGCCGACCATGTAGGTGGCGACCGTCCAGGGAGCGCCGGAAAAGCCGATCAGCGCCACGGCGGGGTCCAGCGCGGCCTTCACCTTGGCCACCGTCTGGTAAATGGGGTCGAGCCGTGCCGGGAATGGCTTCAGCGAATCGAGCCCGCTGTTGGCAAGCGTCGGCGAGAGGCGGGGGCCTTCACCGGCGATGAAGGTCAAATTCTGGCCCAGCGCGAATGGAATGATCAGGATGTCGGAGAAGAGGATCGCGGCGTCGAAGGCGAAGCGACGAAGCGGCTGCAGCGTGACCTCCGCTGCCGCATCGCTGTCGTAGGCGAGATCAAGGAAACTCCCCTTGTCGGCGCGCAGCTGACGATACTCCGGAAGATAACGGCCGGCCTGGCGCATCATCCACATCGGCGGAGGGTCGCGCCGTTCGCCGCGAAGCACGGCAAGCAGCGGCTTGTCGGCCTGCGTCGGGACCGGATTCTCGAGGGACGAAGCCACCCCCTTATTCTCCTTTAATATTATATTTAGAAGAAGATTGATGATGATGATGGGGCGAGAGTGGCGGGGTTTAGGCGCGAGTTCCGACTTTGCCAACAAGCGACCCGAGCACCCGTTCCTGCAAATCCGGCGAGTCGCCTATCCCCTGCCCGTGATTCACAGGCTGGGGATGGAATCCGTCCCCCGTGGATGAATCCTCGAATCCCATGGGCGGAAAGTGAAACAATCGGCGCGTTGAGCTTGTCCCCGTCGCCGGGCTAGGACGGCCCACCCGCTTATCCACAAGGTTGTGCATGTGCCCCTGATACTCGCCTCGGCAAGCGCGATTCGATCCCAGATGCTGCGCGATGCGGGGGTCGCGCATGAGGTGGTCGTGGCGAACGTCGACGAGGCCGAAGCCAAGGCAAGCAGCAGCGGCGATGTTGCACTCGATCTCGCAAAAGCGAAGGCGCTGGCGGTCAGCGAAAGGCGGCCAGGCGTCTGGGTGATCGGCGGCGATTCGGTCGTGACGGCGAACGGCCGCCGCTTCGACAAGCCCATCGACCGCGATCAGGCCGCAGAGCATCTCCGCTTCTTCTCCGGCAAGGCCATGACGCTGACCAGCGCCGTGGCCGTGGCGAAGGACGGCGGCGTCGACTGGGCAGTCGCGGATGATGCCACCCTCCAGTGGCGGGAACTCTCCGAGGAATTCATCGAGCAATATTTGGCGCGGGAGTGGCCCGAAGTCTCCTATTGCGTGGGCGTGTTCCGTCTCGAAGGACCCGGCGTTCAGCTATTCGACCGAATTGAAGGCAGTCACTTTACGATCCTGGGAATGCCGCTGCTGCCGCTGCTGGGCGCGCTTCGGGCGCGCGAAGTTCTTCCCGCGTGACTGGCGGGGGGTCTTATGCGGAGGTGATCGGCGATCCGATCGACCACAGCCTGTCGCCGTTGATCCAGGGCTTCTGGCTGGAAAAGTGCGGCATCGACGCCGAGTACCGGCGTGCCAGGATCGGCCGGGGAGAGTTTGCGGCGTATCTGGAGCAACGCCGCACGGACCCCAACTGGCGCGGCTGCAACGTCACCATGCCGCTGAAGCTGGACGCGCTCGCGTCGGCTGACGAATCCAGCGACCGGGCGCTGGGAGCGGCAGCCGCCAACATCCTGGTGCCGCAGGCCGGCAAGTTGCATGCCGGCAACACGGACGTGGGTGGCATGACCACTTTGTTCGAGCGGCTCCGCGCCGACGGTGCGCCGATGGATAGCATCA
Source organism: Pseudomonadota bacterium (assembly GCA_030856365.1). Taxonomy (GTDB): domain Bacteria; phylum Pseudomonadota; class Alphaproteobacteria; order Sphingomonadales; family Sphingomonadaceae; genus Sphingomicrobium. The sequence continues at coordinate 4,268 of JALYPM010000067.1, forward strand.
CCCTGATCGGCAATGGCGGGGGCGCCCGCGGCGCGCTGATGGCGCTGCGTTTGTTGGGTCTCACCCGCGTGCAGGTCCGGGCGCGCGACGTGGCCGCGGCGATCAAACTAGCGGTGGAATTCGGGCTGGACATTGAGCCCCGGGGGCTCGAAGCGCCAATTGCTAGCGATGGGCTAATCAACGCAACGCCTCTGGGGATGAGGGGAATGCCGCCGCTGACGATAGACTGGGGCGGGATGCCGGCGAGCGGTTGGGTGTTCGACCTGGTGACGACGCCAGCAGAGACGGCGCTGCTCCGCGGCGCCCGCGATCGGGAATTGCGAACGGTCACGGGGATCCAGATGCTGGTTGAGCAGGCCGCCGAAAGCTTCGGCATCTTCTTTGGCAACGAAGCGCCGCGTGACCTCGACGCTGAGCTGATGGGGAGGTTGGGGCAATGATCCGGCTGGCGCTGACCGGATCGATCGGAATGGGCAAGTCGACGGTCGCCCGCATGTTTGCGCAGGCGGGCGTACCGGTGTTCGATGCCGACGCAACGGTTCGCCGGCTCCAAGCCGAGGATACCGCGCTGATCGCTAGGATCGGCGAGCGCTTTCCGGGCACTGTCACTGAGGGGCGGCTAGACCGGGAGGCACTCGCAAACCGCGTGCTCGGGGAACCGGCGGAGCTCGCGCTGCTCGAGACGGTCGTCCATCCGGCGGTTCACGCGGCTCGCACGCGCTTCATTACCGAACATCGCGACGCTGAGGCTTTGATGTTCGACATTCCTTTGCTGTTCGAAACGGGGGGCGGCGGCGCCTTCGACAAAGTGATCGTCGTCTCCGCACCCGCCGACGTTCAGCGCGCGCGCGTGTTGGCCCGGCCGGGGATGACCGAGGAAAAGCTGGATGCCATCCTCGCGCGGCAACTGTCCGACGCGGAGAAGCGCAAGCGGGCCGATTTCGTCATCGAGAATGGCGGCGACCTATCCACAACTGAGCGGCAGGTCCGCGACATTCTTTCTTGTCTCGGAATCGCTGCGGGTGGATAGGAGAACGATGCGGGAAATCGTTTTCGACACCGAAACCACGGGGCTTAATCCGGTCACCGGCGACCGCATCGTCGAGATCGGCTGCGTCGAGATGTTCAATCGCGTCGAGACCGGCCGCCATTTCCACGCTTACTTCAATCCCGATCGCGACATGCCGCGCGAGGCGGAGATGGTGCACGGCCTGTCGACCGTCTTCCTGTCAGGACAGCCGCGCTTCAACGACAAGGTGCGAGAGCTGCTCGACTTCCTCAACGACGCGCCGCTTGTCGCGCATAATGCCGGCTTCGATTTCGGATTCCTCAACCATGAGCTGGAACGCTGCGGCCAGCCATTGGTGTGCACCAGCCGTATGGTCGACACTCTGGTGATTGCGCGCAGCCGCCATCCCGGCGCCAAGCACAGCCTCGATGCACTTTGCACCCGCTTCGGCGTCGACCGCAGCATGCGCGTCAAGCATGGCGCGCTGCTCGATGCGCAACTGCTCGCGCAGGTCTATATCGAGCTCACCGGCGGGCGGCAGATCGGCCTCGGCCTCGTCGCCGACACCGAAACGGTGGAAGTCGCCCGCTCCAGCGGCCCGGTCACGGTTCGCGAAACGCGAGTCCCGCGGCCTCATTCGGCGGGGCAAGAGGAACTTGAACGTCATCGCGCGTTTATCCTCAAGCTCGCCAACCCGCTCTGGGCACGCTTCGCTTGAGGCTGGTTGACGTGCGTTTCGGGAGGGGCCTAAGCCGCCGCCCAAGCGACAGAAGGAGCTTGCCAAGTGGACGTTCGGGTAGCCGACCATCAGGTTGAGACGAGTGATTCGCTGCACGAACATGCAGCGAACCGGATCGCCGAAATCACCGAGAAATATTTCGCTCGCGCCGTCGGCGCCAATGTCACGTTCGAGCGAGGCCCGAACAACGATTTTGCCTGCAATGTGCTGGCGCCGGTCGCCAATGGCGTCGTGCTCAAGGCCTCGCATTCTGCAGCCAAGGCCGACGTCGCCTTCAATGGCGCGGCAGACCGGATCGAAAAGCAGCTTCGCCGCTACGCCAAGCGGCTTCGCGATCACCGGCCGGCGGAATCCGACTATGTCGAAAATGCCGCCTACACGGTCTTCTCTTCATCGCAGGAGGATGAGCAGGACGCGCCCGACAGCCCGCTGATCGTTGCGGAGACGCGCGTCGACGTTCCGGAATCGAGCGTGTCCGACGCAGTGATGCTGATGGACCTGCGCAACACCGGCGCGCTGATGTTCAAGAACAGCGTTTCGGGCGACTATAATATGGTTTACCGCCGCGAGGATGGGACGATCGGCTGGGTCGAACCGAAGGAAAGCTAATGGCGGTCCCGCCGCCCGCCGCCATGGCCGCCGCACCTTCGCGGTGACAGCCGAGTGCATCATGATGCAGCTTTCCGATTTTCTCGATTTCGACGCGATCAAGCCGGCGCTCCCGGCCGGCAGCAAGCGCGCCTTGCTCCAGCAACTGGCGTCGCTGGCGGCGAACCGGCTTGGCTTCGACCAGGCGGCGATCCTTGCCAGTATCGTGGAAAGGGAGCGCCTCGGCTCGACTGGCTTCGGGCATGGCGTGGCCATCCCTCACGGCAAGATCGAAGGCCTTACGCGCATCTATGGCCTGTTCGCGCGGATTGCCGATCCGATCGATTACAAGGCGATCGATGGGAAAAGAATCGATCTGGCGTTCCTGTTGCTGTCGCCGCCTGATGCCGGCGCCGAGCATCTGAAAGCCCTCGCCGCGATCAGCCGCACTATCCGCCACGCCGCGATCTTGGACAAATTGCGCGGCGGGCGCAGCGCCGACGCCCTTGCCGCCGTACTGATCGGAGCCGATGAGCGCGACGCGGCCTGAACGCTCGCGTTGATCGTCCCAGCAAAATGACTGGCGACCGGCTGCCGAGCGAGCTGGAGGCTGCGGCACTGATGCGCCGGGCCGCGGCAGACGGCGACTTTGCCGCAATGTTAAAAAAGGGCGATCCCGACCGCGGCGTGCTGCTGCTGGTCGTCACCAGCCGGGGCCGCCATGTGGCCTGCCTGGAACGCGTCCCGAGCCTTTCGCGCGAGGAGCAATGGCAGGTCGTGGGCCCGGCCGAATCGGCAAGTTCCGCAGACGTCGCCGAATTCCTCGCAAAACGGACACGGTTCGACACGGATTTGTGGTTAATCGAACTGGACGTCGCGCAGCCGGAACGATTCATCGCTGAAACGACTTCCGGCGGTTGACCCCTGTCGCACAAGCGGCGCAGACCGCTTCAACAGCAAGAGCGGGGGGCATTTCCGGGCGAAACAGGCGGCCGGAATGCCACGCGAGTCGGGGAACGACCCTAAGGGCCAGCGGGATGTATTCCGCCAGTGTTTGGCCCGGGAGGACGGGGTAGTTCACCGCACTGAAACCGGAAACTATGTCTTTTTCTCTTCGGTCGGCGTCGCTGATCCTTGCCGCCATGAGCGCAAGCACTGTCGCTCCGGCCCAGGTTGGCCCGGCTTCTCAGCCGATGATCGCCGCAAGCGCTGCCATTCCTACTCTGAATTCCCGATTCGATCCGACTCTGATTCTTCCGGCGCCGCTCACCAGCGAAGCTGCCGACGCGGCCGCCCAGCCGCTGTCCGATGAGGAAGTTTCCAAGCCTTCCGACGAAACCGTCACCGCTCCGGCCAAGCCGACGGGCAGCCTTGTTTCAATGGTCGCGCAGCTTCGCGGATCGGAACCCGGCAGCCGCGAAATCGAGTGCCTCGCGGTCGGCATCTATTTCGAATCCAAGAGCGAGCCGCTGATCGGCCAACTGGCGGTTGGCGAAGTCATCGCCAACCGTGCGACTTCCGGCCGGTTCGCCTCGACCTATTGCGGTGTGCTGTTTCAGCGCGGACAGTTCAGCTTCATTCGCGGCAAGTCGCTGCCGAAGGTGCCGCGCGCCGGCAAGCAGTGGCAGACCGCCGTCGCGATCGCCAAGATCGTTGACCAGGATCTCCATGACTCGAATGCCGACAAGGCGCTGTTCTTCCACGCTAAGCGCGTGTCGCCGCGCTGGCGTCTGAAGCGGGTCGCCTCGATCGGCAACCACATCTTCTACCGTTAAAGTTTCCAAAGCGGGCGGGAAGCGGGATCGTCCTTTTGGGCGGTCCCGCTTTGTTCTATTGTCGGCCGATGGATGTCGCGCTCGATTCGCCCTGCTTCACCGATGCGCCGCCGCTAGCGGCAGAGGTCGCGCGTGGCGTGACCCGGTTGTTCTGCCGGCAGGATCTATTCGCCATCTGCGAGGTGCCGCTTGGAAACGGGCGGCGCGCGGACATGATGGCGATCGACGCCAGGGGCGGCTTGACCATTGTCGAGATCAAGGTGGCGAAGGCGGACCTGGTCGGCGACGCCAAGTGGACCGACTATCTCGCATATTGCGACCGCTTTTTCTGGGCGGTGCCGCCGGAGCTCGCGTCCATTTGCGCGGGCGAGCGCTTCCTTCCGGGTGAAGCCGGGCTGATCGTGGCGGATCGCTATGATGCGGCGGTGGTGCGCGACGCCGCCCATCGGCCTTTGCCCCCGGCGCGCCGCAAGTCGGAGCTGCTGCGGTTCGCAAGGCGGGCAGCAAGGCGCCTGTCCGCCCAGATCGATCCCACATTGGGCGACGGAAACTAGTTCGAAGGTTTCTTCGCCGCTTCAATCAGGCGCAGCATCTGCGGGGTTCGCGTATCGCGCTTTGCATACTCCCGCGCGGAATAGCCGGCGGCGGCATCGGTTTTGTCGGGATCCGCGCCTTTCGCAAGAAGCAGCTTGACCAGCGGCAGCCGGCGCTGCTGCACCGCGACGATGAGCGGCGTCTCGCCCATGCGATTTGCCTGATTGGCCTTCGCGCCGGACTCAAGCAGCCATTGAGCGGCGGTTTCAAAGCCGATGCGGGACGCGACGATCAGCGGAGTGTCGCCATTCTTCCCGCCACCGCTGGGATCGGCGCCATTGTTCAAAAGGTGCGCGATCCACTGTTCGTTGCGCATGGTGACGGCGACCAGCAGGGGCGTTTCGCCCCGCCCGTCGCGACTATTGGCCAGGCCCGGGCTCCCGCTGAGCAGCGAGGCCGCTTTCGAATCGTCGCCACTGCGCAGCGCCTGAATGAAGGCCGGTCCATCCCCTTGGTTCTGCGCCGCTGCGGGCATTGCGGCGAACATCAGCGCTGCAGCAAGCGCCACTGGCTTCCAATTGGTCATACTCATCACCCACCACTTCTTGACCTCGAAGGCGATAGCAGAGCAAGGCCAGCTTTGTCATGAACGAGCACAAGCCTTTTTGGGAGAAGCCCTTAGCCGAACTCGACCGCGGCCAGTGGGAAGCGCTGTGCGACGGGTGCGGGCGCTGCTGCCTGCACAAGCTGGAGGACGACGAGACGGGGATGCTCTATCCCACCAACGTCGCCTGCAAGCTGCTCGACCGGCGCACCGGTCAGTGCAGCGACTATGCGAAGCGCAAGTCGATCGTCGATGACTGCGTGGTCCTCGAAGCTCGCAACCTCGGCAGTCTCGAATGGCTGCCTGAAAGCTGCGCCTATCGCCTCAGGGCGAAGAGTAAACCGCTGCCGGAATGGCATCACCTGATCTCCGGAAGCCGCGACACCGTACATCAAGCGGGCGAGTCGACGCGCGGCTGGACGGTGAACGAGACCGACGTCGACGACCTCGAGGCGCATGTCACCGACCGCGGGCTCTAGCCGCCTCGTCACCCATTCGGAGCTTCCCCTGCCGGTCGAAATTCGTCCGATCGGTTCGGCGAGAGCCATCCGCCTGCGGGTCGACGAGCGCCGCGGCATCCTCAAGGTCACCTGTCCGTCGCGGATGAGCCGGCGCTCGGCACTGGCATGGGCAGCGGGCCAGCGGGACTGGGTGATATCGCAATTGGCGCGGATCGAGCCGGGCGAGCCGTTCGTTCCCGGGGCGATAATCCCGATGGGAGGGCGTGAGGTTCGGCTCAACTGGCGGGCCGACGCACCACGGACGCCGCGGCTCAACGACGATCTGCTGTCCTGCGGCGGGCCGCTCGAAGGCTTTGCGCGGCGGATTGAGCTGTTTCTCAAGCGCCGCGCGCTCGAGACGCTGTCGGCCGAAACCCATGCGCTGGCACTTAAAGCGGGAGTGTCAGCGCGCTCAGTCGCGGTGGGCGACGCCGACTCGCGCTGGGGGAGCTGCTCGTCGACAGCGCGCATCCGCTACAGCTGGCGGCTGATCCTGGCGCCGGCAGAGGCGCGCCGTTACGTCGTCGCGCATGAGGTGGCCCACCTCGTCCACCTCAACCACGGACCCGAGTTCAAGGCGCTGGAAAGGAAATTGTTCGGCGGCGACACGCGTGCGGCGCGGGCTTTACTGATCCGGGTCGGGGCCCGGCTCAAACGGATCGGGCGGGGGAGCTGACCGCGGCGGGGGCGGCTGATCCGGAAAGCGCTGCGGCTGCGGTTGCGGCGGCGGGCGTTGCTCACCCGGTCCCAGCACCTCGTCGAGCCACTGTTGATTGGGCGCCGCGCCCGGAGGGCCGGAGCGCGGCGCATTCGGATAAAGCGGATCGCCGGCGTCAATCGGATTGCCGTCGGCGTCCACCAGGGGCCCGCCGCCAAAGTCGTCCGGTATGCGGTACAAATCTTCCTCGGGTTCAAGCTGCCAGTCGGGCATCGGGACCGAGGTTTCGAACTGTTCGACCGGCCGGCCCGCAACCGCAGCGACCATGAAGTCGTGGAAGGCGCGCGCCGGGGCGGTGCCGCCCTGAAGCCCGCCGACCGCGCGGGCATCATCCCGGCCCATCCACACGCCGGTGGTGAGGCCGCTCGAAAAGCCGATGAACCAACCGTCCTTGTTGGAGCTGGTGGTGCCGGTCTTACCGGCGACGGGGCGGCCGATCTGGGCGGAACGGCCGGTGCCGGTCAGCACGGCGGCCTGCATCAGGTCAGTCATTTCCGCCGCAACCCAGGGCGCTACCAGCACTCGCTCGTCTTCCGTTTCGTGGCGGTAGAGTTGGCGCCCGTCGGCGGTCACGACGCGGCGGATTGCGTAGGGAGAGACGGCGATCCCGCGGTTGCCGACGGATGCGAAGGCGCGGGTCATGTCGATCAGCCGCACGTCGCTGGTACCGAGCACCATCGAGGGAAAGGTCGAAATCGGCGTGCTGATGCCGAAACGGCGAGCCATGTCGGCGATGGTCGAGAAGCCGAGCTCCTGTCCGATCTTGGCGCTGATGGTGTTGATCGAGCGGGCAAACGCCTCTCGAAGCGTCACCGATCCCTGGTGGGTGCGCGTAGAGTTCCGCGGGGTCCAGCCCTGGATGGTGACGGGCGAGTCGACGATGGTGTCGGTCGGCTTCATCCCGGATTCAAGCGCGGCCAGGTAGACGAATAATTTGAACGCCGATCCGGGCTGCCGCTCCGCCTGCGTCCCGCGATTGTAGATCGAGCTGACATAGTCGCGACCGCCGACCATCGCCCGCACGGCTCCGTCGCGGTCGAGCGACACCAGCGCGCCTTGCGCGTTTCGCGGGGCATTGGCCGCGATCGCCCGGTCGGCCGCGGCCTGCATCGCCGGATCTAGCGTGGTGTAGACGTCGATCGGCTCGCTGGTCTCGTCGATCAGCGTATCGAGCTGTGGCAGCGCCCAGTCGGTGAAATAGCGGACACTGTTCTGCTTGGTTGTCGGCTGGATGCGGATTCGCGCCGGATCGACGGAGGCCGCGGCCGCCGCGTTGATGAAGCCGTTGTCGACCATTGCCTTCAGAACCACGTCGGATCGGCCGCGGGCTGCTTCCGCATCGGCGGTTGGCGAGTAATTGGAAGGCGCCTTGACCAGCCCGGCGATGATTGCCGCTTCGCCGAGGTTCAGAGTCTCCGCGCTGTGGCCGAAAAAGCGGCGGGAGGCGGCATCGATGCCATAGGCGCCGCCGCCGAAATAGACGCGGTTGAGATAGAGCTCAAGGATTTGCTCCTTGCTGAACTTGCGCTCGATCGCCAGCGCCAGAACGGCTTCCTTGATCTTGCGGCCGAAGGTGCGGCTGTTGGTCAGGAAGATGTTGCGGGCAAGCTGCTGCGTGATGGTCGAGCCGCCTTGCGTCCAGGCGCCACGATCGACGCGTATCTTGAGCGCGCGGGCGACACCGATCGGGTCCACCCCGAAATGGGAGCGGAAGCGCTTGTCCTCGATGCCGATCATCGCCGCACGCATTTGCGGCGGTATCTGTTCGTAGGTCAGCCACTCGCCGAAGCTCGGCCCGATGGAAACCAGCACGGCGCCGTTGGAGCCGCGGACCCGGATCATCTGGCCGAGGTCGGACCGCTTGGTCAGGTCCGAATAGCCGGGCAGCGAAGCGACGGCGACGGCGACGGCGACGATCAGCGCAAGCAGTCCGAGCAGGGCTGCATAGATGACGACCCGGAATGCGGTGGCCAGCGGCCGGCGCTGCGCGGTCGTGGTCGGGGTTTTGGCCATCTGTTCCCAAGCAGTAGGAAGTCGGCAATGCCGCCGCAAGTGCGCGTTCACTGCGGCGATGCTTGTCGGCGGCGTAAGGTTAGTGGGCGCTTAACCTTGCTTTAGGGGATCGGCGTCTAGAGCGTGCTTATGCCGGGCCGCATCGCCGCCGTGGCCCTCGGGCTGTCCGCAGTAGTCCTTGCCGCTGCAGCGCCGGAACGTGCCCAGTGCCGGCTGTGCGAGCGAACGGCGGCCTCAGAGGATCGCGATGCCGCGAAGGGCCCGATCAGCCTGGAGATTGAGGCGAGCCTCGACTTCGACCGGCTGATTCTGCTGTCCGAAGGCGAAGGCACGGCTACCCTGCTGCCCGATGGGTCCCGCAGCGTCAGTGGAGTGATCGGCGCCATCGGCGGCCGGGCGATGGTCGGCCGGGTGTCCGTCCGCGGCGAGCCCGGGCGGGCAGTGCGCATCGACCTGCCGCGGCGGATTGAGCTTCATTCTTTGAGCGGCGCGCGAATCGTCATCGACGGCCTGGTCAGCGACCTTTCGTCGATGCCGCGGCTGGATGGCGGCGGCGGCCTTTCGTTTCGCTTTGGGGGGCGGCTGAGGGTTCAAGGCGATGCCGAAGGCGAATATCGCGGCGACGTTCCGATCACCGTCGAATATCTTTGATCGCCGCGGCAGCTGCCGCAATCTCCACCCTGAACCTCCAGCACCTGCGCGAGAGCACAGCTGCGCGCGATTGCATTCATTTTCGATGAAAGTGTGTCCGGACCTTTAACCATTCCCTTGAGGAAAGCCGTAAGCGCTGCCGGTTAATGGGAGGGCACGGATGAGCGGACTGCGGTCGGCCAGCCGCCGATTTGATAGAATCAGTGGGGATATGACCATGCAGAAATTTCTTCGTATGACAGCGCTGGCGGCCACGGCCACGGCGATCGCGTTTGCTGCCACTCCGGCTGCCGCCGCGCCGGTCGGCCCGTCCGACCGCAACGCCACGGCGACTGCCCGGATCGTCAAGCCTTTGACCCTCAATTGGGTGCAGGACCTCAACCTCGGCACCATCCTGCTGAGCGGAGCCGGCGCCTGGAATGGTGCGGTTGTCGCGATCGCTCGTGACGGCACCTTCAGCTGCACGAACACCAACGTCGTTTGCTCGGGTACGACGCAGGTCGCGCGTTACCGCGTAACCGGCACCAATCGTCAGCAGGTGACCATCACCGCTCCGAACGTGACGCTGACCAACGCCAACAACGCGCTGCAGACGCTCACCATGGCCGTCGACAGCCCCGGCACGGTGACTCTGCCGAACAGCGGCAACACCGGCATTGAATTTCCGCTCGGTGGCTCGATCACCGTCGATTCGACGACCGGCGATGGCGTCTACAGCGGCAGCTTCAACGTCACCGTCGACTATTGATCGACTTCGACTGAAGGGGGCGACCCCTGATTGAAAGGGGCTGCCGGCGACGGCGGCCCCTTTTGGTTTGGGTCGCCGCGCTCTCCACCTCCATGGTTGACCGAAAATAAACCATTCCGGAGCAAAACACCTGCAACCGCTCCCTTCGGAGCAAAGTGGGGATTTGCCTGATGAAGCTTCGTGACATGTTGCCGTTGGCCGCCGCCGTGATGGCGGCGACGCTGCCTACCTTCCCTGCCCAGGCCGGCATCGGCGATTTGCTGGTTGCTCCGACCCGCCTCGTCCTTGACGGACGCAAGGGCGCGGAAGTGATTCTCAACAACATCGGCGACGAACCCGCCACCTATCGGGTGTCGGTCGAGTTCCGGCGGATGACCCCAGACGGCGGCCTGGTCGACGTGGAGCAGCCGACCGCCGAGGATGAGGCAGCCCGCGACATGATTGTCTATGCTCCGCGCAGGGTCACGCTGGCGCCGCATCAGCCGCAATCGATCCGCATCTCGGCCCGGCCGCCGGCGGGAATTCGTGACGGCGAATATCGGGTTCACCTGCTGTTTCGCGCGATTCCGCCGTCGAACCCCGTCGTCGCCCCGTCGGGCGAGGCTCCCAAGGGCGTCAGCTTCGCGCTGATCCCCATCTATGGAGTGACAATCCCGGTCATTGTCCGCCTTGGACAGCTCGAGGCCAAGGCCGGCATCGCCAACGTCCAGCTCGAGCGGCAGGACGGCAAGCCGGCCATCACCCTCGACCTCAGCCGATCGGGCGCACGCTCGACGTTCGGCGAGGTTAGGGTGCTCAAGGCGGGCGTGAAGGACCCGATCGCCGTCCAGCGCGCGGTCGCGGTCTATAAGGAAGTGACGACCCGCAAGGTTACGGTGCCGATCTCCGATGAATTCGTGGGTCCGGTCTCCGGCCCGGTAACGGTGCAATATGTCGAAACCTACGACGACGGCTCCCGCACCGTCGCCGAAACCCAGGCCGTCCTCCGCTAGGGCCGGGGCGGCAGCGGATCTCGAAATGTGGTGGCGCCGCAAGGGGCTGAGGCGGGCCGTCGAGCTCGCGGTGCTGGCCGTCGCCGGTGCCGTGGCCGCGGTCGCCTCGACCCCGGTCGGCGACACTTGGGCAGCGGACCCCGACGACCAGTTCCTCCTCGACGTCAACCTTCGCCAGCACCGGCTCGGCGACGGAGTACGTGCCTACAACACGCCGTCGGGCACCTGCATCATGTTTGGCGACTTCCTCACCACGCTCGACGTGCCGATGAAGATCGACCTGGCGGCCAAAAAGGCGAGCGGCTGGGCGTTCAAGGAAAGCCACCGCATCAGCATCGACGCCGCGGCAATGACTGCTTTGTACGGAAGCGGCTCCGAAGTGATCGCTCCGGGAACGCTTCGTGAAACCCCGCAAGGCTGGTGCGTCAGTGCGGCGGCGCTGGCCCGCTGGTTCGGCATTGGCGTCAAGCCAATGACGTCCGGATCGGCACTGATCATCGAATCGGAGGCCAAGCTGCCGGTGGAGCTCGCAATCGAGCGCCAGAAGCGGGCCGCGCGGTTGAAGAAGGCGAAGTTCGACCTTTCCACCTTGCCCCAGGTACGGCTGCCCTATCGCATGTGGGCCGCCCCCGCGCTCGACTTCGTCGTCAGCGGCGGCGCCACTTATCGCGCCTCCGACGGGATCAAGGTCGACCGCCACGCCTCGGTCTATGCCGCCGGCGAGATCGCCCGAATGTCCTACGACGCGCAGTTTTCGACGAACGAGAAGGGGCTTCCGAGCGCACTTCGCCTTCGCGCCTACCGGTCCGACCCCGATGGCGGATTGTTCGGGCCCCTGCAGGCGACCCACGCCGGTGTGGGTGACGTCATGGGGCTCGACACGCGCTTGAGCGGGAGCAGCGTCAGCGGCCGCGGCGGGATGATCACCAATCGCCCTTTGTTCAACCCCACCGCATTCGATCGTACCCGCTTCGAGGGCGATCTGCCCGGCGGGTGGGAAGCAGAGCTGTATCGCAACGGGGAACTGGTCGCTTTCGCGCGTTCCGACGGCACTCAGCGCTATGTCTTTGATGATGTTCAGCTTCTCTATGGCGAAAACCGGGTCAGCATCCTGCTCTACGGCCCGCAGGGACAGATTCGCAGTCGCGAGGAGATGATCAACGTCGGTCAGGACAATGTCCCGCCCGGCAAGACCTGGTATTGGGCCGGCGTCAATCAGCCCGGCCGCGACCTGATCGCCTTCGACCAATTGCCGGAGGAGCTCACCCAGCCGGAGGTCCAGGCCGCCGTGTCCTCCGAACATGGGATCGACGAGAGAACGTCTGTCGGGCTGCTGGCGCGGGCGATGTTGGTTGATGACGAGAAGCTGACTTTCGTCGAAGGCTCGGTTCGTCGTTCCGTGGGTACGGCACTGATCGAACTGGCCGGCGCGCGCGACAGCGAGGGTGGAACGGCCGCCCGCGCCCAAGTCCTGGCAAAGGTTGGCGCCGTCAATATCAGCGCCGAAGCGCTCGCGGCTCGCGATTTCCATCTTCGTGGTGCGCGCGAGTCCACCCTCAACGACTATAAACTGGCGCTCGACACCCCGCTGAGGATCGGTCGCAGGGTCTTGCCGGCGCATGCCGCGGTTCGCCTTTCGGATCGTGGTGACGGCACCCGTCAGCTCGAGGCCGCGGCTCGATTGTCGGCCAACTTCGACCGCTTCAACCTTGCGGCCAACGTCCGATACCAGCGGCAGTACCTCGCCCATGGACCTGCACCACCCGGAAGCGCGGAGGTCGCATTGATCGGATCCGGCCGCGTGGGAAGTGTCCGCCTGCGCGGCTCGGCCAGCATGGAAGTTGCGCCTGCGGCACGGTTCCGAACAGCGGAACTGTCGGCCTATTGGTCCGCATCCGACCATGTCGATTGGGAAGGTGGCCTGGGCTATGACGGCCCGTCCAAGCGTCTGCGCGCGCGCGCCTCCCATATCCGGCGCCTGGATTCGATGGCGATTGCTTTGACGGGAGAGGCAGCGAGCGACGGCTCCCTCGCCGCCGGCATCAACCTCAACTTCTCGCTCGACGCGATGCACGGGTTCAAATTCTCGCGCCAGCCGCTCGCGGGCGCGGGCGCGGTTTATGCGCGCGTCTATCGCGACCTCAATGATAACGGCATCCGCGAGTCATCCGAGCCGCTGGAGAAGGGCGCGCTCGTTACCACCGGCACTCGCCTTTCCGAGCGGCCGACCGACGCTTCGGGCTCCGTGCTGGTCGGAGGGCTGGCGACGTTCACGCCCGTGACGGTCGGAATCGACGCGTCTAGCCTCGCCGACCCGATGCTGGTGCCGAAAAAGGCGTTGCAGGTCGTCGTCCCGCGACCTGGCGTTCCGGCGGAAGTCGAGATTGGTCTCGTCGGCGGCGGCGACATCGAGGGCGCGGTGGTCAAGAGCGGCGGCCTCGGCTTCGAGGGACTGACGCTGGAGCTCGTCGATGGGAGCGGAAATGCTGTCGCCACGGCTCAAAGCGATTTCGACGGCTTCTTCCTGTTCGAGCGCGTGCCTTACGGCCGCTACAGCATCCGCGTCGCCCGCGCCTCCGCGGAGACGGCAAAAGTTACTCCGGAGCTCGGCATCCAGGTGACGGTCAGTGCCGAAAAGTCCATCGTCAGGCTCGGCGCGATCGAGGTCCGGCCGCTCCAGCGCATCGCCTCGCGAGAGTGAAAGCCCGCAAAGTCGTCTTGGACGACTTTGACCTCGCTGCAGCTCAAAGGGAGGGAGCATCAAAACAGCCAGCCCCCCGCATGGCTTGGTCTTGATGCTGGTGCGGTCGAGAAGACTCGAACTTCCACGGCCTTTCGGCCACAGCGACCTCAACGCTGCGCGTCTACCAGTTCCGCCACGACCGCACGTCATGAAATGAGACAGGCAACCGGTGGGCCGCCGTCACTGGCAGGCGGCGCCTCTAGCAAAGCGGTCGAAGGGGCGCAATGCCGCACACTCTGTCCCGATCGGGGACGGTTTCTTAAGACTTTCTTTACCATTCACGCGGCGGCGCGTTACACCGCCACCATGCTGTGGATCGCCGCCCTTATTGCTGCTCAGGAACCGCCGCCTCCCGCTGCGGGCCAGCCGCGGCAGGCGCGGGCGATGGTGCGTATCCTTCAGCCGGCAGTCATCGCGTTCGATACCGGCACCGTTACGTTCGACGTGGCCAGAGCCGAGCGTCGCCAGTCGGAATTCCGCCTGCCCGATGGCACTCGCCAGCCGCTCAAACTTCTGGAATTTCAGTAGCTTAAGCTGGCGGCGCCCCAAGTGTAACGGTCAACTCGTCGCCGCCTGCTGGAACGTTGACCTCGGCGCTGTTGAAGCTTGCGCTGGCGCCCGGGGCAAGGCTCGCTGCCGGTGGAGCGATCGTCCAGCTATGGACCAGCTTGCCGGCGCCGTTGCGGAGCTGGGCGGTGATTGGCGGCACCGACTGCCGTTCCTCCGTCGGGTTGATGACGCGGCCGCTGATTGCGAGCAGCTCGTTGCCGCTGGCCAGCCGCTGACGGTCGCTATGGG